>CAMMEG010000060.1 GCA_946495765.1 uncultured Eubacteriaceae bacterium
ATCCTTAATTGCTTTAACACATTTTTTTATAATCACTTATAGATTTTTATACAAGTTAATATATCAATTTTAATACCTGATTTATCCTAAAATCTTTCCATACCAATTATTTTTATCTGATACAATAATAAAAAAATAACTTAGTAAGTAATGACATAAAAATTAAAGAAATTGTAGCTGAGTTATTAAATACTATATAAATACTACAACATTAGACTAAACAAAAAAATCCTATATTAAGTACAATTAAATCTAATTTTACATTAAAATTTAATATATCATTATCAAATATTACTAAAATATTTAAAAATATAATTTATATACTTACAGTATATAAACTAATATATATATTATTATAAAGATACTTTTCTGGCAGTATAAAATTTTATCTAATAAAGTTAGAAATTCAATTAATTTTTTGATAAAGATTTGTTTTTACATTTAAATAGCTATATAAATCTATAGTGGATGCAAACAAAAGTTACTATAACTATATTAGATAAACCTATTTTATGAGATTATGAATCCTTTGTTTCAATTATTTTCTTATTAAAAATAAAAAAGGTAAACAACAAATTCTTTAAAGTTACAGCTATTAACAATTTATTGAAAGGTATATATAAAAATATAAATTAAACTATATTTATCTTTTTAAAATTGTACTCTTTAGTTAATTTTAACAACAAAAAGAGAGTAAAACTCTCTTTATTTAAATACTTTTAACTTATAAAGGATATTATATTTTTATAAAAACATATATACTATATTTTTACTAATACTGAATTTTTTAGCATTTATATTTGGATTATATTTCTATTAACAATAAAATTATTAATATCTACTATTTTTTATTCAATATAAGATTTCAAAAAACTCCTGCTAAAAAATAACCTATTTAACTCTATGGACTAATTACTAATATATTTTATTTAATACTAACTTATAACTAAATTTTTAAATTATTTTTTTATTTCTACAATAATCTCGAATTTCTTCATCACTTTTAATATCATCATACTTACTTTTAACTTTTTTAAGTTTTATATCTTCTAAAATATTATTAATAAAATCTTTAAAGTCATTATTTTCACAAATTAACCTATTTATTGTATCCCAATCTAAATTAACTTTTTCTTTAGATGATAAAACTATTTCACTTTCATAAATGTTTTCAGGATTTAATTTAATTATACCTATACCAAAAGCATTATTTAACCTTCTAAGTTCATCAATAAAAATTTGGTCTTTATCTATTTTTAATGTTACTAAATATCCTTCATTTGCCCAACTTGAATTTGATACTGCTTGAAAATAATATTCTCTTAAATTATTAAAATTTAAATCTATTTTTAATTCAAATGAATATAATTTATATGTATTTTCTTTAAAGTCTGACTGTATTTTTAATGTAGTATCTTCATAATCTTCAAAAGGAAAATATACTCCTACAATATCTGGATGTAACCATTGATTATAGCCTTTTTTGTCTTTTTTAGATTTTTCATGATGTATAGTTTTTGTATAACACTTAAAATGTTCATCTAAATTTACAAATGTAGACAATAATAAATGTAAATCTCTCTCATTAAATTTATTTTTTTCATTACTATCTATATTTATATTATTTTGAATATTTTTATTAATTTCTTTATCTCTTAAAAAATATAAACCTCTTTCAATTTTTGTAAATTTAGTATTTTTATTTCTTTTTATATCACTACCTAAATTTGCTGATAAAGTTTTTTCTGGGGTTAATCCATTACTTCCAACTTTATAAAATAGTCCTCTTTTTTTGGATATTTCTAATATTTCTATAGGGCTTAAAGGTCTATTAACTTCTTCTAAAACTTCTTCTGCTAAATCTAAAAATGTATATTTTTTCATCAAATCCCCCTAAAACAAATGATCATGAATACCTATTATTTTTAAATATAAAATAAATTCATTGTTAATTAATAATCAATAATTATATAAAATTTTGTATAACCTAAATCTTAAGATTTAAGTTATACTCTTTATTTTTATAGTAATTTTTTACAATTTTATAACTTATCTACTATTTAGTTATATTATAATTCCTTTTTATAACAAGTTTTAAACATTTTTTAAATTTGTTAATTTACACTATATTAATAGTTGTTAAAACATAAAATGTACATTTTTATTAGGATTATTTTTAATTTATTTAGGTTATTCCATGTATTATAATGTATTTCTATAATACTTAATAATAATTAAAAATATATTTTTGGTTTTCTAACAACAGTTTTCACAAAAACAAAACTAAGTTAATTATAAAGATTCCAAGTTATTTTTTTTAATTTTTATTGGTTCTCGTATTTATATTATTTTCTAATATAAAATCGTTTCTAATGATATTATGATATATAATTTTATTTATATTGTCAATAAATTTTGTTTAAGGTTATTTGTCAATAGTTATGGCTAAAGTTTGTTTATTATTAAAATATACTCATATAAAATATGTAAGCTTAACATTTTATATATTTTTTATTAAAAATATTATTATTTTATATAACATCTAACCTAAAATATTTAAAATAATAATATATACAAATATCTTTTTATTATTTAATATTTAAAACGATACTAAAAACGTTAAACAACTAATTTTTTTTAATAACAAAAAAGAGAGTTAAAACTCTCTTTTTGATTACTTTTACTTATTAAAAACATTCTATTTTACTATAACTATATGAACAGTACTTTTACTAATACCAAATTTTTTAGCTGTTTCTCTTACAGTAGCATTTTTATTAATAATAAAATTAGCAACATCAATTGCTCTTTGTTCAATATAAGGTTTCAAAAAACTCCTCCTAAAAAATAACCTGTTTAATTATATGAAATTATTTAAGATATATGTCATTTTACACTTATTTTTTAACCACTGTTATTAAATTTTGTCTAATTGTACATTATATAGTTTTTTATAAATTCCATCATTTAAAAGTAACTCTTGGTGAGTTCCACTTTCTTTTATTTCTCCTTTATGCATAACTATAATTTTATCTGCATGTTGTATAGTAGAAAGTCTATGAGCAACCATAATAGTTGTTCTGTCATTCATTAAAGTTTCTAAAGCATTTGTTATTAAACTTTCTGTTTCTGTATCTATATTAGAGGTAGCTTCATCTAACACTAATATTTTAGGATCATAAGCTAAAGTTCTAGCAAATGACAAAAGCTGTCTTTGCCCAGCAGAAAGAGTACTTCCTCTTTCTGTTACTGGCTCATCATATTTATTTTTTAATTTTTCAATAAAATTGCTAGCATTAACTGCTTTGGCTGAGTTTATAACTTTTTCCATTGATATATTTTCATTATTTAAAGAAATATTACTTTTTATATCTCCTGTAAATATAAATACATCCTGTTGTACTTGCCCAATAGCTCCTCTTAAAATATCAGTATCTATATCTTTGATATTAATACCATCTATTAATATTTCTCCTTTTTGAATATCAAAATATCTCCCAATTAAATTTAGTATAGAAGATTTACCAGCTCCTGTAGCTCCAACAAAGGCTACTTTTTCTCCTGGATTTATGGTAAAGCTAACGTTTTTTAAAATATAGTCATCATTTTCATATGCAAACCAAACATTTTTAAACTCTATTTTACCTTTTATATTTATATTTTTTAAATTTTTAGGAGAAATTATATCTGGTTTTTCACCTAAAACAGAAAATATTTTTTCAGAAGATGCAATAGAAGACTGTAAAGTACCAAATTGTTCTGCTAGATCTTGAATTGGTTCAAAAAATGAGCTAATATAACTTATAAAAACATATAAAGTTCCAACAGATAAAGTTCCATTTAAAACAGATTTACTACCATTTCCTATTATAATAACTAAAGTTACTATAGATACAAAATAAATACAAGGTTTAAAAACAGCAAAAGTCATAATCTCACGCCAGTTAGCACGGTACAATTCTTCACTTTTATTTTCAAACTCCTCATATTTTTCTTTTTCCTTTGCAAAAATTTGAATTAGCTTCATACCTGAAATATGTTCTGCTAAAAAAATATTCATTTCTGTTATTTTATTTCTAGTAATACGATATGCAACTTTTGAAAAGTGCTTAAATGTAAAAGTTAAAACTATAACTATAGGAAGCATTAAAAAAGATAATAAAGCAAGCTTAACATCTTTATAAAACATAACTACTGCAAATCCAAATAATTTTACAAAGTTTTTAAATAATTTTATTAAAATAGTTGTAAACAGTTCATTTATAGCCTCTGTATCATTTATAACCCTTGTAACTAGCTTTCCAACTGGCTCCTTATTAAAGAACCTTATTGAAAGACTGTGTATATGTTCAAAAACTTGCTTTCTCATTTTAAATATGATGCTCTGTCCCATATTTTGAAGTAATAGTGTATTTATTACGTTTAGAACAAATCCAATTAACATAATTAAAAGATATATTAAACCTGCATATAAAATACCACTAAAATCATATGTACGTAAAGATTTTAAATCATCTTTATTTAATAAAATACCTTGATCAGATACAATCCTTTTTAACTCTTCATTCGTAATATTTTTTAGTTTTTCAGATTTTTCTTTATTTATTTCTTCAATCATATAATATTTATCTTCAAATAATACTATTTGATATAAATTATTATTTTTAATTTGACTTTCATCAAATTCCTTTGTAATCCAAATATTTTTATATAAAACAGCTTTTTCACTATCTTCTGTTGCTTTTATATACGGATTTGAATACCCATTAATATTGTTATCTATAGCATTACCAATAATAATAGGTCTATATAACTCTATGACAATAATAATTAGAACCAATATTATAGAAAAAAATATAGTCAATTTATGTCTATTTAAATATACTAATAACTGTTTCATATTTTCACCTCCTTATATATCACTTACATCTTTATCAATATTTTTTTCTCTTTTTTCAAACTCTTCTTCAAGTTGTTGTTTCTCAAACATGTCTTTATAAATATCATTATTGTTAATAAGCTCATTATGACTTCCTATTTCTCTTATTTTTCCATTATCTAAAACCATAATAATATCTGCATTTTTTATTGTTGATATACGGTGGGCTATTAAGATAGTAGTTTTACCTTTTCTATTTTCTTTTAAATTTTTAAGTATACTTTCTTCTGTACTTGTATCAACTGCTGATAGTGCATCATCTAAAATTAAAATAGGAGCATCTTTCATTAAGGCTCTAGCTATAGAACTACGCTGTTTTTGTCCTCCAGATAAAGTTACTCCTCTTTCACCAACTATTGTTTCATACCCTTCTGGAAAATCTATAATATTATCATGAATACAAGCAGCTATTGTTGCTCTTTTTATATTCTCCATTTCTTCATTTTCAACACCAAAAGCAATATTAGATTTTAATGTATTTGAAAAAAGAAAATTATCTTGCGGTACATATGCAATATTACCTCTTAAAGTTTTTAAAGATATACTATTAATATCTTTATCATCTATAAAAATCATTCCATCATCTGCATTATAAAGATGGAGTAAAAGATTTACAAGAGTACTCTTACCATTTCCCGTTTTTCCTATTATTGCTAAAGTTGTACCAGCTTCAACCTTTATATTAATATTACTTAAAGTAGCTTCTCTATCGCCTTTATGAGTAAAAATAAGATTTTTAAACTCTATTTTCCCTTTAATTCTTTCAATATTTTCTACATTTTCTTTATCAAAAATTTCTGGTTTTTCATCAAACAAGGCTTTTATACGTTTTAAAGAAGCCCAACCTTGTGAAAGCATAGTAACAGTTTCACCACAGGCAAGCATAGGCCAAACAAGCATTGATACATATTGATTAAAAGCAACAAATTTTCCTAAAGTTATTTCTCCTATTAAAGCTAAATATCCACCATAAATAAGCGTTATTAAACTACTTAAACCAATTATTACATCTAACAAAGGCATAACAACCGCCTGTAGCCTAAAAACACTTAAGTTTTTTTGTTTTGATAATAAGTTAGCTTTTGAAAACTTTTTAAACTCTGCTCTTTCTCTAACAAAAGCCTTTATAACACGAACTCCAGAAAAACTTTCTTGAACAAAATCTGCCATTGAAGATATTGCTTCTTGAGATTGTTTAAATCTCTTTTCCATTATCTTTCCATAATAAATCTCACTAACACATATTAAAAACATAGGTATAACTGCTATTAATGTCAATTTAATATTTACATATATCATCATTTGAATAATAACCATTAATGTCATAACAGTAGCATCAAATGTACTTATAACTGCTGGTCCTATTGACTTTCTAACTGCTGTTAAATCACTTAAAAACCTGGTCATCAAATCTCCAGCTTTGTGCTTATTAAAATATTCAACACTCATTTTTTCTAAATGATTAAACATATCATTTCTTATTTTTTTTTCTATTTTACGAGCAGCTCCCATTATAAAAAATCTCCAAAAAAATCGTCCTATTGATATAACTGCACCAACAAATATTATATATACTATATAAATATATACCTTTTTCATATTAAAACTATTCAAAGTTAACCCATCTATTATTGTACCTGTTATTTTAGGTATTAATAGGTTCATAAAGTCTACAATAAATAACGTTAAAACACCTGCAAAATATCTATATTTATAATTTTTTAAGTATTGTAATATAAACTTAAATGATTGCATATTCTCTTATCCCCCTTATAAAATTTTTTTAATTATACTAAAAATTTGTAAATAAGTAAAGTATATATTTAAAGTTAAATTATAAAAATACTATATGTCTATTTGTTAAATTTTTTATTTAATTTAAATAAACTATATAAATAAATTTATTTATATAGTTATAAAAATATAAGTATATAATAACTCATTAAATATACAAAAATTTCATTTAAACAACTTTCTTTTATATATTTTTAAAAACTTTTCCAACTTCATCCATAAAAGCCTCTATACCTTTAAATTCTCTATAAACAGATGCAAACCTTACATAGGCAATTGGATCTAAATTTTTTAATCTTTCCATAACCATTTCCCCTATATCTTGACTATTTATTTCTTTCTTTGCATTAGTATATATCTTATTTTCTATTTCTTTAACTAACTGTTCAATATCATTCATTGATATAGGTCTTTTGTTACATGCTAATAAAACCCCTTTTAAAAGCTTATCTGTATCAAATCTTTCTCTTGTTAAGTCTCTTTTGACAACAGATATTGGTATCATATCTAATTTTTCATATGTATTAAATCTTTCATTACATTTTTCACAGAGTCTTCTTCTTTTAATAATTGTATTTTCTTCAATACTTCTAGTATCTATAACTTTAGTATCTTCATTGTAACAAAAAGGGCATCTCATTATATATTCTCCTTAAAGTATAAATTTAATATAATATTTTTATTTTAATAATTGATCTAAAATCTTTATAAAATAAATTCAAAATTTAGTAATTAATAATATTTTATATATTATATCACATATAAAAAGAAATTAATAGTATTTTATATATTTTTTGGTATATAAGTTGAAAAAAGTCCATATATACAGTATAATACAAACAAAGATAATTCTTAAACTAATTTTTTTTAATCATTTTTAAATATGGGGGTTATATACATGATTAATATAGCTATTTGTGATGATAATACTTCTAGTTGCTCGGAAATAGAAAGTATATTGCTTAAATATGCCATAAAAAATAACTTAAAATTTAATATTGATATTTTTTACTCTGGTGAACAACTTTATAAATTTTTAAATAAAGGTAATAAGTATACTATAATCTTTCTTGATATAGAACTTGGCAAATTAAATGGCATACAACTAGGTTTAAAAATTAGAGAAGACCTTAAAGATGAAATAACAAAAATAATATATATTTCTTCACATGACAGCTATGCAATGAAACTATTTGATATAAGACCATTTAACTTCTTAATAAAACCAATAAATGAAGATAAATTAATAGAATTATTAGATAAAATTAGAATTATATTAAATATAGATTACAATGTTTTTTATTATAAAAAAGACAAAATATTAAATAAAATATATATAAAAGATATATTATATTTTGAAGGCTGTAATAAAAATACTAAGCTAAACACTTTAAAAGAAGAAATTTTGATTAAAGATAATTTAAAAGACATATTTGATAAATTATATAAATATAACTTTTTTTATTCTCATAGATCATATTTAGTAAATTATAATTCTATAATAAAATTTGAAAGTGATAGGCTAGTTGTATCAAATGGTGATATTATACCTATAAGTCAACCACGAAGAAAATATGTTAAAAATTTGCAAATAAAATTTAGTAAGGAGATTTAATTCTTGGAACAATTTTTACTTAAAGATTTTTTTAGATATGGTCTCTACTTCATATTTAATGGCATAAATATATTTATAATATTTCTTTGTGTAAAAACATTTGTTATAAAAAATGATATTTATAACTCTAAAATAGAGGTAATTTCTTACTTTTTATATTGGTTTGTATATAGTCTTGTTTATTTTTTAATAGAAGTACCTATATTAATAATGTTTATTAATATATTATCCCTATTTTTACTTTTATTTAACTATAAGATAAATATTAAAAATAAAATAATTTTATCTATAACAATATATATTTTATTTGCTATTATAGAAACATTTTGTGCTGTTATAGTCAATAATGCTAGTTATTCTATGTATAAAGTTGGATACATTAACTCACTAGAAATGTTATTAAGGTCTTTTTTATATTTTATTATATTTATTTTTATAAGAAATTTAAAAATATTAAAATTTAATATAGAAGTCCCTATAAAATTATGGTTACCCTTTTTTATAATGCCTATAATTAGTATAATTTCTTTAGTATATTTTTTTACTACTAAAGTTTTTAATATAGAAGAAATATTAATCTATTTTATTATAATATTTTTCCTAAATATTAATATGTTCTATCTATATAATATAGTTTCTAGAAGTGTAAAAGAAAGATTAGAGTTTATCTTTTTACAAGAAAAAAATAATCTGTATGTTAAACAAGTTAAAATGATTAGTAATACATTAGAGATTACTAGAGGATTTAAGCACGATTTAAAAAATCATCTAATAACTGTCAAAAATCTAATTATGCTAGATAAAAAAGATGAAGTTTTAGAATATATTGATAAAATATTTAATGTAGGTAAACTAAAAAATGACTATATTAATACTGGTAATGTTGTAGTAGATAGTATATTAAACTTTAAACTACAACAACTTAACGATTTAGATCTAAAATTTGATTATAATATACTTGTTCCAAATAATCTAGATATTGAAGATTTTGACTTAGTTATTATTTTAAGCAATATATTAGATAATGCTATTGAGGCAAATTTAAAAGATTTACCAATTGAAAAATTTATAAACTTAAAAATAAAATTTAATAAAGGTAGATTACTTATAAATTTATCAAATAGTTTTGACGGTATTTTAAAATATAAAAATAATAAAATTATAACTAAAAAATTAAACAAAGACGGTATGAATGGTATTGGATTAAAGAATATAAAAAAAGTGGCTAATAAGTATAATGGGTTAGTCAATATAAATACTTATCAAAATATATTTGAAATAGATATAATATTATTTATAAATAGTAATTTATAAAATATAATATAAATGTTTATTATATTAATTCACTCTAAAAAATATATAATTGACTCCTTTAATTTATTTTTTATATAATTTTATGATATTATATTATAAAATTTAAAAATAAATTTAAAAAATAAATGAAAGGAGTTTATCAATATGAAAAACAACAAATTTTTTGTAAAAGCTTTAACATTATGTTCTACGTTAGCTTTCGCTGTAACTAGTCTTAACATTAACACAACTTGTCTTTTCAACGTTCATCAACCAAAGTTACCTACAGATGCTAAAAAGCTTCGTAAATTTTAATTATTTACATTAAATATCTTGTATTAGATAAAAATTAAAAATTTATAAATATAAATATTCTTATGAGTTTTTATATAATTATTATTTTAAGGAGTAATTTATTATGAAAGGTAAAACTTCAAAATCAGTAACTTGTTTATTATTATCATCTTTATTTTTAGCAAATGTACCTATCCAAGCCTTTGCTCAAACTAAAACTATAGTATCTACTAATAAAAGTTACTCAAAAATAGATTATAATGAGTACTTACATATAAAAAGTGAAATAGCTAATCTGTCAAATAATGTTAATGAGAACACCAAAGGATTAGGAAGTTTAACTGGTAAAATTGCAAAAAAACTTTTAATAACTAACAAACAAAAAGTAGTTCGCTTATTATCTAAATTACCAAACGGTGATGAAATAGCAACCATATTTTTAGATTATTTTGATGATTTAATAAAAATATTAGATGATGTAAAAGACGGTGTAGAAGGAGCTTTAAGATTATTTTTTAAATCTGTTGGATTTAGTGATTTTTGGGCAGACTTATTAGCAGATGCTATTGTTACAGTTATTAGTATGCTATTATAATTTTATAATATGACAAATTTTTATAAAACTTTAGACAAAAATTCCTGAAGACGGGGATCTTTTGGA
>CAMMEG010000061.1 GCA_946495765.1 uncultured Eubacteriaceae bacterium
CAATATCTTCATCAACATCTTCATCTATTAATTCTAATTCTTCTTGCTTATTTTCAATTTTCTGATTTTTTTTTGCCATATTAAACCTCCAAATTAAGCCTTATTATATTTATAGCTAACTATTTCATCTATTATTTTTTGTTCTTTTTTAAGTTCTTCTCTAAAATAGTTTTCCATTTCTTTTTCTTTTAATGCTTCAAGTACTTTCCTTTCCTTCATAGCATTTAATAAAACTAATCTTTTTTGTTCTACAATTTCTTCTGCCTTATTAATATTTTCTACTTGTTGTTCTATTTTTTTATCTATAAGGCTTATAAATTGATTAATATTTTTAATATAATTAGGCTTAACACCTTTATTAATACTTTCTCTAAAGCTTACTATATTTTGTTTTTTGCTATTTTCAAGGTTTAAGAGTATATTTTTTTCTTCTTCTAATTTATTTAATGCTTTTCCATATTCTGTTTTACTTTGTTCTTCTAATTTTTCTTTAATATTTAAAAGTCCTTGCATATTAAATACAAACTTAGCCATATTCTATTCCTCTAAAATTTTTATCATTTCCTCATCTATTTCTTTCAAAGTAAAACACTCTTCAGTAGATTGGGTTAAAAATTTTAATATAGCCTTTCTTTTAGATATAGCCATGTCTATATCTTCATTACTTCCACTCACATAAGCCCCTACATTAATAAGGTCTTCAGCTTCAGAATAGGTTCCCATAAGTTTTTTAATTTCAAAGGCATTTTGTTTGTGTTCTTTTGTAACTATATCACTCATAACACGAGATACACTAGCTAATACATCTATTGCTGGATAATGATTTTTGTTTGCTAATTTTCTTGATAATACAATATGTCCATCTAGTATACCTCTAGCAGTATCTGTAACCGGTTCTGTTAAATCATCACCATCTACAAGGACTGTATATAGCCCTGTTATAGAGCCTTTATCTGAATTTCCTGCTCTTTCTAAAAGTTTAGGCATAATAGAAAAAACAGAAGGTGTATATCCTCTTGATACTGGTGGTTCACCTATTGCTAATCCAACTTCTCTTTGAGCCATAGCATATCTTGTTAATGAATCCATAAGCAATAAAACATCATTTCCTTTTTCTCTAAAGTATTCGGCTATAGAAGTAGCAACTTGTGCCGCTTTTAGTCTTACTAATGCTGGTTGATCTGAAGTTGCTATAACAAGAACAGAACGTTTAAGTCCTTCTTCTCCAAGATCTTTTTCTATAAACTCTTTAACCTCTCTACCACGTTCACCTATTAAGGCTATAACGTTTATAGATGCACTTGTATTTCTAGCTATCATACCCATTAGTGTACTTTTACCTACACCAGAACCTGCGAATATTCCAACCCTTTGTCCTTTACCAATAGATAAAAGCCCATCTATTGCTTTTACTCCTAATGATAATTGTTCTTTTATTCTTTTTCTAGACAATGGATCTGGTGGTACATTAGTAGTAGATACTTCTTCCTTTGCTTCTAAAGCACCTTTGTGATCCATAGGTTCTCCTAATCCATTTAAAACTCTTCCCAAAAGTTTGTCAGAAACTTTCACATTAAGAGGATAATCAAAACCTTCTACAATACTTCCAAGTCCTACTCCTTCAATATCACCATATGGCATAAGAAGTATTTTTTTATCTTTAAAACCTACTACCTCTGCTAATACACTTTTACCTTCTTTTGTATATATTTTACAACAATTTCCAATACTAACATCTGGACCATTTGCTTCTATTGTAAGTCCAACTACTCTAGAAACCTTACCTATTTTTTTTATATAATCTTTTTCTAATATATATCTATATTTATTTATATCTATATTAAACATATTTCCACCCTATCAATTTAATATATAGTGTAAAGCTTCTTTTATTGAAGATAACTGATCATCTATACTACATTGTATACTTCCCATTGAAGTTTCTATTATACAATCCGTATTTTTTAATGAATTATCTTTTATTATTTCTATATTATTTTTTTCTGTATCTATTTCAAGTATTTTTTGTTTATTTTGTTCTACATAATCATACTCTTCTTCTGATACAAATATTTTTAAATCTTTAATTTCTTTAACAGCTAATAGACCTTTTTTTATAAGAAGTGATATAATTTTTGGATTAAACTCAAATGAACTAGTTAATATATTTTTTGTAGTATCTATTATGAAGTTTATTATATCTGGCTCAAGGTTGTTAATTGTAAGTTGACGCTCTTCCTCTGCTTTATCAACTATACTTTGAGCTTGTTGCTTCATTTTTTCAAAGTCCTGTTCTGCTTGTAGCTTACCTTCCTCATACCCTTTTTCAAAGCTTTCTTTATATATTTCTTCTGATTTTATATTAACTTCTTCTTCCATTTGCTTTTTTATACTTTGAGCCTCTATTTCAGCATTTTCTTTAGCTTGTTGTATTATTAAATCTGCTTCTTGTTTAGCTTCTTCTATTATGTCTTGTTTTATTTTATCTAATTGATTTTGATATTCTATATCTATAATTTTACTTTCTTTTTTATTATCATTTCCTTCATTATTAGGGTCTACTTCTTGTTGAATTGGAGAAAACTTATTATCTATAGTAATCTTATTTTCAATATTTACATATGATGCTTTTAATATCCTAGACAATTATATCATCGCCTCCACCTCTAGCAACAACAATTTGATTAGTTTCTTGAAGTCGTCTAACAACATTAACAATTTTTTGTTGCGCCTCTTCAACATCTGTTCTTCTAACTGGCCCCATAAATTCCATATCTTCTTTTATCATAGCAGCTAAACGTTTTGATAAGTTATTAAATATAAGGTTTTGTAAATCTTCCGTCGCACCTTTAAGTGCTGTTGCAATATCTCTTTGGTCAATGTCTTCTCTAAGAATAGTTTGTATAGATCTATTATCAAGAGTTAGTAAATCTTCAAATACAAACATTTTCTTTTTAATTTCTTCAGAAAGTTCAACCTCTTCTGCTTCAAGAGTATCCATAATATTTTTCTCTGTATTTCTATCAACAGAATTAAGGATTTCTACGATAGCATCTATACCACCAACATCTGTATATTCTGCCGTCATAAGACTAGATATTTTCTTCTCAAGTGCTATTTCCACTTCTTTAATAATATCTGGATTTGTTCTATCCATTATAGCAATTCTTTTGGCAACATCTGCTTGTTTTTCTGATGGTAAAGATGATAAAACTTCACCGGCTTGATTAGGCTTTAAATACGATAATATTAAAGCTATTGTTTGAGGATGTTCATTTTGTATAAAGTTTATAACTTGAGTGATATCATCTCTTCTAATAAAATCAAATGGTCTAACTTGTAAAGAAACTGTAAGTTTAGCTATAATTTCATTCGCCTTATCATCACCAAAAGATTGTTCTAAAAGCTGTTTAGCATATCCTATACCACCTTCAACAATATATCTCTGTGCAATACATATTTGATAAAATTCCTCTAAAATATTTTCTTTAACTTCTGGTAGTATAGTATTAAGGTTAGCTATTTCAAGAGTTAAAGCTTCTATTTCTTCCTCTTTAAGATGTTTAAAAATTTTTGCGGATTTTTCTGGTCCTAAACATACTAGTAACATAGCAGCCTTTGTTTTTCCACCATATTGTTCTAATAAATTAGGCATTTTTATCACTCCCATTCATCATTAAGCCAATTTCTAAGAAGCTGAGCTGCTGCTTCTGGATTTTCATCTATAAAATCTTCAATTTTAAGTTTAAATTCAGACTCAACCTCATTAATTCCTGCAATTTTTTCAGCCACTTCTTCATCTTCTCTTTTATTAGTTGCAATAAGATCTTCAATAGATATTTCTGGTTCAATTTCTTCAATTTCATCTGGTTGAGCTTTTTTAATAAGTGCAAAAGCAAGCAATCCTATTAATACAACTAAAATTATTAATACTATTATTTGTTCTATTTTTATAGGTTGGCTAACCTTGTCAACAAACATAGGTTTTTCATACCCTGTAAGCGTTACATTTTCTATACCAGTCCCTATTCTTATAGTATCTAATAATTGTTGATCCATGTCTATTAATACTGGAGTACCATTTTGTTCTTTAAATTGTTCCCAAGTTAAATTTCTATTTATTGTACCATTTTCTATTAAAGTTTCTTCATTGTAATATCTATATTTATATACTGTAACTGCAACAGAAGAACTTTCTGGAACAAAACTTCCACCAGATACTTCTTTTAACTGTTCTTGTTCATTATATCCATATTCTGTTTCTATACTAGAACTATCATAAGTTCCAGTGTTTTCTTCACCCATAGCATAATTAGTTGGATTTTGATCATTAGATTCTACTCCTGGCTCTGCACCAGCTGTACCATTTACAACACTTTCAGTTTGTTCCTTTTGCACTTTAGGAACACCTACTGTTGATTCATCAACTGGTGGTGTTAACGTAAGATTTCTTTCTTGTATCTTGTCCCAATCAAATTTAACACTAGATATAACTTTTACTTCATCATATAAAGGACTTAATGTATCCTGTATCTTTGTTTCTATTTCTGATTTTTTATTATTTTCGATTTCTTCCTTTTTAGAATGACTAACACCATTGTTCTCTTTACCAGAGTATAATATTTTACCTTTAGTATCAGCTATAGTAACATTTTCTACTTTTATACCCTCAACACTACTAGCTATAAGATTAGCTATTATAGCACCTTGTTCTTCTGTAAAATTATCTGTTACAGCAAGAGTAACCCCTGCACTAGCTTCTTTTTTATTATTGTTAAAAACTACTGTATCTTCTGGTAAAGCAAGCATAACACTAGCTTCTTTTACATTATCAAAAGTTTCTATAAGTTGCTTCATTTCAGCTTCTTTTAATCTTTTATATTGTTCATTTTTATCATTTTCAGTCATACCAATATTAATATTAGCAGATACATCATCAAATGTAATACCTTCTTTTCCTATTTCACTACTAGCTATAAGTATTTTAGCCCTGCTTTCATCTTTTTTTAATACCTCTATACCAGTTCCCCTGTCTATCAGCCTATTTTTCACTACATTATCATTTAAAACTTGTTCTATTTGGCCTATTGTCTCTGGGTCAGAATTAGACTTTAAAACAACCCATTGCGGCTTAAAACTAATATATAATAAAAGACCTAATATGACTACAAGGCCTATAGCAATAATAATTATTTTATTTCTTAAACTTTTATCTATACTTTTCCACTTTTCACCAACTTTGGCCTTGTAGGTTAATAGTTTCTCATGCATATTTACACCTCATATTACTAAATAGATATTCTCATAATTTCTTGATAAGCATTTAATATTTTATTTGTGACTTGGGCCGTAAATTGTATTGATGAACTTGCTCTAGATTGAGCCATACTAAGCCCTATTATATCATCCGATTTACCTGTTATAAAATCTATTTGTTTTTGTTCTACCTCTTTTTGCATAGAGTTAGTTTTTTCAAAAAGCTGAACAGCTTCATTAAAAAATTTACCAAAAGGATCTGTTTTTGAAGAACTTTCAACACTATTATCTGTGCTAAATTTTAATTGTGCATTTAAAGGTTGTATATTACTTTCTATACGCATAATTTCCCCCTAAAATTTATTATTTTCCTATTTCTAGTGTCTTACTTATCATACTTTTAGTTAAATTTACTGATGTTATATTAGCTTCATAAGCACGATTAGCAGAAATCATATTAACCATTTCTTCAACTACGTTTACATTTGGCTTTGTAACATAACCATTTTCATCTGAATCTGGATGAGTAGGATTATATTCTTTAGGCCCTTCCGTATCGTCTTCTACTATCTTTTCTACCTTAACACCGGCTAACCTTTGATTCTTATTCAAAGTTTTATTAAATATATTCTGAAAGTTATTTTTATTATCACCTATCTCTTTAAAAATAACTGTTTTTCTCTTATATGCTCCACCATCAGCAGTTCTTGTTGTATCTACATTTGCCATATTTTGGCTTATAATATCCATTCTAAGACTTTGAGCTGTAAGAGCAGTTGCACTTGTATTTAAAGTATCAAAAAATGACATTTTCATTCCCCCATTATATATTATTTAAACGTAGAATATACAGTATCTGTTCTACTTGAGTTACTAAGAACACTATTTACTATTACATCATATTTAGTCGAATTTTTATAAAAATTAATCATCTCTGTTTCTACGTCAATACTATTTCCATCAAGTGTTGTGCTATTTTCTTTTGTAATAACTTGTATATTAGACATAACACTTCCCATATGATTAATACCTGTTTCTTTAGTTTTATTTATAGCTTCAGCTAATGCCCCTTCAAAATTAACTGTTTTACTTTTATAATTAGGTGTATCTGCATTAGCAATATTATTAACTATAACTTGATTTTTATATTGTGTAGCTTGCATAGCTGCTTCTAATATTGTACTCTGAGTGAACAATCTATCAAAAATCATAAACAACTCTCCTTTATCCTAATATATTTTAACTTATTTCATCAAAAAAGTAAAGTTTTTTTTAAGTATATATATTTTTTTATAATATTTGTATTTTTTTATAACCTTTTTTTTATAATTTTTATTAACTCTAATACTATTTTTTATTATAGTTTTAGTTTTTAACCTTTTTTATAACATTTTAAATTAATAACAATTTATTTTTTATAACAATCTAACATTAAATATATTTATTATAAAATAATAAATATATGCTTAAAATTTATACATAATAAAAATCTAATCACTATTAATATTTTTATTAACAATACTAATAGCAATTAGATTTATATTATTAATCAAAATTATATTCTTTAATTATTGGTTGTATTTGCTCTCCATTTAATGCCTTATATATAGTTTTTGGTATTTCTGGAAAATGGGCAACAATGGATTTTGGTTTTTTAATATAGTCATCTTGACCAAAAGGAACAAAATATATATTTTTTTTATTTATCATACCACCTATATTTTCCATATTAGCCCCTAATGCATCATTAGTTGATACTGCTATTATTACTGGTTTATTATTTCTTATATGAGCCTTACAAGCCATCAAAACTGGTGTGTCACATATTCCGTTATTTAATTTAGCAAGAGTATTACCTGTACAAGGTGCTATAATAAAAGCATCTAAATAATTTCTAGGTCCTATAGGCTCTGCTTGTTCTATTGTTTTTATAATTTTATTTCCTGTTATGCTTTCTATTTCTTCCATAAAGTCTTTAGCTTTTCCAAATCTAGTATCAATATTTTGTGAATTAAATGAAAATACTGGATAAACATTTGCTTTTAGTTCTACTAGTTTTTTTATTTGCTCTATTGTATCTTCAAATGTACAAAAGGAACCAGTTAATGCATACCCTATATTTTTGTCTTTAAAATTCATTTTATCACCTCCATAGTTAATAATATGAATTTTAAAATAATAAGTTACAAAAATTGGATATATTTAATATACATATTTTTTTACATTATTATTCTGTTATTTTTTAAAACAGCTTCCATTTTATTTATCTTTTTTATTTTTATTTATAGTAAAAAGAAAAATTATTATTATTCCTATTCCTATTATATCTCCTATATTATTAATCCTTAATTTTTGCTTTATGTTGTCTAAATATTAAATATAAAGTTACTAATATTATCATAGTAATAGTTCTAATAATTACGCTAGTTTGATCTAATCCAATAAAATTATCTATGTTATATATTACAAATAAATAAAAACTTACCGTTGTAACAATTATATACATTTGAACAGTTAAATGAGTATGTTTTTCTCTAAATTCTCCTATCCTAATCAAAATAATAAAACATTAGAAGATATAGTAGTTTATAACTATATTCTTAACTTAGTAACTCTAAATACTTTTTTATCAAGTATGTTAAACCCCATTACTTTTTAACTACGTAATTCCTACTATTAAAATCAAATAATTTTTGATAACTTAGAGATATTAATACTTCACCCTCTTTGCTTAATAATATACATCATATTAAGAGCTATTATTCTAGTTATGACCATTTAAATACCTTGTATATTAAAATATAATCTTATTTCTATAAACTTAGAAATATCTAAAATATTTATTGTAAAACCTAGATTTTCTTTAATAACTTTGCTTTGCTTAATTCTTCCATATTTTTGCTCCTTTATATACCCCTCATAAAATTAAACCAATATTTATTAGCTTAAAATAACTTAATTTTACTTCTAATAACATATTTTATCGGCTATAAAATATCTTGGTAAATTATCTTTGTTGAACATAAATAAAATAATTATTTTTAACAAATAATTTTACTTTAACATTATAATTTTATTGACAATAATTATTAATTATTATATAATGAACATTGTTCATATAGGAGGATAAAATAGTGGATTTATATAATAAAATACTTGATATAAGTAAGGAAATAACTATAAAATACGGACTTAATAATATAAATATGCGTTTAATATCCAAAAATTGTAATATTTCTATTGGCTCTATATATAATTATTTTCCATCTAAATCTGATTTAATAGTTGCTACTATAGAAAGCATTTGGGAAGATATATTTAATATAGATACTGAGTCATTTAATTTTGATAATTTTATTGATTGTATAAACTGGCTCTTTAATACAATAAATGAAAATAGCGTTAAATATCCTGATTTTTTCACTCTACACTATATAAATCTTAATAGTACCCAAAAAATTAAAGGTCGTAAGGCAATGGAATATTTTTTAAAAAATATAAAATATAAGCTGTTAAGAATTTTAGAAAAGGATAAAAATATTAAGTCATCTGCTTTCAACGATTTTTTAACTCCTACTATATTTATAGATTATGTATTTACTCTCTTAATATCATTATTAATACAAAAACAAAATAATTGTAAACCTTTGTTAAAATTTATAGAAAATAGTATATATTAATATGGAGGTAATTTAATGAAAGTTAAAAAATATAATTTACTTTTAATAGCAAGTTTTGTATGGATAATAGCTGGATTTAATATTTTACATATAGGTATTGTTACGTATACTAACTATTTAAATATTATTAATTTATTTTTATCTATATTAGTTTTTTTATTTTTTTGGTTTATGATTTTTAGAAAACTTGTTTTTAAACATACACATAGAATAAAAAGCTTTGAAGATGATTTTCAATATTTTATAAAATTTTTTGATAAAAAATCATTTATTATAATGGCTTGTATGATGATTTTAGGTATTTTAATAAGGACTTTACATTTAGCTCCTGATATTTTTATTGCCATTTTTTATTCTGGCTTAGGTGCTTCTTTATTTTTAGCTGGTATATTATTTGGATATAATTACTTTAAAATTAAAATTTATAATTAAAAATAATAAGGAGAATTTAGCATATGAAAAAATTAATTAATATTTCATTTACTTATTTTATATTTGCAATGATAGGTGGTGTTTTTTACAGAGAATTTACTAAGTATTTTAATTTTACCGGAAAAACAAATCTTGCTTTTATTCATTTACACTTATTAGCTTTAGGGACTATAATCTTTTTAATTTTAGCATTATTTTCTATTAATACTGACTTATTAAGTCATAAAAAATTTAGTTTATTTTTAAAGTTATATAATATATCATTACCTTCTATGGTAATTGTAATGGCTATTCGTGGAATATCACAAGTTTTAAATATTAATCTTACCCCTTCTATTAATGCTTCAATATCTGGAATTTCTGGTATTACACATATTTTAATGACTACTTCTTTCATAATATTATTTTTAATTTTAAAAAATTTAAATATAAATAGTAAATAAAATTTATCTCTTTATTTATATACTTTAAATCTCTATAAAAATAATATACAATAATCTTGAAAATTTACATATTATGTGTTAAAATTTATATATTACTTAAATTTTAGAAAAATATAGTGTTAAAACTAATTATAGATTATTAAAAAGTTTAAGTTTCATAATAAGTGAGGTGTTTTAGTGAAAATACAAGAATCTGGTGAAAATTATTTAGAAACTATTCTTATTTTACAAAAAAGAAACGGCATAGCACGTTCAGTAGATATTGCAAATGAACTTAATTTTTCTAGAGCTAGTGTTAGCAGAGCTATGTCCTTATTAAAAAACTCTGGGTATATAGAAATAGGTAATATAAATCAAATAATATTAACTGATACTGGTAGAGAAATTGCTGAAAAAGTATATGAAAAACATTGTACATTAAGAGAATTTTTGACTTATATTGGCGTAGAAAAAGAAATTGCTACTGAAGATGCTTGTAAAATGGAACATATTATTAGTGAACAAACCTTTCAATGTTTAAAAGAAGCTCTTAACAAGCTAAAAAATAGTATGAATTAACTTTCATACTATTTTTTAGCTTGTTAAGATTAATATAAAAAACCACCTTAAAGGTGGTTTAAAAATACTGCCCGAGACCGGAATCGAACCGGTACGGGATTTAACTCCCGCAGGATTTTAAGTCCTGTGCGTCTGCCAGTTCCGCCACTCGGGCATATATGCTTATATTAAGACAGTGGGT
>CAMMEG010000062.1 GCA_946495765.1 uncultured Eubacteriaceae bacterium
TAAAAATAAATGTATTATAAAATTTCAAAAAATATGTTTTTATAAAAAATGGAGGTAATTTATATGAAAAAAATCAATTGGAAAGATAGATGTAAAAATCCTATATTTTGGGTAAATGTATTATTGTCAGTAGCAACACCTATACTTGCTTACTTTGGTATTAATGGAAGTGATTTAACAAGTTGGGGGAGTTTATTTAGCTTAGTTTTAGATGCACTTAAAAACCCTTATGTAGTTGGACTTGTAGTTGTATCTTTATGGAATAATATTATTAATCCAGTGACTAAGGGTATTACAGATTAATTTTATAATTCTGGCCAGACTGATAAATTGTATTAATTGTACAAATTTAATTGACCTAGACAAGTCATAAAACTGTCTTTTTTTATGTAAAAAAGGAGGTAAATATGAGTAGAGATATAACTTTATTGCATCCAGAGGTACAGGCTATAATCCCAAAGTTTTTAGATGAATGTAAAAAGCAGGGGTTAATAGTTAAAGTAACGGATACAGTAAGAACAAAGGCAGAACAAGATAAACTATATGCACAAGGAAGAACTGAACCTGGTAATATTGTAACAAATGTTAAGTATCCATATAGTAATCACAATTGGGGTATGGCATTTGATATATGCAGAAATGATGGAAAAGGCGCTTATAATGATAGTGATGGCTGGTTTGCAAAAGTAGGAGCAGTAGCAGTTAAATTAGGTTTAGAATGGGGTGGTAATTGGAAAGGATTTGTTGATAAGCCACACTTTGAACTAACTAAATACGGTGATACAAATACTCTAGCTAAAAAATATGGCACACCAGAAAACTTTAAAAAAACGTGGAAAGAGGTGGAAAAGTATATGTTTGTAGAAAGAAACTATAGTTATAACGGTAAAGTTAAATCTTTTAAGGTTATAAATGAAAAGGGAGAAAACTATATAAAACTTAGAGATGCAGCAGAGCTTTTAAATATGAAAATAGCTTATGACAACAACACTAAAATAACTACTTTAGATGATACACTTATCACTGTTAATGTAGAGGTTGGTAATAAAAAATCTACTGTTAAAGCTATTAATAGTGGTGGGTTTAACTTTGTTAAAGTTAGAGATATAGCCGATTTTTTAGGATTTGAAACGGGATGCAATGAAACTAATAATAGTGTGTTTTTTAAACTAAAAAATTCTATTCTAGATAGGTTAAAGCTATTTAGAAAGTAGGTGTTAATATGAATATTTTTGAAACAAAGATAAATTACATAATATCTACTATAACAGCTATATTATCGGCTATTTTAGTGGACTTTTGGTTTTTATTTATATTTTTATTAGGACTTAATATTATAGACTATATAACAGGTATAATGAAAGCTAGATATTTAAAGAAAGAAAGCTCAAGACGAGCATTGAAAGGCTTTGTTAAAAAGTTTTTAATATGGTGTTTGGTAGCTATGGGTTTTGGATTAGGAATTACCTTTCAAAAAATAGGGCATATAATAGGAATAAACTTACACATAATGATATCTATCGGTTGGTTTATCCTTGCCCACTGTATAATAAATGAATTTAGAAGTATTTTGGAGAATATGGTGGAACTTGACAAGGGGTATCTAGTACCTAAGTGGCTAATAAAAGGATTAGAGGTTACTAACAAATTAATTGATAAAAATGTTGATAATGTGGTTAGTAGTTTAGATGAGAAAAAAGAGTAGGGGGCAGTCGCCCCTTTATTTTTTTTACTTATTTTATATTTATACATAAACCTACCCTTGTTTTTACTAATTTTTTACTAATTAATAATTAAATTGTATATTAAGTAATTTATATTTTTATTATTTTTTTTGAAAAATAGTACGCAATTAAACGTTTTTTTACTTATTGCTTATTGAAGCAAAATAGGTTATAATGTATGGTAATAAATTTATTATAAGTTAAAGGAGATGATTTTTTGTATACAGAAATTAAACAACTTTTTAAAGAAACGGAAAAATATACTCAAAATGAAATTACAATTTGTGGTTGGGTAAAAACTATTAGAAGCTCAAAGACTTTTGGATTTATAGAAATTAATGATGGAAGTTTTTTTAAAGGAGTTCAAGTAGTTTTTGATAATACTTTAGCTAATTTTGATAAAGTGGAAAAATTAGGAGTTGGGGCAAGTCTTATTGTAAAAGGCAATCTTATACAAACACCTGAAAATAAACAACCATTTGAAATAAAAGCAACTAATATAGATATAGAGGGAGATTCTCCATCGGATTATCCTTTACAAAAGAAAAGACATACTTTTGAATACCTTAGAACAATAGCACATTTAAGACCTCGAACAAATACTTTTTCTGCTGTATTTAGAGTTCGTTCTTTAATAGCTTATTCTATACACAAATTTTTTAATGAAAGAAACTTTGTTTATGTTCACACTCCACTTATAACTGGTAGCGACTGTGAAGGCGCTGGTGAAATGTTTAGAGTTACTACTTTTGATATGAATGATATACCAAAAACAGAAGATGGACACATAGACTATAATAAAGATTTTTTTGGTAAAGAGGCAAACCTTACAGTTAGCGGGCAATTATCTGCTGAAGCTTATGCTATGGCTTTTAAAAATGTTTATACCTTTGGACCAACGTTTAGAGCAGAAAACTCTAATACTCCACGACACGCAGCAGAATTTTGGATGATAGAGCCTGAAATAGCTTTTGCAGATTTAAACGATGATATGGAACTTGCAGAAGATTTATTAAAATATATAATAAACTATGTTTTAGAAAATGCTCCTGAAGAAATTAAATTCTTTAATGATTTTGTTGATAAGACTCTTATTGATAGGCTACAAAATATTGTAGAAAATGACTTTGGTAAAATTAGTTATACAGAAGCTATTGAAATACTAAAAAAAGCTGATGTTAATTTTGAATATCCAGTAGAATGGGGAATAGACTTACAAACAGAACATGAAAGATATTTAACTGATAAAGTATTTAAAAAACCTGTTTTTGTTACAGACTATCCTAAAGATATAAAAGCTTTTTATATGAGATTAAATGATGATAATAAAACTGTTTCTGCTATGGACTTATTAGTACCTGGAGTTGGAGAGCTTATAGGTGGCTCTCAAAGAGAAGAACGTCTTGATATACTTACAAAAAGAATAACAGAAATGGGACTTAAAGAAGAAGATTATTGGTGGTATCTAGAACTTAGAAAATTTGGAGGAACAAAGCACTCAGGTTTTGGTCTTGGGTTTGAAAGATGCGTAATGTATTTAACTGGAATGTCTAATATTAGAGATGTAATTCCATTCCCACGAACTGCTAAAAATGCTGAATTTTAATTAACATAAAAATATAAAGGAGCTAATTATATGAAAAAAACCTACGAAATAATTGATAGTCAAGTAGCTTTTAAAGGAAAAGTAATAGATGTTAAATTAGATACTATATCATTACCAGATGGTAATACGGCTAAAAGAGAAGTAGTATTAAGAGGCGATGCTACTGCTGTAGTTCCAATAGATAAAGATGGTAATGTAGTATTGGTAGAACAATATAGACATCCAGCACTTAGTATGGTTTTAGAAATACCAGCTGGTATGTTAGAAAAAGGTGAAGACCCTAAGGAATGTGCTATAAGAGAACTTGAAGAAGAAACTTCTTTAATAGCCAAAAGTATTACTCATATGACTACAATATATCCGGCTATTGGAATTTGTACAGAAAAAATACACATATATTTAGCTAAAGATTTAAAACAAGGAAAATTTAACTTTGATGATGATGAATTTATAGAAGTTAAAAAAATACCTTTAGAAGAAGCAATTAATATGATATATACAGGTCAAATAATAGACTCTAAAACTATAGTAGGACTTTTAGCTTGTAAAAAATATTTATAATAATGATAAAATATAATGAGTTTATTTTTAAATCCAATACATTATTAGCTTTATAATAAAATAACATTACAAAATAAAATAATAAATACTATTATTAAAGAACTTAATTTAGAAAATATTGAGAGTGAACTTTGTAAAAATTATGGAATTGTAGAAGAAAAGCTTTTAGAGCAAATAATTAATACAGATAATATTCACGGATGGTTATAAGAAAAAGTTAATGTTGTAGAAAATATACTTGCATATTTTGTAAAACTAACTTTAAATAAAAACTAAGATAACTTAAATAAAATCGAAAAAATATTTTTTGATTTTTGAGCTAGTATAAAAATAGAGGGAAATAAAGATGATAAAATTGTAATTTTTAAGACTATTGAAGACAATATTTTAGATGGTATACCTTGTAATAGAGCAAAAAATTTATAGAAAAAAATGAAAATATAGTGTCATGGACAAAAAATATTTGTTCTAATGAAAAATATTAGAATAATCTAAACATTAATATTAATATATATTATAAACTTATTAAACAATTCATTTTAGGTATTTTATCTAATAATAAATTTAACTTTGAGCAAGATAAAGAGTTAAATATTATAAAGTAAGTTTATAATATTAGGATTTTAGTTTTATTTTAAAAACACAAGATAAAGTAAATGTACTAAGTTATATATGTATCTATAGTTAGATGCTTTTTCTAATATTGGTTTAGAATTAATATTAGTAATTATTTAAAATAAAATATATAACAAATATAAATAATTATGATGTAACTAAACTTAACTAGATTGGATAATTGCTTCTATAATACTATTTTTATATTGAGTGTATATATAATAAATATATTAAAAAATAAATATAATTTTAAAAATTACAAAATATCTTATTATTGAATATCATTAGGTTTTACTTTGGGGCTTTCAAATATATTTACTAAAAATAGTATTGCTGTAGGATTAATATGTATTTTTGATAGATTTTATATGGCACTATATATTATATTACTATGTAAAAGCATTTGACAGTATATGTCTAATGTTTATGATATAATATAAAAAAGATATGAGTTTTATCATATCTTTTTTATATTTAAGTATTTTTATTATATGTGATTTTATATTAAAGACAAAAAATAAGTTAGTTATTATAATATAATAAAATTGTTGTTTAAAGAATGATTTTATAATAAATATACTTAAAATGATATAAACTTAAATATAAAGTTATTAGCCTTAACATTATAATGTTATAAATGACAAATAATATATTAATATGTAAGCTACATATTATAATAAAAATATAATATATTTTTATTATATTTAAGATATAAATTTATTATCTCTAAATTTTTTTGGACTAATGTTTTTTTCTTTTTTAAATGTTTTTATAAAATAGCTTAAATCATTAAATCCACAGTTTAAACAAATATCTGTTATTGATAAATCTGTTGTTAATAGCATATCACAAGCCATTTCTATTCTATAATAATTAAGATACTGTATAGGAGATTTACCTGTCATTTGATTAAATATTTTTGTAAAATATTTTTGATTTAAGTTCATTTTATTAGCTAAATCTTTTAAAGTTATAGGTGTAGAATAATAAAGTTCTATATATTCTAATACCTTTTTTAATTGGTACAATTTATTTTTATTTTTATCAAGTATTTTTAAATTTTCTGTATAAAGTCTTTGTTCTATTATTAGTCCAAATATTATATATAAATAGCCTTGAATTAAAAATTCATATCCTGTAGGTTTTTCTTTCATACAATTGAATATTTTGTTTAAATTTATTTTTATAGTCTCATTTTTATATATATCATAATTAATTGTTATTTGTGTATTTAACACATTTTTTAAATAACTATTACATATATTATTATTTTTTATAAGCATATTAATATCTAAAACTATACATTCATAAATACAATTTTTAGGTATACCTCCATGTAACATTTCTGGTGATATAAAAATAATATCATCTTTTTTTGTATAAATAAGCTGATTATCTAGTGTTATAGGAAAATTACCATCTATAATTTTTATAATTTCTATTTCTGTATGCCAATGATAATGCATATTATACCTTATATCATTAGTTGTTATAAAGTAATATTCAATAGGAAAATTAAATGTACCTCTATTTTTATTTTCTTTATATTTTAAATAATTCATAAAAAAATACTCCTTTTATAACAGTTATTATACAAAATATATAAAAATAATATTTTATTTATTATAACATAAAAATAATGAATATAAAAGTGAAAATTATTATATTTTTTTAATATAAAAATACAAGAAAATATATATTTTTAATGTTAATATATGTATAAATTTATGTTTTATTTTAGGAGGAGATAAAATGAGTAAAAATAGATTAATAGGTGGATATCCAGTAATAGGTATTAGACCAACAATAGATGGTAGACAAGGAATTGTTAATGTTAGATCTTCTTTAGAAGAACAAACAATGAATATGGCAAAGTCTGCTGCAAAATTATTTGAAGAAAATTTAAAATATTCTAACGGAGAATCTGTAAAAGTTATTATTGCAGATACAACTATTGGAAGAGTTCCAGAAGCTGCTGCTTGTGAAGAAAAATTTAGAAGAGAAGGTGTAGATATTACATTAACCGTAACACCTTGTTGGTGTTATGGAGCTGAAACTATGGATATGAATCCTAAAACTATAAAAGGTGTGTGGGGCTTTAATGGAACAGAAAGACCAGGAGCCGTATATTTAGCATCTGTTTTGGCTACTCACGCTCAAAAAGGGCTTCCAGCCTTTGGTATATATGGCCATGATGTTCAAGATGCAGATGATACAACTATACCTGAAGATGTTAAAGAAAAATTATTAAGATTTGGTAGAGCAGCTGTTGCGGCAGCTACTATGAGAGGTAAATCTTATTTACAAATTGGGTCTATATGTATGGGAATAGGGGGTTCTATAATTGACCCTAACTTTATCGAAGAATACTTAGGTATGAGGGTAGAATCTGTTGATGAAGTTGAAATCATTAGAAGAATGACAGAAGAAATATATGATAAAGATGAATATGAAAGAGCTTTAAAATGGACAAAAGAAAAATGTAAAGAAGGATTTGATAAAAATGACTCTAGCGTTCAAAAATCTAGAGAAGAAAAGGATAAAGACTGGGAATTTGTTGTTAAAATGATGTGTATTATAAAAGACTTAATGAATGGTAATCCTAATTTACCAGATAGTTATCAAGAAGAAAAATTAGGTCATAATGCTATTGCTGCTGGTTTTCAAGGACAAAGACAATGGACAGACTTTTACCCTAACTGTGATTTTCCAGAAGCTTTATTAAACACTTCTTTTGACTGGAATGGAATAAGAGAGCCCTATATTTTAGCAACTGAAAATGATGTATTAAATGGAATTAGTATGTTATTTGGTAAACTTTTAACAAATACAGCTCAAATTTTTTCTGATGTTAGAACATATTGGAGTTCATCTGCAGTAGAAAAAACAACTGGATATAAATTAACTGGACTTGCACAAAAATCTGATGGATTTTTACATTTAATTAACTCTGGTGCATCTTGTTTAGATGCTTGTGGTATGGCTAAAGATAAAGATGGAAATAACCTTATTAAACCGTGGTTTGACATAACAGAAGAAGATAAAGAAAATATATTAAAGGCTACTACTTGGAATCCAGCCGATGTAGGATATTTTAGAGGTGGTGGATATTCTTCAAGATTTTTAACAGAAGCAGAGATGCCTGTTACTATGATGAGATTAAACCTTGTTAAAGGTCTTGGTCCAGTTATGCAATTAGTAGAGGGATATACTATTAAATTACCAGATGAAGTGTCTGATAAAATTTGGAAAAGAACAGATTATACGTGGCCTTGTACTTGGTTTGTTCCTATTATTACTGGTGAAGGTCCTTTTAAATCTGCTTATGATGTTATGAACAATTGGGGAGCTAACCACGGGGCTATTAGCTATGGTCATATAGGAGCAGATATTGTTACTCTTTGTTCTATGCTTAGAATACCTGTAAGTATGCATAATATTTCTGAAGAAAAAATATTTAGACCTTCTGCGTGGAATTTATTTGGCATGGATAAAGAAGGGCAAGATTATAGAGCATGCAAAAATTATGGTCCATTGTATAAATAATTGGTAGGTGATTAAATGTCTAGTGATTATAAAGTTTTAGCAATAGACTTTGGAGCATCTAGTGGTAGAGCTATTATTGGTAATTTTAAAAATGATAAAATTGAAATAGAAGAAATACATAGATTTTCTAACGACCCTGTAAAACTTAATGATACTATGTATTGGGATTTTTTAAGGTTATTTTTTGAAATAAAAACAAGTCTTATTAAGTCTAAAAAGTATGGGAAAATAGAAAGTATGGGAATTGACACTTGGGGTGTTGATTTTGGTATGTTAGATAAAGATGGGAACTTAATTGAAAATCCTGTACATTATCGAGATGAAAGAACGGATAATATTTTAGATCAAGTATTTAAAAATATAGATAAAGAAGAATTATATAATACAACTGGTAATCAAATTATGAATATAAATACCGCTTTTCAATTATTTGCTTTAAAACAAAAAAGACCAGAAGTATTTAATCGTATTGATAAAATTTTGTTAATGCCAGATTTATTTAACTACTTTTTTACTGGAAAAAAAGTAAGTGAAATTTCAATATCATCTACAACACAACTTTTGGAACAAAATAAAATAAAATGGGCAAAAAAAGTTATTGAAAAGTTAGATTTAAAAGAAGATATTTTTGCTAATATAGTTCATAGCGGAACTATATTAGCTCCTTTAAAAGATAGTATAGCAGAAGAACTTAATATTCATAAATTTAATATTATATCAATAACAGGGCACGATACGCAAAGCGCTATTGTATCTATTCCTACTGAAGAAGACGATTTTATATTTTTAAGTTGTGGGACTTGGTCTTTAATGGGTACTGAACTTAATAGCCCTATAATAAATGAAAAATCTATTAAGTATAATATAACAAATGAAATTGGATATGAACAAAAAACAACTTTTTTAAAAAATATTATAGGACTTTGGCTTATACAAGAAAGTAAAAGACAGTGGCAAAAAGAAGGTAAAGATTATAGTTTTTCTGATCTTGAAAATCTTGCTAATAAGGAAGAGTCTTTTAAATGTTTTATAGACCCTGATGATGAAATCTTTGTTCACCCTGGAAATATACCTAAATTAATAAAAGATTATTGTAAAGAAAATTTTGGTATAAACATAAAAACTGTAGGAGAGGTAGTTAGAGTTATTAATGAAAGTTTGGCTTTTAAATATAAATGTGCTTTAGAAGAAATAGAAGAATGTACTGGAAAAAAATATAATAGTATTTATATGATTGGTGGAGGAGTGCAAAGTCAGATGCTTTGTCAAATGACTGCTAATGCTTGTAATTGTACTGTATATGCTGGCCCAATAGAAGCTACTGTATTAGGGAATATATCTATACAATTAATTACTAATGGAAAAATTAAAAATATTAAAGAAGCCAGAAAAATAATTAAAAATTCTGAAATAATAAAAGTTTATAAGCCACAAGATATAGAAGAATGGAATAAAAATTATATTAGGTTTAAAAGTTTAATAAATAAATAGCATAAAATTTATACTTAGGGAGGAACAATAATGGAAAATTTAAGTTATATGGAAATTAGAGAACAAATTTGTGATGTATGTCATAAAATGTGGCAATTAGGTTGGGTTGCAGCTAATGATGGAAATATTACGGTTAAGCTAGAAGATGGTAGCTTTTTAGCAACTCCAACTGGTATAAGCAAGAGTTTTATAACTCCAGAAAAAATTGTGAGAATAGACAAAGATTCAAATATTATAGAAAGCATTGACGGTTATAGACCATCATCTGAAATAAAAATGCATCTAAGATGTTATATAGAAAGAGATGATGTAGGAGCAGTTGTACATGCTCATCCTCCAACAGCAACTGGATTTGCTGTTGCAAATATTCCTTTAGATAAATATACAATGATTGAAACAATAGTTTCTTTGGGCTCTATACCTGTTACTCCTTATTGTACACCTTCTACAAATGAAGTTCCTGAAGCTATAGCTCCATTTTTAGCAGATCATGATGTTATTTTGTTAAAAAATCATGGTGCATTAGCTGTTGGTGAGGATTTAATAACTGCTTATTACAAAATGGAAACATTAGAACTTTTTGCTAAAATAAGTTTAAATGCTAGATTATTAGGTAGAGAAGAAGAAGTTTCTAGAGAAAATATTGATAAATTAATTAATCTTAGAAAATTTTATGGTGTTACTGGTAAACACCCTGGATATAAAAAATATAGTTAACTTTATATTATAATAAATTATAAAACTTATTATGATATTTAAGATTTAGTAGTGTAAGTTATGTTATAATATAATAGTTTTATATGTATTAATAACCTTAAGACTTAAAAGAAATTGTAAAAAAGAAAATATTAAATTTTTAGATAAATTTGACTTTGATGATTTTTGTAGACCAGGCAATCCTAAAGATACTTGTATTTAGTATATTATAAAGTTATGTGAAATTTTAATATAATAAAAAGCTGTAAGGTATACCTTACAGCTTTTT
>CAMMEG010000063.1 GCA_946495765.1 uncultured Eubacteriaceae bacterium
ATTATACCTTTCTTCTTAACTTTGTTTTTTAATATTGTTCACGGAATTTTATTCTTTTTCTTTAACGCATTTTTAAGGGGATATCCTAATGTATTTATTTTCCTAAAAACAATAATTATACCAGAAGCATTATATACTTCTATTATTTCCTTTTTTATTTATAGAATTTTATTTATTATAAATAAAAAATTAGAAAAATTTGACCGTAAAAAGAAAAACTTATTTAAACAATAATTCTTAAAATTTTAAGAGGTGTAGTATGAAAAAACATTTTAATAATATTCTTAATCATGGTAATATAAGATTATTAGTAATATTTACTGGTGTTAGTATATTATTCTTTATACTTATAATTAAGTTATATACTTTACAAATTGTTCAAGGTGAATTTTTAAAAAATCAAGTTTTAGGAACGATCTCAAAGCCTATAACTCTAGATGCTCCTCGTGGAAATATATATGATAAATTTGGACGTCCTCTTGCAGTAAATGAATCTTCTTTTACTGTTAATATTGACCCTAGCATATCTATACCTAATATAAATGATGTTTTATTAAAAACAATAAATATATTAGAAGAAAATGGAGAACAAGTCGTAGATGAATTTCCTATTTCTAAAGAAAAGCCTTATACATTTCTTTTTAATGGTAGTGAATCTTTAGAAAAAACCTGGAAAAATGATATGAATTTAGAAAAAAATTCATTAAATACCCCTGTTGAAGAAATAAATGCAGAACAAGCTTTTATAATATTAAGAGAAAAATTTGAAATAGATTCTAATTTATCAGATGAAGATGCAAGAAAAATATTGTTAGTTAGATCAGAACTTTATAAAAGAAGATTTTCTAAATTTATACCTATAACTTTAGCTTATGATGTTAGTGAAAAAACTATTGCAACTATTGAAGAGAACTCTTCAGAATTTTTAGGTATATATATAGATGTTGAAGGTAAAAGAGTTTATCCTGCTGGTGAATCATTTTCTCATACTTTAGGATATATAAGAAGTATAAATTCTGAAGAACTTGAATATTACAAAAATAACGGTTTTACAGAGTACACTAGCAATGATGTTGTTGGTAAAGAAGGTATAGAAAAAGCTTTTGAAACAACTTTAAATGGTGTAGATGGTACTGCATACTATGAAGTAGATAATCTTGGAAGAAAAATTAAAAAAAATGAAGAATTATCTATCGAACCTATCCCTGGTAATGATGTATTTCTAACATTAGATGCAAACTTAAATCAAGTTGTATATGATTCTGTTGAAACAACACTAATGGATGTTATTATTAATAGACTTTTAGGTAAAAATACTGCTGGTCCTAATTATTCCTCAAAACATATTTATGCTTCTATGGTAAAAGCTAACAATTTAGATATAAAAAAAATTTTATCATCTAAAGATAATACTTATTCAAATAATTTAAAAAAATATATAATATCAAAAGATCCTACTGCAATAGAAGATCTTGAAAAATCAAGAAATATTTTATCTGATGGTATAAAAAATAATTTAGTTTCTCAAACAAATGTAATTTTAGCATTATATGAGCAAGGTGTTGTAGTAGATGATGAAAGTTATATAAACAGAATAAAAGCTGGTAATATATCACCATTACAATTTCTTATTGATAAGCTAAATACTCTACAAATAACACCTCATATGACCGGTATGTTACAAGCTCCTGCATCTGCATCTGTTATTATTTCAGATGTAAAATCTGGTGATATCCTCTCTAGTGTTTCTTATCCATCTTATGATAATAATAGATTTGTTAATAATTTTGATAATGATTATTATAGACAATTAAGTAGTGATCCTACATCACCTATGAATAACCGTCCATTTACTGAGCCTCGAGCACCTGGTTCTACTTTTAAACCAATAACTGCAATAGCTGCATTAGAAACTGGTATAATAACACCTAAAACAACTATTTATGATAAAGATGTATTTACAGAGGCTGGTAAACCTTATGCACAATGTTGGATACATGGAAGCCATGGTCATGTTGATGTTGAAGAATCTTTAGAAGTATCTTGTAACTATTTTTATTATGATATTTCTCATAGAATGGGAATTGAAATTTTAAATAAATATATGGAGGATTTTGGATTAAATGAAAGATCTGGTGTAGAAATATACGAACTTTACGATTCTTCATCTCTAAAAAAATACCCATCTAAAATATCTTCTCCAGATTATAAAAGATATGTAGAATCATCTAGAAATCCAGAAGCACTTGAAAGAGATTTATCATGGAAACCTGGAGATACTATAAGAACTTCTATTGGTCAAGCATATAATAACTATACAGCTTCTATATTAGTTAAATATACAGCAACACTTGCGAATGGTGGTTATCGATATTCTTTACACTTTTTAGACAAAATATCTAACAATAGTGAAAATACAATTGAAGAATACAAACCAATTTTAGAAAAGAAAATAGAAATTTCACCAGAAAGCTTACAAGCAGTTCATAATGGTATGTATAGAGTTACAGCAGGTAATAATGGTACATTAAGAAGTGATTTTTCAGATTTTCCTATTAAAGTAGCTGCTAAATCTGGTACTGCACAGGAAAATAAAAACTATAATGATCATAATGTTTATACTGGATTTGCTCCATATGATAATCCACAAATAGCTATTACTGTATTTATCCCTTACGGAAGTGATAGTTATTCTCCAGCATCAAAAATTACTAAAAAAATATTAGAAGAATATTTGGCACTCAATAAAGAACCTGAAAAGAAATACACAAATAGTCTTACTAAATAATTTATATATTGTTATGGAGGTAAATATTTTGAGTAAAAATATAGTTATTTTTAAAGGAGTTCAAAATGGTATTTTAATTATGCTTGATAGTTTAGCTACATTTGAAGATATAGAAATTGCACTTTTAGAAAAGGTTAAAAACGCAAAATCATTTTTTCAAGATGCTAATATTTCTATTACATTTAAAGGTAGAGATTTAGACGAGGATGAAGAAGCTAAACTTTTAAAAATAATATCACAAGAATCTGGATTAGATATTTCATTTGTAAATAATATACCAACTATTAATATAGCAGAAGAAGTACCCCCTACTCCTTCTGTTACAAATTTAGAACAAAGTAATCCTATGTTTCAAAATTATATATTAGATTCAAAAAATAATATAACTCACTTTCATAGAGGTTCTATAAGAAGTGGTCAAAAAATAGAGTTTAATGGAAGTGTAGTTATTATTGGAGATATAAATCCTGGTGGACAAATAGTAGCTGAAGGTAATGTAGTTGTTCTTGGTAAGTTAAAAGGTGTAATCCATGCCGGTTGTAAAGGAGATAAAAATTGTTTCATATCCGCTTTACATATGATACCTAGCCAACTTATCATAGGTGACTGTTTAGCATATTTCCCAAATGATATAAAAAGAAATATTATGCCAGAATATGCGTATGTAAAAGATAATCAAATTTTTGTTGAGCAATTAATTAAATGATAATGTATAATTTTGTTAATATTTGCTTAAAAAAGTTAATGCAATTTTTATAAAATTCTGTTAATATATATGTATATTAACAATTTCACATTTTTATTTTATATTCAGGAGGAGTTTTAATGAGTGAAGTTATAGTTATTACATCTGGTAAAGGTGGTGTTGGTAAAACAACAACCTCTGCTAATTTAGGTACTGGCCTTGCCCTTGCTGGTAAAAAAGTCGCTATGATAGATGCAGATATAGGTCTTCGTAATTTGGACGTTATAATGGGTTTAGAAAATAGAATAGTATATGACCTTATAGATGTTGTTGAAGGAAACTGTAGATTAAAACAAGCTCTTATAAAAGATAAAAGATATGACAATCTATTTTTATTGCCAGCAGCTCAAACAAGAGATAAAGATGCTGTTAGCCCTGAGCAAATGCAAAAATTATGTGATACCTTAAAAGAAGAATTTGATTACGTAATTATAGATTGTCCTGCTGGTATAGAACAAGGATTTAAAAATGCTATTGCTGGCGCTGATCGAGCTATTGTAGTTACAACACCTGAAGTATCTGCAGTTCGTGATGCTGATAGAATAATTGGTCTTTTAGAAGCTAATGAATTAAATAATCCTATGCTTATATTAAATCGTATTCGAGTAGATATGGTAAAAAAAGGCGATATGATGGCTATGGAAGATGTTACAGAAATTTTAGCAATAGATATTTTAGGTATTGTACCAGATGATGAAAGTATTGTTGTATCTGCTAATAAGGGTGAACCAGCAGTTACTGATAACAACTCTAAAGCTGGACAAGCATATAGAAATATCTCTCAAAGAATTATGGGCAATGAGGTTCCTCTTATGGAATTATCTAGTAATACAACATTATTAAATAAATTTAAAAACTTATTTAATAAAAAGGCTCAATAATTATTTGTATATTTTTATATAAAGGAGGAATTATATTGCTAGATGTATTTAATAATCTATTTAATAAAAAAACATCATCTAAAGATGTTGCTAAAGATAGACTTAAGCTTGTTTTAATACATGATAGAGCTAATTGTTCAACTCAAGTTTTAGAAATGTTAAAAACAGATATTATTCGTGTTATATCAAACTATATGGAAATAGATGAAGAAGAATTAGATATTCAAATAACAAAAACTGAAACAGATAATAAAGAAAATAGTATTCCTATGCTTTACGCAAATATACCTATTAAAAATATGCATAAAAATCAAGGATAATCTAATTACATATTTAAATCTAATTTTTTAAAAGCGGAGCATTCTCTGCTTTTTTGCGATTGTTTTATTACATAATTAATAAAAATTTATTTTATACTAGAAAGGATTTTTACATGCTAAAAAAAAAGCTTCTTTATTTTGATTATCTATTAGTTATACTGGTATTTTGTATGGTTATTATAGGTATAATAGCAATAGGAAGTGCTAATAAAATTAATACTTTAAATATTGGTTTTAATCAAGAGTTTTTATCTTCAGAATTTATGAATCAAATTATTTGGTTTATTATAGGTATAATTTGCATGTTATTTGCAGCCTTTATAGATTATAGATTTATATGTAAATTTTATATACCAATATATATTTTAAATATAATACTTTTAATATTAGTTTTATCTCCTTTAGGTAAATCCATAAATGAAGTTAAAAGATGGATTTTTGGTATACAACCTTCTGAATTTTGTAAAATATTTATGATTATTTTTATAGCAACATTTATAGATAAAAATAATCATAAAATAAATGAAATAAAAAATCTTTTAATATTAGGGTTTTTAACAATTATACCAGTTATATTAATAAAAGCTCAGCCATCTTTATCAGCTTCATTGGTTATTTTAGCAATATTAATTTTCCAAATATTTGCAGGTAATTTAGATTTTAAGTATATAAAAATTATTCTTATTATTTTTATACCTATTATTATTATCTTAGCAATAGATATTATTAGTGGTAAATACTTTATATTAAGTAAGTTTTTAAAAGATTATCAATTAGATAGAATTATCTCTATTATATCTTTTGATTTAAATACAAAAGATAGCTCTTTATACCAAACTAAAAATTCTGCATGGGCAATAGGCTCAGGCCAACTTATGGGAAAAGGACTTTTTAATGGAAGTATGAATCAATTAAATTATATACCCTACTCCCATAATGATTTCATATTTGCAGTAATAGGTGAAGAATTTGGCTTTATTGGTTGTTGTATCGTTATATTTTTATCACTATTAATAATTGGTAAATGTCTTATTATTGCTAATAAAGCTATTGATACATTAGGTATGCTTATTGTTGTAGGAGTTGTAGGAATGTTAACATTTCAAATATTTGTAAATATTGGTGTTGCCACTAGTTTATTACCTAATACTGGTATGCCTTTTCCATTTTTAAGTGCTGGTGGTAGCTCAATGCTTGTAAATATGGCTTGTATAGGCCTGGTATTAAATGTTAGTATGACTAAACCTAAAAATTTATTTGAAAAATAATCAAAATATGTTATAATATAATAAATTCTAAAGTTTAAGGGGGTGACATACTATGAATATTGCATTAGTTGCGCATGATAACAAAAAAATTCTTATGGAAAATTTATGTATAGCATATAGGCATATTTTAAATAAACATACACTTTTTGCTACTGGTTCTACTGGAACATTAATACAAGAAACTGCTAATTTAAATATAAATAAATACTTAGCAGGACATTTAGGAGGAGAACAACAATTAGGCTCTCAAATAATAAATAATGATATAGATTTACTTATATTTTTAAGAGATCCTTCTTATGTTAAAGACTATGAAGATGATATAAATAGTATTATGCGATTGTGTGATACACACAATATTCCTTTGGCTAGTAATCTTGCCACTGCTGAAGCCCTTCTTTTAACTCTTGATAGAGGTGACCTAGATTGGAGAGAAATTATGAAACAATAATTTATTTTATTCTTTCTTACTATATAATAATTAATTTTATACTATTTTTACTTATATTTATAGATAAAAGAAAAGCTATAAAAAATAAATGGCGTATAAAAGAAAATATGCTTTTTAAGTTTTTTCTTTTAGGCGGTTTTATTGGGGGCTTTTTATCTATGAAATTATTTAACCATAAAACTAAAAAGAAAAAATTCTACTTTATAGGTATAATATCTTTAACTTTACATTTATTTATTATTTATATATTAACTACACTATTATAGATTAGACATGGTAACTATGTATCTTATTAGAAATTGTTAACTAGATTTTTCAAATAAAATATAGTTTAGAAAAACACTTAAAAAAAATTACTAATAGCATATTAAAAATACTAAATTATAAAAAAATAGATAAAATCTTATTTATGGGTTACAAAAAAGATATAGATTCATTAAAACTATTTTCTAATCATACAAATAAAGATATATAATTAATTGAACCTTTAATTAAAGATATATAATTGTTATATTTATAATTTTTTAACTACTTCAAACAATATAAAACTAATTATAATAAATAGATATAGTTCAATTATAAACATATATATGAATAATTACTAAAAAGTATTTAAATATACAAATATAATAATATAATTTTTGTATATTTAAATACTTTATTTTATAGTAAAAATATGGTATAATTAATAATAAATAGTTTTAGGGAGGGATTTATTATGAATAAAAAAATAATTGTAACTATTTGTAGAGAATTTTGTAGTGGTGGTAAAGAAGTTGGTGAAAAACTAGCTGATAAGATTGGTTGTGAATTTTATGATAAAAAACTTATATCTTTAGCTGCTAAAAAAAGTGGTTTTACAGAAACTATATTTGAAAATGTAGATGAAAAACCAACTAATAGCTTCTTATATTCTATTGCCATGGGTACTCCTTCAACAACTGGTTTATTTTTTCAAAATAATGATTTTTTAACTAATGATAAACTTTTTGCTATTCAGTCTGAAGTTATAAGAAATATAGCTCGTAATAAATCAGCTGTTATCGTTGGTAGATGTTCTGATTATATCCTTAGAGATGAAGAACGACTTGTTAAAGTTTATATTCGAGCAGATAAAAACTTTAGAATTAAACGTCTATTAGAAATAAATCCAGATGTAGACCCTAAACACGCAGAAAATATTTTACATAAAACAGATAAAAAAAGAGGTCATTATTATAGTTACTATACTGGAAGAGAATGGGATAATATATCAAATTATGACTTAGTTTTAAATACTAGTAAAATTGGTATTAATAACTCAGTTGATCAAATATTAAATTATATTAATTTTATAAATTAGTTATTATAATAAAAGGTTTATTTATATAAATTATATAAATAAACCTTTTATTATTAACTTTTTATATCTTTATAAATATTTTTTAATCTACGCCTTTCATATATTCTAGAAGCAAATAGTTTTATTGTTGCAAAAACAGGTACTGCAAATACCATACCCCACAATCCAAAAAGATTACCTGCAATAGATAATGCTATAATAACAATAACTGGACTAAGTTCTACACTTTCTCCTACAACTTTAGGTGCAATAAATATTGTATCTACTTGCTGTAAAACAAGCATTCCTATAGTTGAATATAAAGCTTGTATAGGCTCACCACTTATAAGCGCAACACATATTGCAAGTATAAATCCTACTAATGCACCAAAATATGGTATTACATTAGAAAATCCAGATATTATACCAATAATAATAGAAAATTTTAAACCAATAAGAGATAAAACTATACTAATAAGTATTGCCATAATACAAGCATCTAAAAGCATACCTCTTATATAACCAGAAAATACTGCATGAATATCTCCAAGACCATTTTTAGTAACACTATAAAATTTTTTAGGTAAAAATGCTATGCATATATTTTCCAATTTAGTTTTTATAACCTTCTTATCTTTTAAGAAATAAAAACAAATTACAATACTTATAACAACATTTATTATACCATTTCCAATATTTGTTATAACAGATATAATATTATTACCTATATCATATATAAAAGAAGTAAAAGTTGTTGTTATTTTATTTAAATGAGGAGAAACATACTCTTCAAAAATTTCATTACTTATTAACTCTCCATCTAATTTATTATAAAATCTTGTTAAATCCTCTTGAAATCCTGAAATAGATGTTTTAATAGCCGAAGTAACATTATCTATAAAACTTCCAGCACCACTTTTACTTATACTACTTACTAAAATTGTACTAAGTAATACAATAATTAAAACAATTGTTAAATATGTTAAAATAGTACCTTCTAGTCTACCTTTTTCAACTTTTTCTTGTATTTTATTTCTTTTTTTTGTAAAGTTATTTTTTAATTTAAAATTTGTTTTTATACTTTCTATTTTATCCTTTAAATATTTTTCATATATTCTTTCATATTTTTCTTGAAAAAAATCTACAACTGGATCTAATAAATATGAAAATACAAATGCTATAACTACAACTATAATTGTAGATAAAAACCAACCTATTCCAGACTTTATATTTTCAAATATTATATTAAGATTTTTTAAAATATATGCTAAAAAGTCTATACCATATTTTAAAGCATATAACATTACTAATGTTATTACTATATGAAATGAAATTATTAAATATTTTTTATTCCAAGGTAATTTCATTAGATTACCTCCTAATTTATCTCTTTAAGAAGATTTAATAAAAATTCCCACACTCTATCAATAGAAGAAATACTAGCTTTTTCATCTGGTGTGTGTATATCATATAAGTTTGGACCAAAAGAAATTAAATCTACATTTGGCATCTTTTGTGATAAAAGTCCACATTCAAGACCAGCATGAATTATTTGTAATTCTGGTTCTTTTCCATACATTGATTTATATACATTTATACATTTTTCTCTAATAATAGAATTTTTATTATATTCCCATGCTGGATAATCTCCTCTAAAATCTATTTTTCCACCAATACTATTTATAAAAAGTTGTACTTGTTCCATTATTAGTTCTTTTTTTGATACTATAGCACTTCTTATAGAGGCTATTATTTCTACACCTTCATCATTAGTATTTACTACACCTAAGTTTATAGAACTTTCTGTAAGGCCTTCTATCTCTGTACTTACTGTTTGTACTCCATTAGGTAATATCATTATACTTGTTATAAGTTTATTAAAATCTTCTTTAACGAAAGATTTTTTTTGTTTTTGAACTTTTTGTATTTTAATTGATAGATTTGGGTCTGTATTACTATGTTCAAATTTATAAGTGTCTTCTATATTTTTTAATTTTTGCTCTAATAAACTAATATTTTTATTATCAATAGAAATTATAGCTTCAGCTTCTCTAGGTATAGCATTATCTTTTGCTCCACCTTCTATTTTATTTAAAGAAAAGTCTATATCTTTAGATAGAGTATTTAATATTCTTACTAAAAGTTTATTAGAATTTGCTCTGCCCTTATTAATATCTATACCAGAGTGTCCACCTGTTAATCCATATATTCCTATACAATAAGATTCATAATTATTATTAGTATCTTCATATCTTATTGGTATATTTATATTTGTTTTAATACCACCAGCACAGCCAACTGTAAATATTCCTTCTTCATCAGAATCTATATTTAAAAGTATAGAGGATTTTAAATCATTTGTATCTAAAAAACTTACTCCCTCCATACCAGATTCTTCACTAGCAGTAAAAATAGATTCTATTGAAGGGTGTGAAATATCATCAGAATCTAATATAGCTAAAGCCATAGCAACAGCTATACCATTATCAGAACCTAACGTAGTTCTATCTGCTTTTATAAAATCTCCTTCATATATAAGTTTTATAGGATCATTTAAAAAATCGTGTTCTACTCCTTTATTTTTTTCACATACCATATCTGTATGTCCTTGTATAGCTATTGTTGGTGCGTTTTCATATCCTTTA
>CAMMEG010000064.1 GCA_946495765.1 uncultured Eubacteriaceae bacterium
CTAATATAAATATTATTTATTATATAAACCTATTCATTATTAAATCATTTTATACATATTTTATATATAATTTTTCATTAAATTGTTTTTTATTATATATATTTATATGTTTTATTTAATTAATATTTAAGTAATTATTTAAGTAATTATAAATCAATTTTTTATTAAGTATTAGTTAAATTTTTAATATAAAATGCTATATACTAAGTCTATTAAATTAAACTTAGCATATAGCATTTTTTATAATATTTATTATATAATTATATTATCCATATAACAACATTCCTAATTAGTTTTCTATTTCATTTAATTTTAAATCTTTTTCTTTATCTAACTTTAAATCTATTTTTCTATAAGTTTGCATACCTGTACCAGCTGGTATAAGTTTACCTATAATAACATTTTCTTTAAGACCAATAAGAGGGTCAACTTTACCTTTTATTGCTGCTTCAGTAAGAACTTTTGTTGTTTCTTGGAATGATGCAGCAGAAAGAAATGATTCTGTAGCAAGTGCTGCTTTTGTTATACCTAAAAGTACACGAGCACCATTTGCTTGCTCTAATCCTTCTTCTTCCATTCGCTTATTTGTCTCATCATACTCTAACCAATCTATTAAACTACCTGGCAAGAAGTCTGTATCTCCTGGTTCTTCAATTTTAGTTCTTTTAAGCATTTGTCTAACAATAACTTCAATATGCTTATCATTAATATCAACACCTTGTAAACGATATACACGTTGAACTTCTTGTATCATATAGTCTTGAACTCCTCTAATACCCTTTATTCTAAGTATATCATGAGGATTTACACTACCTTCTGTAAGTTCATCTCCATCTTCAATATAATCTCCATTTAAAACTTTTATACGAGAACCATAAGGTATAAGATATTCTTTAGTTTCACCATTATCTGCAGTAACTGTAACTTCACGTTTATTTTTAGTTTCTGTAATAGACACTCTACCACCAAATTCAGCTATTATAGCTAAACCTTTTGGTTTTCTTGCTTCAAATAATTCGTCTACACGAGGAAGACCTTGTGTAAGGTCGGTACCACCAGAAACTCCACCAGTATGGAATGTACGCATAGTAAGCTGTGTACCTGGCTCACCAATAGATTGTGCCGCAATAATACCTACTGCTTCACCTATTCTAACAACACGACCACTAGCCATATTTGCACCATAACATTTAGAACAAACACCTTTTCTAGATCTGCAAGATAATATATTTCTTATAAGAACTTTTTCTATGCCTAACTTTTCAACAAGATCTGCTTGATCTGGTGTTATCATAGTATCTGATTCTACAATAATCTCATCTGTTTCTGGGTGTCTTATATCATTAACTGAATATCTACCTCTTATTCTATCTGATAGTGGTTCAATAGTTTCTTGACCATCCATAAATGCTTTAACCCACATTCCTGGAACTTCTCCTGTTTCTTCAGCACAATCAAACTCCCTAATAATAATATCTTGAGATACATCAACTAATCTTCTTGTCAAATAACCTGAATCGGCTGTTCTAAGAGCAGTATCTGAAAGTCCCTTTCTAGCTCCATGAGCAGAAATGAAATATTCTTGAACTGTAAGTCCTTCACGGAAGTTTGCTTTAATAGGAAGTTCAATAGTTTCACCAGAAGGAGAGGCCATAAGACCACGCATACCTGCAAGCTGTTTAATTTGTCTATTAGAACCCCTTGCACCAGAATGAGCCATCATATATATATCATTATATTTACCAAGCCCAGCTAAAAGTGCATTTGTTATATTATCATCGGCGGTTTCCCATGCTTTTATTACTTTAAAATGTCTTTCTTCATCTGTCATAAGTCCACGTCTAAACATTTTTGTAATTTTATCTACTTCTTTATCAGCTTCTTCAAGGAACGCATCTTTTTCTGCTGGTATCTCCATATCTGATACAGAAACAGTTAAAGCTCCTTTCGTAGAAAACTTAAATCCTAAATTTTTAATATCATCTAACATTTTAGCAGTATCTGTAGCTGAATGTTTATTTATGCAACGGTTAATTATTTTACCAAGTGCTTTTTTATCACATAAGAAGTCTACTTCAAAGTTAAATTTATTTTCTTGTTTTGTTCTATCAACAAATCCTATATCTTGAGGTATTATTTCATTAAAGATTATTCTACCAACAGTTGTATCTACTAGTTTACTCTCTGTCAAACCACTTTCAGCTGTAATAGTTCGTCTTACTTTTATTTTTGCATGTAAACTAACAATATGATTATCATAAGCTAAAATAGCTTCATTTTCATCTTTAAATATTTTACCTTCACCTTTTTCTCCATCCTTTTCAAGAGTTAAGTAATAAATACCTAAAACCATATCTTGAGATGGAACTGTAACAGGTTCACCATCTGATGGTTTTAAAAGGTTGTTAGGAGCAAGTAATAAAAATCTACATTCTGCTTGAGCTTCTACAGATAAAGGAACGTGAACAGCCATTTGGTCACCATCAAAATCGGCATTATATGCTGTACAAACAAGAGGATGAAGTTTTAATGCACGACCTTCTACTAAAACTGGTTCAAATGCTTGTATACCTAGTCTATGAAGTGTTGGAGCACGGTTAAGCATTACTGGATGCTCTTTAATAACTTCTTCTAAAACATCCCATACTTCTCTTTGAAGTCTTTCTACCATACGTTTAGCAGATTTAATATTATGAGACAAACCATCTTCTACTAACTTTTTCATGACAAATGGTTTAAAAAGCTCTATTGCCATTTCTTTTGGTAAACCACATTGATATATTTTAAGATTTGGTCCAACAACAATAACCGAACGTCCAGAATAATCAACACGTTTACCTAAAAGATTTTGTCTAAAACGACCTTGTTTACCTTTTAAAAGGTCAGAAAGAGATTTTAAACTTCTATTTCCAGGACCTGTAACAGGTCTTCCTCTTCTTCCATTATCTATTAGAGCATCTACTGCCTCTTGTAGCATTCTTTTTTCATTTCTTACTATAATATCAGGTGCTCCAAGTTCTAATAATCTTTTAAGACGATTATTTCTATTTATAACTCTTCTATAAAGGTCATTTAAGTCAGAAGTAGCAAATCTACCACCATCAAGTTGAACCATAGGTCTAATATCCGGAGGTATTACTGGTAAAACATCTAAAATCATCCATTCTGGTTTATTATTAGACACTCTAAATGATTCTATAACTTCTAATTTTTTAATTATTCTAATTCTTTTTTGACCTGTACTATCTTTAAGTTGATTTTTAAGTTCTTTAGATTCCTTTTCTAAATCTATTTGTTGTAAAAGAGTTTTTATAGCTTCTGCACCCATACCAACAGTAAAAGTATTTCCAAACTTATCATATGCTTCTCTATATTCTTTTTCTGTTAAAAGGTCTTTATAAGATAATGAAGTATTGCCAGCATCTAAAACAACATAGCTTGCAAAATATAAAACTTTTTCTAATGAACGTGGGCTCATACCAAGTATAATACCCATACGACTAGGTATTCCTTTAAAATACCATATATGAGATACTGGAGCTGCCAGTTCAATATGTCCCATTCTCTCACGTCTTACTTTAGCTTTTGTTATTTCAACTCCACATCTATCACAAACAATGCCTTTATATCTAACTCTTTTAAATTTACCACAATGGCATTCCCAGTCTTTTTGAGGTCCAAATATTCTTTCGCAAAAAAGACCATCTTTTTCTGGCTTCAAGGTTCTATAATTTATAGTTTCTGGCTTTTTAACCTCACCTCTAGACCATTCTCGTATTTTTTCAGGAGATGCTAATCCAATCTTAATAGAATCAAAAATTATAGATTGTTCACTATTTTGTGTACTCATATAACACCTTTCTCCTTTCTATTATTCATCAAAGTCATCTTCATTAATAAAATCTTTACTTATTTCTTTAAAAATATCATCTTCATCATAATTTATATCAATATCTTCTTCTAATAATATTTCTTCTTCAATAGGATCCATGTCTTCATAACTGCTTAAATCGTCTATAATAATATTATTCTGTAAAACATTTGTCAAAATATCTTCTTTTTCATCTTCTGTACCTTCTATATTAACATTTACAGAAAGTGAGTCTACCTCCTCAATAGATTCTTTTATTTCAACTTCAGTAGAATCTTCTAGAAGCACACGAACATCTAAACCTAAAGCTTGAAGCTCTTTTAACAATACTTTAAATGATTCTGGTACACCAGGCTCTGGTATATTTTCACCTTTAACAATTGCTTCATAAGTTTTAACACGTCCAACTATATCATCAGATTTAACGGTTAATATTTCTTGTAAGGTATACGATGCACCATAAGCTTCAAGAGCCCAAACTTCCATTTCACCAAATCTTTGACCACCAAACTGTGCTTTACCACCAAGTGGTTGTTGTGTAACTAAAGAATATGGACCAGTTGAACGAGCATGTATTTTATCATCTACAAGATGGTGTAATTTAAGATAATGCATAAATCCAACTGTTGTAGGATTATCAAATTCTTCACCAGTTCTACCATCTCTAAGTTTGATTTTACCAGTATAATTAAGTTCTACACCTCTCCATTCTTCTCTATGTGCTTTATTTTTATCTAAATAGTCAAATATTTCATCATTAATTTTATCTTTCCATTTAGCTTCAAATTCTTCCCATGGTGTATTTGCATAGTCGTTTGCAAGCTCTAAAGTTTCCATAATATCTTGCTCATTTGCTCCATCAAATACAGGAGTAGCTATTTTCCAGTCTAAAACTTTAGCAGCTAATGATAAGTGGATTTCTAATACTTGACCTATATTCATACGAGAAGGAACTCCAAGTGGATTTAAAACTATATCAAGAGGTCTTCCATTTGGTAAGAAAGGCATATCTTCAACTGGTAATACACGAGAAACAACCCCTTTATTACCATGACGTCCTGCCATTTTATCACCAACAGATATTTTTCTTTTTTGTGCTATATAAACACGAACAAGTTTATTAACACCTGGTGGTAACTCATCACCATTTTCACGTGTAAATATTTTAACATCTACAATTATACCACATTCACCATGTGGAACTCTTAAGGATGTATCCCTAACTTCACGAGCTTTTTCTCCAAATATCGCTCTTAAAAGTCTTTCTTCTGCTGTAAGTTCAGTTTCACCTTTAGGTGTAACCTTACCAACAAGAATATCATTAGGTGAAACTTCAGCACCTATTCTAATAATACCACTTTCAGTTAAGTCTCTTAAAGCATCATCTCCAACATTAGGTATATCTCTTGTTATTTCTTCTGGCCCAAGTTTAGTATCTCTAGCTTCACATTCATATTCTTCTATGTGGATAGATGTATACACATCTTCTGATACCAGCTTTTCACTAAGAAGTACAGCATCTTCATAGTTATAACCTTCCCATGTCATAAATCCAATAAGAGGATTTTTTCCAAGCGCAAGCTCACCATCTTTTGTAGAAGGTCCATCTGCTATAATATCTCCTGCTTTTACCATTTGTCCTTTAGAAACAATAGGTTTTTGATTCATACAGTTACTTTGATTGCTTCTTTTAAATTTACTAAGTTTATATCTATCTTTTCTACCTTCATTAGTTTTTATAACTATTTCTGATGCATCTACTTTTTCTATGATACCATCATTTTTAGCAACTATAACAACTCCCGAATCTTTAGCTGTTTTATGTTCCATACCTGTACCAACAACTGGAGCCTCTGTTGTTAAAAGAGGTACTGCCTGACGTTGCATGTTTGAACCCATTAAAGCTCTTGTAACGTCATCATTTTCAAGGAAAGGTATTAAAGCTGTCGCAACAGAAACAAGCTGTTTAGGAGAAACGTCCATAAGGTCTATTTTACTAGGTTCAATTTCTACGTTATCTTCTCCAAGACGAGCAGTAACTTTTGGGTGGATAAATTCTCCTTCTTCATTTAAAGGTTCGTTAGCTTGTGCTATAACATAATTTTCTTCTTCATCTGCAGTTATATATATAAATTCATTAATAACCTTAGGTTTATCTCCAGATTTATCTATTTTTCTATATGGAGCTTCTATAAATCCATATTGATTTATTTTAGCAAATGTAGCAAGAGAGTTTATAAGACCGATATTAGGCCCCTCTGGAGTTTCTATTGGACACATACGTCCATAATGGGAAGTATGTACATCCCTAACTTCAAATCCAGCTCTATCCCTTGATAAACCACCAGGTCCAAGGGCTGAAAGACGGCGTTTATGAGTCATTTCACTAAGAGGATTATTTTGATCCATAAATTGTGAAAGCTGAGAACTTCCAAAAAATTCTTTTATAACAGCTGTTACTGGTTTAATATTTATTAATGCTTGTGGAGTTATAGTTTCTAATGTTTGAGTATTCATTCTTTCTTTTACAACTCTTTCCATACGAGAAAGCCCTATTCTAAACTGATTTTGTAAAAGTTCACCAACAGCTCTAATACGTCTATTTCCAAGATGGTCAATGTCATCTTCAGCTCCTACACCATAATCTAGATGCATATTATAATTCATACTAGCCATAATATCTTCAAATGTAATATGCTTTGGTATAAGCCTTTGAAGATTAGATTTTATTTTATATTTTAAATCTTCTTTATCATCTGCAAGTTCAAGTATCTCTAATAATACTGGATAATAAACATCTTCTTTAATGCCTACCTCTTCTTTTTTAAGTCCATATTGTTTTAAATATTCTTCAGCATTGACAGTAAGATTACCTATTATTCTACAAATTTTATTATCTTCTACATATATATTAATATATGGTACACCTGCATTTTGTATTCTATCTGCTATTTCAACAGTAATTTTTTCACCTTCATTAGCTAATATTTCACCAGTTGTAGTATCCACTACGTTTTCTGCAAGTTTAAACCCACGAACTCTATTTTTATATGCTAATTTTTTATTAAATTTATATCTTCCAACACGGGCGAGATCATATCTTTTGGGGTCATAAAACATACTATGCAACAGAGATTGAGCACTTTCTACTGTTGGAGGCTCACCTGGTCTTATTTTTTTATATACTTCTAATAAGCCTTCTTCATATGTTTTAGTAACATCTTTTTCTATTGTAGATAATATTTTACCTTCTTCTCCAAAATATTGTATAATTTCTTCATCTGTCCCTATACCTAAAGCACGGATTAAAGCCGTAACTGGTAATTTACGATTTCTATCTACTCTAACATAAAATACATCATTAGAGTCTGTTTCATATTCAAGCCAAGCACCTCTATTTGGTATAACAGTAGAACTTATAAGATTTTTACCAACCTTATCTTTTTCCATAGCATAATAGATTCCAGGAGAACGAACAAGCTGGCTAACTATAACACGTTCTGCACCATTTATAACAAAAGTACCTGTGTCTGTCATCAAAGGGAAATCTCCCATGAAAATTTCTTGTTCTTTAATTTCATCATCTTTTTTATTAGTCAATCTAGTTTTTACTCTTAAAGCTGCTGCATATGTCGTATCTCTTTCTTTACATTCAGCAATAGAATATCTAGGTTCTGAATCTAGCTTAAACCCAATAAATTCAAGAATAAGATTGTTGCTATGGTCTGTTATAGGTGATATATCTTCAAACACTTCTTTAAGACCTTCTTCAAGAAACCAATCATAGCTATCTTTTTGAAGAGCAAGAAGATTAGGCATTTCTAAAACTTCATCAATCCTTGAGTAGCTCATACGAACAACGTCACCTAGCTTAATTGGCTGTATTCTACTTTTCTCCACGGCACTACACTCCTTAAATATATTTTAAGCTTTTATAAGCCTTATTTATAAATTCATTTAGTTTTATATTTTAAAACACAAAAAATTACCGAATACTATATATTTTTAAAAAAATTAATGTGTTCGGCTATTAAAGTATATAAAATTAAAGTAAATGGTTGTAATACATAATATAAATACATCCTTTTCTAATTTTAATAAATGACTAAAAAAATATTTTACATTTATTATTTTTAGTAAAAATAACTAAATTTTTCATTTAATATTATAAATTATATCTTTTGATACATTTTTTAATATTATCATGTTTTCTATTATTTGTCAATATATTTTTAATATTTTGTCCAAATATATTTTGTTGTTATCATAATTCTAATTTATTAAAATCCATTTTTTGATACTTTATATAGAAAGCTATTTCTATTATACTTATCAAATAAAAATTAAAAAAATAAGTTTATAATTTTTATTTTGAAAAATAAAGTTACGACTTAATTATATTAATTAAAAAGATTTCTCTATATTTAGTAATAAAAAGAGAAATCTTAAATACAAGTATCTATATACTTACTTTAGCACCATTATTGCTAGAAGTTACTATTATTTTGTTTTGCACTCTATTTTTTATTTCTTCTATATGCGTTATAACACCTACACTTACATTATTTGTCTGTAATTGTTCTAAAGTATTTATTACAGTATCTAAAGCGTTATTATCAAGTGTTCCAAATCCTTCATCTAAAAAAAATATTTCTAAAGGAGCCTTATTTTTTAATTGTATCTTGCTAGATAAAGATAATGCAAGACTTAAAGATGCCATAAAAATTTCCCCTCCAGATAAACTTCTAGGGCTTCTAATTACACCTCCATTACAATGGTCTTTTATAACAAAGTTATTTTCTAAAAGTTCTAAAGAATATTTATTTTGGCTCATAAAAAAAAGCCTTTTACTAGCATCTAAAACTATATGTTTAAGCTGTCTATTCGCCACATATTCTACAAAAACTCCTCCTTTATTTAACTCTGAAAGTTCTTTTAATAAATCTAAAATTTTTTCTTCTTTTTTAATATTATTACTAATATTTTCTATTTTTTTAAAAGTTTCTTCTTTTTGTGATATACTCATTTTTAATTTTGTTATATTTTGTATAATAATTTTATTTTTTATATTATATGCTTCTTTTTCTTTTAGTATATTATCAATTTTTTTATTTAAAAATTCCAAATTTATATCATTTATATTTTGTGCAAAATTTTGTATATTGTCAATATCTAAAAACTCTTTTTCTGTTCTTTTTATATTATATTGATAATTATTAAGTTTTTCTGTATAACTCTTAACTTTTGACATATAATATTCTTTTTTTCCTTTTTCTTCAAAACTTTTTAATATTTTTTCTTCATCATCAAAACAACTTTCTTCCATACATTCTTTTATATATTTTTCTTTTTTTCTTATGGTGTCTTCATTTATTTTGTTTTTTAACATCTTTTCATTTATATTCTTTTCTAAAATACTTTTTTCATCTAATATCTTTTCAAATAAACTTTTATATTTTCCTTCATTTTCTAAAATATTATTTATATCATTTTTTATGATAATAATATAATCTTTAGGATTTTTATTATATGATAATCCTTCTATTTTTATATTAAGTTCATTGATTATAGACTGCTTTTCTAATTTTTTAGTACTTAAAGAAATTTCATCCTTTTCTAAACTAGTAATAATGTTAATAATATTACTATAACTATTATTAATGTTATCTAATTCTCTAGTTATAGCTAAATATCTTTGATTATTTTTATCTATAATTTCTTCTATACTTAATATATTATTATATTCTAAATAAAAATTACAAGTATTTAATTTTTCATAATAAATATCTAACTGGCTATTTATATCTTTTAATAATTTAACATTTTTTTCTAGTTCCTTATTTTTTTCTTGTTTTAAATTTATTATATTTTCATTAGATATATTAATTGTTGTTAATTGTTGTTTATTTTCATTTATTCTATTTTCATATGTATATATTTTTTCTAAAATACTATCCTTATCAAATATATAATCTTCATTAAATGAAGAATAATTATATATATTATACTTTTTGCCAACAACTTTTATATTTTCTATATTTTTGTGTAGTATTGTATTTTTTATATTTAAATTATTTATATCGTTAATATTATTTTTAATTTGTTGTTCATTTTTATATTTTTCATTTTTTAAAGTATTTACTATATTATCAAAAATAATATTAATAGGGTTAGGATGTTCTTTTGAACCACAAAGTGGACAAGGTTTACCTTTTATTAGGTTATTTGATAACTCTTGTATAACCTCTTTATTTTCTTGTATTTTTATTTGTATATTAAGTTCCTCTACTTTTTCTTGTATAATATTATTTTCTTTATTTTTTGTTTCAATTAAATTATTATTTTTTAAAATACTGTTTTCTATATTTTTTATATTATTTATAACTATTTTTTTTATTATATTTTCTTGTTTTAATATTTCTTG
>CAMMEG010000065.1 GCA_946495765.1 uncultured Eubacteriaceae bacterium
AAACATTTTATATAGAAAATATTAATATTATTTACAAGTCTTGTTATTTAATAAAAATATTAAATAACAAATTTTAAATTACAAATAATACTAAAAAATGACATAGATACTTTTAAAGGCTTAAATATTAAAATTGGTTATTAATAAAGAAAAAGCTTAGAAAATCAAAGCTTAAATTCTAAAAACAACTATTTAATTTAACATAATTATATTAAAAGTAAGATGTTAAAATTTAGAAAAATTAATAAAATATATAAACTTGTTAAATATTAAAAACTATAATAAAACTATTTTTATAATATCATAAATATATAATAAAGTCAATTATTTTATATAGTTATTATAAAAATAATATAGTATAGTAAAATATAAACTAACCTTGTAAAATTTTAATAAATACAGTATAATATAAATATACAATTTATTAAGTTATAAAGTGAGGTTAATTATGTTAATTTGTAAAGTAGTAAGAGAAGTTGCAACTGGTAATGTATATAAAACTATATTTCCACATGCTATAAAATATTTTGGGGTTACTAATAATCCTATGGCAGTTCAAAAAACAACAAATGAAAAAGCTACAGGAACATATAGAATAAGTATTAGAACTTTAGATAGAAAAGAATACCATTTAACGGATGAAAGTTTCAATTATAATGCAGTATGTTTATTATCAGAGCTTGTAGAGGCTAAAATAGGACTTAGAGCTTTAAAAGACAGACATATGAAGTTGATAGAAAAATTAGACGAGGCAGATAGGCTATTTTTTACAGATATTAAAGAAAAGGCAGTAATGATACACTCAGAAAAGCTTAACAATACTTTAAATCAGATAGTTAAAATATTAAGCTAAAATTTATATATAAGTCTAATTAAGGCTGGCATACTTTAGTATGCTAGCCTTAATTAGACTTTTTAAAAAAATTATACACTGATTCGGCAGCTTTTTTATTCATTGTATCAACTTTTAAAAGCTGTTCTATTTCAGCTTGTTTTATTTTATCAATAGAACCAAAATGTTTTAATAATTCTTTTTTTCTTTTTTCTCCTATACCATCTATATCATCTAATATAGAACGTATAACTGATTTTTCTCGAGATTTTCTGTGAAATTCTATTGCAAATCTGTGTACTTCATCTTGTATTCTTGTAATAAGTTTAAATCCTTCAGAAGTTTTCTTTAATTCTATTTCCTTATTATTAAACAATAAACCTCTAGTTCTATGATTATTATCTTTTACCATTCCACATATTAATACATTTATTTCTAGTTCATCTAGAACTTTTGAAACAGCACTTATTTGACCCTTGCCACCATCTAAAAATATAATATCAGGCATTTTATTAAATTTACCGTCTATATATTTTTCTTGTGTTTCTTTTATATATCTTAAAAATCTTCTTCTAATGATTTCTTGCATACTTGCATAGTCATTAGGGCCATTTACATATTTTATTTTAAATTTTCTATAATCTGTTCTTAAAGGTTTACCATCTTCAAAAACAACCATAGAACCAACAGATTCTATCCCTTGTGTATTAGATATATCGTATGCTTCGATTCTTTTAAGATATTTTTTTATGTTAAGAGCATTAGATATTTCTTCTAGTGCACCAACAGTTTTTTGTTGTTCTTTTTTTATTCTATCTGCAAATCTTTCTAGGCTTATCAGAGCATTTTGATATGCCATTTCTACAAGTTTAAGTTTTTCTCCTTTTTTAGGTGTTATAATATTAACTTTTTGTTCTTTTATAGAAGATAACCATTGTTCAATAATATCTTTATCTTCTATTTCTTCTTGTAAAATTATTTCCTTAGGAATAAATGGAGTTCCACTATAAAACTGTTTAATAAAATCTTCCATAAGTTCATTCCTTTTTATATGTTCTACATTATTTAGTATGAAGTGTTCTCTACCTACAATTTTACCACCTCTAACAAAAAATATTTGAAACATAGCTTCATAATCCGCTCTAGCAAAAGCTATTATATCTCTATCGTTAGTTTCTGTATTTTCAACTAATTGATTTTCTTCTAATTTTTTTATACCAAAGATTTTATCTCTTACTTCCATAGCTTTTTCGAATTCTAAATTATTTGAAAAATTTATCATTTGTTCTTCTAATTCTTTTAATATTTCCGTGTGTTTTCCATTAAAAAAGTCTATAATTTTATTAATCATTTGATTATATTCTTTTTCATCTATGCTATAATTACAAGGTGCTTTACATTTACCTATATAATAATTAAGACAAGGACGTTGTTTACCTAAATCTCTAGGGAATTTTAAATGACATGTTCTTACAGGGAAAATACTATGAATAAGTTCTACACTATTTTTTAATATAAGGCTATTAGTAAAAGGACCGAAATATTTTGCTTTATCATTTTTATGTTTTCTTGTTATAAAAACTCGAGGAAACATTTCATTGGTAGTTATTTTTATATAAGGGTATGTTTTATCATCCTTTAAACGGATATTATATTTAGGCTCATATTTTTTTATAAGGTTATTTTCTAAAATTAAAGCTTCTACTTCTGTATTAGTAACTATATATTCAAATTTTACAATTTTTTTGACCATACTTATCACTTTAACAGAATTTTGACCATTATGTCTAAAATATTGTCTTACTCTATTTTTTAAAACTTTAGCTTTACCTACATATATTATTATATCATCTTTATCAAACATTAAATAAACACCAGGACTTGTAGGTATTTTTTTTAATTCTTCTTCTATATTAAACAAAGTTTAGCCTCCTCACTATATAACTTAATAATAAACTATAAAGACTTAAAATTTATAATGATTTATTATATTAATTAGCATAATTCCTTTTAAAAGCTTAATTATTATATAAGCTAAAAACTTAATTTCTCAATTATATATCCTTTTATAAAAATATATTTTAATTAAAAAATACTACTAATATTATAACATATTAATAATATTTTTAAAATAATCAAATAAAGTAATATTTATAAATCAAGCTCATATATTAAATAAAAACATAGAAGGAGATTTTATGAGCAAAAATACAATTATAAAAGGTGCATTAATATTAACGTTAGCTAACATTATAACAAGGATTTTAGGGTTTGTATATAGGATATATATGTCTAATTTAATAGGGGCAGAAGGTATGGGCTTATATCAACTTATAATGCCTATATATATGATAGTGATATAATAAGACATAATCAATATATAATTAAAATTATATCAATATTAAAATTAAAAAAGTATATAGTTAATAAACAATAGATTAGTTTATATAATTTTAATAAATTAAATTTTAAAATTTGATATAATGTAGTTTTAGCTATAATAGATATAAAAAACCACTAGCTATGCTGGTGGTTTTTATATAAAAGTTAAATAGATGTATTATAAATTACAGAATTTTTAATAAAAAAGCTATTTAAAAAATTAAAAACATTTAATTTTTTATTATTTTAATAACATATTTTATAAAATTTACTTTTAAATATTAGTTTTTTACTTATAATTGTTAATATGAACTTATTTTATTTATTATTTAATATATTATATTAACTATAGATTGTAAGTTTTTAAAGTATTACTTTTACTTAATATTGTTATTTACCTTGGTATATAATAATGTTTTCACTTATATAGGGGATATACTTATTTTAGTAAAATTTATATTTATATATGAAAGATTATTTTTTTAATTAAATCTATTTAATATAATTTATATAAATATGTTATTTTCAAGAGCATTAAATTTACTATTTTTATAAATAATTTTATTAATTATACTTTAAAGACTACTTAAAAATTTAATTAATTTTATAAAAAAGTCTCTAATAATGATATTAATTTTTTAATATCATTTATATCAAATGTTTCTAGTAAATCAAGCACACGCTTTTCTTTTTCAGATATTAAAGATTTTTCGTAACCAAATAAGAGGAAATCTATTGAAATATTTAATTCTTTTGAAATAGCAATTAATGTATTTAAAGAGGGAGATTGAAAACCATTTTCTATTTTTGTATACGTGCTTAAAGCGATACCAATTTTTTCAGAGAAACTTTCTTGAGTGTAATTTAAAGATTTTCTTTTTGATTTAATTCTTAATGATAATTGTTTTAGTTCTTTATTAGTCAAATTTATCCAACTCCAATATTTTATTTTTTTAATTTTATATTTCACAATAAATAATTATAATTCTTAAAAATAGAAATGTATTGCTAAAAATAAGAAGTAGATTTATAATATTATATATAATTAGATTTTGGAGGATTGAAAACTATGAAAGAAAAAACTTGTTTTTTTACAGGACATAGAAACATAGCAAAAAATGACTATGAAAAAATTTATAAATTAACTAAAATTTCTATATTATTTAGAATAGTTAATAATGATATTAAATATTTTAAAGTTGGTGGTGCAAGAGGATTTGATATGATAGCTTCCTTAATAATTATAGAATTAAAAAAAGAATTTAAAGACATAAAATTAATTCTAATTTTACCTTGTAAAAATCAAATGAATAATTGGTGTAAGAATGATAAAGAATTATATAATATAGTATTACAAAATGCAGATGAGATTATTTATATATCAGAAAATTATACTAAAGATTGTATGTTAAAAAGAAATGATAAACTTATAGAAGATAGTATGTTTTGTATTTGTTACTTAAGAAAAACTACAAAAATGGGTGGAACATTTTATACAATAAATAGAGCAGAAAAACAAAATATTAAAATTCATAATATAAATAATATAATATAAGTATCCTAATTTTTTATCTTTAATAAAAAGAAAAATATTAATAAATTTAATGGTATATTTAAGTATTTTAATATTATATAAAAATACAAATTAAATTATATAAGTAAAAATAGATAAAGATAAAAAAATAATAGCTTTTTATGCTACTATTTTTCGTCATAATTTATCTATTAATTCTAATAATTTTATAAGTGTTTTTAAGTCAGATATTTTTTGAGAATTATTCTCTTTTAAGGTAGATATAATATTATTTAGTTTTATAGAATTTATATTTAATTGTTTTTCTTCTTCACCAAATACAATACTATCAAGAGACATACCTAATATTTTAGAAATTTTAATAAGTGTATCTAAAGATGGAGAAGAAATAGAACTTTCTATTTTGCTATAATGGCTATGAGATAAGTTTATTTTTTCAGCAAGTTCTTCTTGTGTATAGCCTAAGGACTTTCTTCTAGCTTTTATTCTTGAGGATATTTGTATTAAATCATTTTTCTTCATTTATTTATCACTCCAAATTCTAGATATAACTATAATATATAAATAATAAATTTTAAATTGAAAATATAAGCAAATAAAAAGTTGCTATAAAACAGAAAAGAATATAAAAAATTACTTGTTAAATTGGTAAAAAATGTTATAATATAGTATATAAATAGTAATATAATATTATATACTATATTATGGCTTATAAAAATACTTATATTCTAAAGGAGTTAATTTATATGTATAAAAAAATTAAGATATGTGGATTTATAGGACTAAAATTAAATGATTTATTAGAAAATAACAATGGAGAAGAAAAATATAAATCTTTAATTAATGAGTTAATTAATAAAATTTTAGAACTACATTTTAATTATAATGTTAAGGCATTTATTACAGATTGTGAACTAGGTACAAACATGTGGTGTGGAGAAATTGTAGTAAATTTTCTGAAAAATTCTTGTAGAGAGGTTTATTTATATAATATATTACCATTTAGAAATAGAGAAAAAAATTGGAATTCTAAATATCAAATAAGATATAGAAATTTAATTGAAAATTGTAATATAACAGCATATTTAGGAGAAAAATATACAAAAAAATGTTTTCAAATGAAAGAAAAACTTATAATTGAACATTCGGATATTATATTTGCTACTTGTAATTTAGAAAATAAAAATAAAATGAAAAGATTATTAGACTTAGTTTTAAAAAAAGGTAAAAGTTTAATTTTATTAGATATAAAAACACTAGAATATATTGAATTTTACTAATTTATGAATAAGACTTATAAATAAAACCTTTTAAGTAAGAATTATAATTAAAATTATAGGTACGATAAATTTTAAATAAAATATTATAGATTTTTATAAAATATTGATTAGATTTTAAATAATAAGTTTATATATTTATATAGAAAAATATTTTACTATAAATAATTTTTATAAAGTATATATTCTTAATTATTTTATTATATTACATAAAAGTGGATTAAAATATTAAAGATTAGATATAATAACAAGTTATTAATAAGAAGTAGAAATTATATTATTTAATTAAATTAGAAAAATAGATAAAGTTAGAAGAATATTTGAATGAATATAAAAAATTGTTATAGATATCCTACATATAAAGTATTTCATTATAATAATTTAAATATAAAACCTAATAGTTTAAAAGTTTTTACATTGATAAAAAACTTCAATATATACCAATAATAAAGTAATAATAAAAAATTTAAAGAAAGCTAAAAGAAATATTTTTAAATAAATGATTTTTTATATTATATTCATAATTTAAGAAATATATCAAAATTTCTATAACACTAAAAATTTTGTATAACTATTAAAAAAGAAAAATTTATAAATTAATTAGCTATTTATTATTAGTTATATTTTAGAATACTTTTAAAATAATTATATAAATTTAATAATTTATATTAACAAATAAAATTTTTATTGTAAAAAATTTTAATATACTTAATTAAATAAATAATATTGACTATATAGCATTAATATAGTATAATGTGAAATATTTTTAAAACTTTTTTAATTATATTATTTTTCAGGAGGAATAAAAAGTGAAAAAGAATTTTTTTATAATTTTAAGTTTAGGAATATTAACACTTTCTTTAACAGCTTGTTCTAATAATGAAGAAAAAAATAATATTAATACTGAAAATAGTGTAACTATTAGTGAAGAAGTTAATACAGAAGTTAGTACAGAAAATTCTAATGAAACTATAACAGAAAAAGATTTTAGTAAATTTTTTGAAAATATAAATGGTACAGCAGTATTTTATAATCCATCTAATGATAATTTTGATGTATACAACACAGAGTTATATGATTTACAAGCTTCACCTTGTTCATCATTTAAAATTATTTCCACACTTATAGGACTTGAAAAGGGTTTATTACAAGATGAAAGTACAAAATTAGGATATGATGGAACAAACTATTCAAGAGAAGAAATAAATAAAGATTTAACTTTAGAAGAAGCTTTTAAATTATCAGCAGTCTGGTATTATAAAAAATTTATAAATGAGATTTCGCCAGAAGATATGCAAGAAGAATTAAATTATCTTAACTATGGTAATAAAGATATATCTGAATGGGAGGGTGGAGATATAAATCCCTTACCACAACTTAATGGATTTTGGTTAGAATCATCATTAAAAATAAGTCCTAAGGAGCAAACTCAAGTTTTATATAAAATATTTGGACAAGATAATAAATACTCAGATAGAAGTAAAGAAATTTTAAAAAATATAATGTTAGTATATGATGAAGATAATCTTAAAATTTATGGAAAAACAGGAGCAGGTTATGAAGATAACAGCTGGTTTGTAGGTATGGTTGAAAATAGTAAAGATACTTATTATTTTGCAGTAAGATTGTCAGACTCAAATAACCAAGAAGCTACAAGTCCAAAAGCAAGAGAAATAGCAATAGAAATAATTAAAAATAATTATAAATAGAATAAAAGAGTAAAGGCTTAAATTTTTAAGTTTTCTCCTTTATTTAATATAAAATCAGAGTTAGTGTTTTATAAAAAGAAAAATTTCTATCTATATCAGGCATTGTAAGTACAAAATTAAGAATAGTATTAAAAATTTTATACATAATAAAAACATTTGTATAAATACAAATGTTTTATAATTAGAAATCAAAATATATTTTGAAGTTATTTATAACTGAACTATAGCATTTGATTTAAAAAAATTTGACTTTAGTAATAAATAGTTTAAATTTTTAGGAAGATAGTTTTACTATCTTCTTTTTTAATTTTACAAAATAAATATTTAATAATATTAAAAAAATTATAAATATATGGAGATGTATTTTATAAATATCTATATAATTTGAAAAAAATATTAATTATTATTTTAAAAATAATTTTTGCAGAAAAAAATAGACATTAACTTATTATTAGTCTATATTTTATTACTTTATATATAAGAAATCAAACATTTTTATTTGCCTAATTTTAAAACAAAAGATTAAATATAGAAATTTGGAGAAAGAAAAATAAATAAAATTATATTATTGTTTTATATATAGTCAATTTTTATATTAATAAAAATTAAGTAGTAAAAAAATAAAAATAGGTAATAGGTTATAAACAAAAAAATTAAAAATTTATTTTTTATTAATTACATTAATTATATAGTAATTTTTTTAAAATAAAAACAATAGAAATATAAATATAGATTTTACAACATAAAATAAGATTTTAAAAAGAAATTTATGATAAAAAATAGATTATACATGAAATTAGACTTTAATAAATTAAAAAAATTGATATAAGAACAATTAATTATAGAAAGTTTAGTATAATTAGAAAATTTAACTATAGTTAATAGATTAAACTATAAATAAAAGTTAGAGAGTATAAATATATATAAAAATTTATTTAATTTTGTAATAAAACAAATTTTTAAAGAAGATAATGAAGCATTAATAATAAAAATTATAGATAATTTATAGAGAGCCTTAGGATTAGCTATATGTATAAAAATATTTGTTATATTTTATTAAAATAAATCAATTAGGAGTGTAAAATATGAAAAAATATAAAGTGGCAATTTATTTAAGAACTTCAAAAGAAGATGATAAAAATTTTGAAAGCGAAAGTATTATAAATCAAAAATTAATTCTTATAGAATTTGTAAATAGTAAAGAAGACTTAGAATTAGTATCTATTAGAATTGATGATGGATATAGTGGAGGAAACTTTGAGCGCCCGGCATTTAAAAAACTTATGGAAGAGGTAAAAGATAAAAAAGTAAATTGTATTATAGTTAAAGATTTTTCTAGATTTGGACGTAATTTTGTTGAAGTAGGAAAATATATAGAAGAAATATTTCCTTTTATGAATATAAGATTTATCTCTATTAATGATGGATACGATAGTATTGAAAATACTACTAAAGATAATTTAGTAGTACCATTTAAGAATCTTATTAATGATGCTTATTTAAGAGATATATCATTAAAAATACGAAGTCAGCTAGACATAAAAAGGAAAAATGGAGAATTTATAGGATCATTTGCAACATATGGATATTTGAAAGACCCTAGTAATAAAAACAAATTAATTGTAGATGAATATGCTTCAAAAATAGTAAAAGAAATATTTAAACTAAAATTAGAAGGATTTACAAACAATAAAATAGCTGAAAAATTAAATGCTGAAGGTATTTTATGTCCAATGGAATATAAAAAATATATAGGATTAAATTTTAAAACTGTATTTAAATCTAAAACAATGGCTTTATGGAACCATAATACAATAATTAGAATATTAAAAAATCCTATATATATTGGTATTTTAGAACAAGGAAAGTTTACAACTTTAAATTATAGAGTAAAAACAAGAGTTGAAAATCCAAAGGAAAAATGGTTAGTTTGTAACGATAATCATGAACCTATAATAGATAAATATATATTTGAAAATGTTCAAAAAATAATGCTTTCTGATACAAGAGTAGCGCCTAACAATGAAAAAGTATTTTTACTTTCAGGTATTTTATATTGTGGTGATTGTAAAAGAAGTCTAATAAGGAAAAATTATGGAACAAAAGAAAAACGGTATATTTATTATGTTTGTTCTGGAGCAATTAAAAAGACTGGGTGTACTAAATATGCAACTAGAGATAAAATTATAGAAGATATTATATTTAAAACAATAAAAGTACATATTAAAACTCTGTTAGATATACAAAAACTATTGAATATGACTAAACAAATATCATATAAAGAACCAGAAACAAGCAATTTAAATATCAATATTACTAATCAAAAAGAAGAAATAGAAAAATTAGAAGAACGGAAATTTAAAATATATGAAGATTATAAGGATGAAATATTAAATGAAGATGAATACAATAGATATACTTG
>CAMMEG010000066.1 GCA_946495765.1 uncultured Eubacteriaceae bacterium
TCACTAGCTCAGTTGGTAGAGCACTGGACTTTTAATCCAGGTGTCCCGGGTTCGAGCCCCGGGTGACTCACTTAAAAGGGGTGTACGCTATAAGCGTATGCTTTTTTTGTATTTATTTTTTTAAATGTTTATAAAGTGGTTTAAAATAATAAATTATAAAAAGTAATTTTTTAATACAATATATTAAAAATCATTTATTTTTAGTATTATTCAATCAATAAAAACTAAAATAAAAATCATTTATAATTTTTATTTTGAATAATAAAGTTATAGCTTAATTGTAATAAATAAAATAATATAAATTTTATAGATAAATTTTATAGTTTATGTTAAAATTATTTATAATGGATATAATATACAGTATACTTTACTTTATAGAAATAGATACCATATATAGTTAAAAATTTTTTTTAAAAGGAGAAAAATATGGAAAAACTAATACTTATTGACGGACATAGTATAATGAACAGAGCTTTTTATGCAATACCACTACTTACTAATAAAGATGGACAGTATACAAACGCTATATATGGATTTTTAAATATTTTATTTAAACTTATAGAAGAAGAAAATCCTACATATATAGGAGTTAGCTTTGATTTGCCAAAGCCAACTTTTAGACATTTAAAATATAGTGATTATAAAGGAAATAGAAAAAAATCACCAGAAGAATTTAGAAGTCAAATACCTTTAATGAAAGAAATATTAAAAGCAATGAACATTAATATATATGAAAAAGAAGGGTATGAGGCAGATGACGTTTTAGCAACAGTTGCTAAAAAAGCAGAGCATTTAGGGATAAGTCCTATTATTATAAGTGGAGATAGAGATTTGTTACAAGTAGCAACAGATATTATAAAAATAAAATTGCCAAAAACAAAAGGCGGAAAAACAGAAACAGAAGATTATTTTGCAAGTGATGTTATAGAAAAATATGGTGTTACACCACAAGAATTTATAGAAGTAAAAGCACTTATGGGAGATGCTTCAGATAATGTACCAGGAGTACCATCTATTGGTGAAAAAACAGCAATAAAAATTATTAACGAATATAAAACAGTAGAAAATGCTATTGAACATGCTTTAGATATTAAGCCTAAAAAAGCAGGAGAAAATATTATACAATATAAAGAACAAGCGTTACTTAGTAAATATTTAGTTACTATTGATACTAATGTTCCAATAGAATTTTTTAACAAAAAAACAGAAAATATTTTTAATAAACAGTTTTTTGAACAATGTAAAAAATATGAATTAAAAACTATATTATCTAAATTTAAAGAAACGACTAAAAATGAAGAACATATACAATTTAACCTTATAGAAGATTTAGAGGGAGCTAAAAATTATTTTAATAGTCTTAAAAAAGATGAAGAAATAGCATATAAAATCATTTATGATAATAATATATTTGTTGGAATAGGATTTACTACAAAAGATGATATAGGTACTTTTATAAAAGTAGGGGAAAACATAGAAGAGGATGAAATTTTAAAAATATATAAACCATTTTTTGAAGAAGATTATAGAAAAATAACTTTAGATGCAAAAGTAGATATTGTATTTTTAAACAAACATAATATTGTATTAAATAATATAATATTTGACGTTATGATAGGGGCGTATATTTTAAACCCTTCTAAAAATAAATATGAATATAATCATATAGCAGAGGAATTTTTAGAAAAACATTATGATGATAAAGAAGAGCTTTTAGGTACTAGAAAATCTAAAAAGTTTATATATGATATAGACAAAGAAAAGTGGTTTAACTATTGTATAAGACAAAGTTATGTAGCTTTTATGACAAAGCCTATTATGGAAAAGGCTATAAGAGAAAATGGGCAAGAAGAGCTTTTTTATAATATAGAAATGCCACTTATAGAAGTTTTAGCTAGTATGGAAATATATGGCATAAAAGTGTCAAAAGAAGAACTTATTGTTTATCAACAAGAGCTTGATAAAGAGATAGAAGAACTTACTAAAGAGATACATTGGCTTGCAGGAGAAGAATTTAATATAAATTCTTCAAAGCAATTAGGAGATATAATTTTTGGTAAATTTAATTTAAAAGGTGGTAAGAAAACAACAAGAGGTTGGTCTACATCAGCAGATGTTTTAGAAAAAATATGTGACCAACACGAAATAATACCTAAAATACTAGTGTACAGAACTTATGCAAAACTTAAAAGTACTTATGCAGATGGGTTATTAAATGTATTAGATGAGAAAACTAGCAGAATATACTCTAATTTTAATCAAACAGCAACAGCAACAGGAAGAATAAGTAGCACAGAGCCAAATCTACAAAACATACCTATAAAAATAGAGTTAGGGCATAAAGTTAGAAAGGTATTTAAACCAGAAGATAATTATATATTTGTAGATGCAGATTATTCTCAAATAGAGCTTAGAGTATTAGCTCATTTATCACAAGATGAAAATCTTATTAAAGCTTTTAATGAAGGTCAAGATATACACAAAATAACAGCTTCTAAAGTATTTAAAAAGTCTTTAGAGGAGGTTACAAGTTTTGAAAGAAGTGCTGCTAAAGCAATAAACTTTGGGCTTATATATGGAAAACAAGCATTTTCTTTAGCACAAGATTTAGGTATAACAAAAAATAAAGCCGAAGAGTATATAAATGACTATTTTGATAAATATCCTAAAATAAAATCATTTTTAGATAATACAGTAGAACAAACAAAAGAAACAGGATATACAAAAACTATGTTTAATAGAATAAGATATGTACCTGAGATAAATTCTTCAAATTTTTTACAAAGGGGTATTGGACAAAGAATAGCTATGAATACACCTATACAAGGAACAGCAGCAGATATTATAAAAATAGCAATGGTAAAAGTCTATAACCGTATAAAAGAAGAAAATTTAAAATCTAGACTTATATTACAGGTACACGATGAACTTTTAATAGAAGCTTGTAAAGAAGAAAAAGAAATTGTAAAAAATATTTTAAAAGATGAAATGGAAAATGCTATAAAATTTTCTGTAAAACTTCTTATTGATATAAATGAAGGTGAAAACTGGTATGACACAAAATAGCAAAATTATAATAGGTTTAACAGGAGGAACAGGCTGTGGAAAAACCACAGTTTGTTCTATATTAAAAAAATATAATGCTTATATTATTGATGCAGATAAAATAGCTCATAGTATTATTAAAAATGGAACAAAGGCTTATTTTGAAATAATTAATTATTTTGGAAAAGATATTTTAAATAGTGATAGACAGATAGACAGAAAAAAACTTGGAGAGATTGTGTTTAATGACAAAGAAAAACTTGATTATTTAAACAATATAACACATAAACATATTATAGAAGAAATAATTAACAACATAAATATATTAAAAGAAAAAGATGAATATAAATATATAGTTATAGATGCACCACTTTTAATAGAGACTAATTTACATAAAATAGTAGATACAGTATGGATAGTACATTGTTCTTTAAAGACAAGAATAAAAAGACTTAAAAAACGTGATAATTTATCAGAAGAAGTATTAGTAAAAAGGATAGAAAGCCAAACTCCTTTTGAACAAAATAAAAAATTTGCAAATTTTATTATATTAAATGAAGATGGAACAAACCTTGAACAACTTATAAAACAAAGATTACAAAAGGGAGCTTGATAATGTTTTATGTTATAAATGGAAAAAAAATTATAAAGATTTTAAAAATAGTAGTATTTTTTATTTTAGTAATATTTGTATGTAGAAGTATTATAAATTATATATTTCCTATACAATATGAAGAAATAATAGAAAAATATGCTAAAAAATATAATATACAAGAAGAATTAGTTTTTGCAGTTATAAATGCAGAAAGTAGATTTGATAAAAATGCCATATCTAATAAAGGGGCAATAGGTCTTATGCAAATAATGCCAGAAACAGGTCAGTGGCTTTCTGAAAAATTAAAGTTAGATGATTTTTCAGAAGAAATGTTATATACACCAGAAATAAATATACAGTTAGGGTGTTATTATTTAGGTTATCTATTAGAAAAATTTAACGATGAAACATTAGCTCTGTGTGCTTATAATGCAGGTACTACAAATGTTTATAGGTGGCTTGATAATGATAAATATTCTTTAGATGGTAATATACATACAATACCTTTTAAGGAAACAAATAAATATGTAAAAAAAATAAAAGTATTAAAAAAAGGTTATGTTATTTTATTAAATAATATTAGAATATAATAAACTATGTAGTTTTGGAGGAAACATGAAAATATACAAAGGATTTTTAATTATTTTCATTTTTTTTATTTTAGTTGGTTGTCAAAATAAGAATAAATTAGTAGAACAGCCAATAAATGAAAATAATAGTATAGATAAAACAGAAGAAATAAATATGGAGCAAACTGCAGAAAATATTAAAACTAAAACACCAGTAGAAGGTGGAGAGTTAATTCTTTCTATGCGTATGCCAAAAACACTAAATCCTTTAATAAATGAAGATGTTACTGTTGATAGCATATTAAAGCTTATTTTTGAACCACTTTTTATAATAGATAGTGAAACTTTAAAGCCAATACCTAATTTAGTAAGTTCTTACTCTATATCAGAAGATGGTATGAGTGTATATATAAATATGAGAGATGATATATATTGGCACGATGGAACTCAAGTTACAGCAAAAGATGTAGTGTTTTCCTTAGATACAATAAAAGCTACACCTACATCTTTATATACAAATGCATTAAATAAAGTATCATCATATAGTAGCAAAGGTAATCAAGTCATCATAAACTATACAGAGCCTTATAGCTTTTTTATATATAATTTATGCTTTCCTATTATACCTAGTAGCTATTATAAAAATAACTTAGATATAGAAAATAGTAAAAGTTTAAAACCAGTAGGAAGTGGAAGCTTTAAATATTCTAGTTATAGATTAGCAAACGAATTAATATTAGAAAAAACCACATCTTTTAAAGGCACACCTTATATAAATAGTATAAAAGTTATAATAACTCCAGATAATGAAACAGATTTATATGCCTTTGAAAAAAATGTAATAAATAGTATTACTATAGATTTTTCTAATTGGGGAAATTTGAATTATAAAAGAGAAAAAATAAGTACTGGTATAACAAGTAATAATTTTGAATATTTAGGATTTAATTTTGAAAAAGATATATTTAAAAATATAGAGTTAAGAAAAGCCATAGCATATGCTATACCTAAAGACGAAATAATAAAAAATATCTATTTAAACAATGGACAAAAAACAATAACTCCTATAAACCCAAAATCATTTTTAGCTTATAGTGAAATAGAAAGCTACGATTATAGTATTCAAAAGTCTATAGAGGCTTTAGGTAAGGCTAATTTAACAAAAGAAATGACTAATTTTAATATATTAGTTAATGAAGAAAATAATGAAAGAGTAGAAACTGCTGAACTTATACAAAAAAGATTAAGTCAAATAGGATTAAATACTACTGTTGTCAAAAAAACTTTTGAAGAATACAAAAAGGATTTAGAAAGTGGAAATTTTGATATGTTTTTAGCAGGTATAGATTTTGGCATAATACCTAACTTACAAAGTTTTCTAATGTCATCTGGTACAGGACAAGATGGAATTAACTATCAAAATTTTAAAGATGAAAGAATGGACTTTTTATTAGGAAATATGTATAAGTCTATATCTGAAGAAGCTTTTATTAAATCAGCAATAGATATGCAACAATACTTTGCAGAGCAATTACCAGTTGTAGGTATATTTTTTAAAGACCAAATTCTTCTTACAGACTATACTGTGAAAGGAGATAAAAAGCCTAATATTTATAACCAATTTAATAATATAGAAAAGTGGTATATAGAACAGGAAGTGGAAGATGATTAAAAAAAATTTTTTAACTGGAGAATATGTTATTTTTTCTCTAGATAGAGCAAATAAACCACAAAATATTAAGACTAATATACTTACAACACCTATTAAATTCTGTCCATTTTGTATAGAAAATAAAAAAATGACATCAGAACCTATATACAGTTGTTTTAATAATGAAATAAGATTAGTATATAATAAGTATCCTATAATAGTTAGTAATGAAGAAAATTATGGACTACATTATGTGTTAATAGATACAAAAAATCATGAAAAAAATATAATAAATTATACAAATGAGCATATGTTTTATTTAATTAAGTCTATTAAAGACATATTAAATATGCTATATGAAGATAAAAAATTAAAATATGTACAAATTTTTAAAAATAAAGGGATAAATGCAGGTGCTTCTCAATCTCACTCTCATTGGCAAATTTTAGGCTTATCTATGCTACCTAATAAACAAAGATATATGATAGATACATTAAAAGAATATGAAGATAAAAATCAAAAATGTTATTTTTGTAACATTGATTATAGTGAAAATTTAGTAAGTGAAAATAATGAATTTGTGGCTTTTTGCCCTGAAGATAGTTTATATTGTTATGAAATAAACATTATGCCTAAAAAACATATTACTAATATTAGATATTTAGATGACTATATGTTAGAACAATTAGGAAAAATATTAAAAAAATGTTTAATTAAACTTGACTTAATGTACAATAATATAGACTACAATATTTGTATATACAGTGGATTTAGAGAAGAAGATGAGTATCATTTTTTTATACAAATTATACCACGTGTGGGGAATTTAGCTGGATTTGAGTTTTCTACGGGTATGTTTGTAAACTCTACTTTACCTAAAGATGCAGCTAAATTTTTAAGAGAAATTTAGTTTATAGTTTTGGAGGGATATGATGAAAATTAATCTTATAATATTAAAAGGTGGTATATCATTAGAAAGAGATATATCTTTAAAATCTTTTGACAATGTTATAAAAAATATAGACATTAACAAATATAATATATTAGATATAGATGTAGAAGATATAACTAAGTTAATAAAAGATATAAACGATTTTAAACCACATATAGTTTTAAACCTTATGCACGGAGGGATAGGAGAAGATGGAACTATACAAGCTCTTTTATCTATGCTTAATGTAAAATATGTTGGATCTAATGCTTTATCTAGTGGTATATGTATGGATAAAAATCTCTCCAAAACTATATTAAAAGCCAATAATATACCTATTATAGACTATGTTTATATAAAAAAAGATGAAAACCCTTATTTATATAAAAATGAGATAGAAGAACTTGTATATCCAGTTATAGTAAAGCCTAATAGAGGTGGCTCTAGTATAGGTATAAAGGTTGCTAAAAATATAGATGAAGTTTTTGAGGCTATAAATTATATAAAAAATATAGATGATGATATTTTAATAGAAAAATTTATAGACGGAAAAGAGGTAACTTGTAGTGTTATACAAAATAAAGAAGGATTATATGTATTATCTATATTAGACATTAATATTAATAATGAAATATTTGATTATAGCGCTAAATATGATGAAGATACTAATATAGATTTCTCTACGTTACCAAAGTTTTTACAAAATATGATAGAAGGTGTTGCAAAAAAGGCTTTTACAGTTTTAAAATGTGAAGGCTATGCCAATATAGATTTTATAATAAAAGATGATGATATTTATGTTTTAGAAATAAATACTATACCTGGACTTACAAAGACAAGTTTACTAACTAGAGCTATAGCTCTTAGTAATAGTAAATTTGATGATTTTATTGATGAAATAATAAATTTTACTTTAAAACATAAGTGATAATTGTAATAATATATTTTGATTTAAAATATAAAAATAAGTATAAAATAAATTAAACATAATATAATATATTGACATTAAAAATTTAAAATGTTATTATATAAAAAATGATAGAGGTGCATTTTTTATTAGTAAGTATGTAGATGTATTTAGGTACAAAAGAAATATACTAAAAGGAAAAAATGCCGAAGGATTAAAATACCTAAATATTTTAATCCTGGTTATATAGGTTAATAGCCATATGACTGTCGTCTTTTCTGACGGAGAGCTATCTGAAAGTTAGAACAATTGTATCCTTTATTAGCCTTTTTGGGTTAGTTCTATAAATTTTCAGACTGGCTTTTTAGTCAGTCTTTTATATTATATTTTTAGGAGAGAATGTTTATGAAAAAAGTTAATTTAGCTGTTGTTGGTGTTACTGGTATGGTTGGTAGGACTTTCATAAAGGTTTTAGAAGAAAAAAATTTACCAATAGATAAGTTTTATGCATTTGCATCTAAGAAAAGTGCAGGCACTAAAATAACTTTTAATGGAAAAGAATATGAGGTAGAAGAACTTAAAGAAGACTCTTTTGATAGAGGAATTGACATAGCGCTATTTTCTGCTGGTGGAGAAACAAGTCGTATTTTTTCACCAATAGCTGCTAGTAAGGGATGTATAGTAATAGATAATAGTTCATGTTTTAGAATGGATAAAGATGTACCTCTAGTTGTTCCAGAAGTTAATCCAGAAGATATTGCTAAAAATAAAGGAATTATAGCAAATCCAAATTGTTCTACTATACAGGCAGTGGTAGCTTTAAAACCTTTACACGATAAATATAAAATAAAAAGAATTGTATATTCTACTTATCAAGCTGTTTCAGGAGCTGGTAGAGCAGGTGTATTAGATTTACAAAATGGAATAAAAGGTGAAGCGCCTAAAATGTTTTTACATCCAATAGCCAATAATTGTATACCACATATAGATACTTTTTTAGACAATGGATATACAAAAGAAGAAATGAAAATGATTAATGAAACTAGAAAAATATTACACGATGATAGTTTGAAAATAACTGCTACTACTGTTCGTGTTCCAGTTGAAAATTCTCATAGTGAATCTATAAATGTTGAATTTTATGAAAAATTTGATTTAGATGAGCTTATAAAAGATTTAGAAAATATGCAAGGTGTTGTAGTTTTAAATGACCATACAAAAAATCAGTATCCTTTAGCCACAATATCTAATGGCACAGATGAAGTATACATAGGAAGAATAAGAAGAGATGAAAGCTTAGAAAATGGTATAAATATGTTCGTTGTAGCGGATAACATAAGAAAAGGTGCAGCATCTAATGCTGTTCAAATAGCAGAATATATTATAAAAAATCAATTTAATAACCAATAAAAGAGGTGGATAAAATGAGTATTTTTACAGGTTCTGGTGTTGCAATAGTAACTCCTTTTAAACAAGATAAAACAATAGATTTTGATACTTTTGAAAAGCTTATAAACTTTCAAATAGAAAACTCAACAGATGCTATTATTGTATGTGGAACAACAGGAGAAGCTAGTACATTGACAGAAGAAGAGCATATAGAGGCTGTTAAATTTTGTGTAGAAAAGACGGCAAAGCGTGTACCAGTTATAGCAGGGGCAGGCAGTAACAGCACAATGCGCAGCTTATCACTATGTAAAAAATGTGAAGAAGTAGGTGTAGATGGACTTTTAGTAATAACACCTTATTATAATAAAACAACTCAAAAAGGAATTATAAACCATTATAAAATATTAGCAGAAAATGTAAACTTACCAATTATACTTTATAATGTGCCATCTAGAACAGGGCTTAATATGACACCCAAAACAGTTTTAGAATTATCTAAAATAAAAAATATAGTTGGAATAAAAGAAGCTAGTGGCAATATATCTCAAGTTGTAGAAATAGCTAGTATTTGTTCAGAAGATTTTTATATATATTCTGGTAATGATAACCACATTTTACCTATATTATCCATTGGTGGAAAAGGTGTTATATCTGTACTTGCAAATATTGTTCCTAAAGATACTCACTATATGATAGAAAAGTTTTTAAATGGAGATTTAAAAACAAGTAAAAATCTACAACTTAATACTATTGAGCTTATAAATGCACTATTTTGTGAAGTAAATCCTATACCGGTTAAAACAGCTTTAGAGCTTATGGGATATGGTAAAGCATATTTTAGAGAACCCCTTTTAAATATGGAAGAAGAAGATTTTATAGCCCTTAAAAATGCTATGAAAAATTATAATCTTATTTAATAAAAAACAATTTTTTAATACTTTGTATTAAAACTAGCTATTTACCAATATTTTTAAAGGTAAAAATTAAA
>CAMMEG010000067.1 GCA_946495765.1 uncultured Eubacteriaceae bacterium
TATAATATGGCTATTTATACTAGAATATCCATTCAAAATAAGTTACAAAAACAGAGTGAAAGTATAACAAATCAAAAGAATATTATAAAATCTTTTATAAAAAATAATGATGACTTAAAAAATAGTAATATTTTTTATTACAGTGATATTGGTTATTCTGGAGCAAATTTTGAACGACCAGATATAAAAAGACTAATAGAAGATATAAAAAAGCAAAAAATAGATTGTATAATAGTAAAAGATTTATCACGTTTTGGTAGAAATTATATACAAGTAAATAACTATTTAGACAATATATTTCCATTTATGAATATAAGATTTATATCTATAAATGATAATTATGATAGTATAAAAAACAAAGGTCATACTTTAAATATGGATATATCATTTAAAAATATAATATATAGCTATTATATAAAAGATTTATCTAAAAAAATTAGAACAGGTAAGATTTCTAAAGCAAAACAAGGCAATTATATATCTTCTTTTGCTCCTTTTGGCTATAAAAAAAATAAAGAAACAAAACGACTTGAAATAGATGAGGAAACAGCAAACATTGTAGTTAAAATATTTGATTTAGTATATGATGGAAAATCATATAGCCAAGTATGTAAAATATTAAATGAAAATAAGATACCTACAAAAAGTGATTTTAAAATAAAAAATTCTGAAATTAAAAATTATAAAAATAGAAATGAAAATAAAATATGGAAGTCAAATGACATATATACTATAATATCAAATCAAGTTTATATAGGAAATACAGTTACATTTAAAAAAAGATGTAAAAATTTTGGCAATAAAAATACTGTAAAATCTAATGATAAAGAAAGGATTATAATAGAAAATACACATAAACCTATAGTAAAAAAAGAAATATTTGAAAATATAAATTCAAACAAACGAAAACCACAGAATAATAGCCCTAAAAATATTTTTGCATATAAATTAAAATGTGGATATTGTAAATATAGTTTGAGGTATACTAATATAGTTAAAAATTATAAATATAAAAAATTTTATTGTAATACAAAAAATGAAAAATATAATATAAATTGTTATAATATACATATATTAGAAAAGGATTTAAAAGATATAATTTTTCACATTATAAATAAAAATCTATTGTTAATAGAAAATATTATCATAAAAAATAATAAAAAAACTTTAAAATATGAAATACTATCTTTAAAAGAATATATAAAAATACTAAATTATGAAAAATTACAAGTTTATGAAGAATATTTAGAAGAAAACTTAAGTAAAGTTAAATATTTAGAAAGAAAAAAAGATATAAAAAACAAAATAATACATTATGAAGAAAAAATAAAAAAAATAGAAGATAATATATATACATTAGAAAATAGTAATATAGAATTTAATAAGTACTTAAAGGAAAGTCAGTTAACAAAAAAAGTAATAGATTATTTTATTGATAAAATCTATATTTATAGTGAAAACAATATAAAAATAAAATGGAAATTTAAAAATTTTAGTTTATAATATAAAATATGTCAATAAAAAAATAAATCAAATTTAATTTTTATTGACATATTTTTTTTATAGTGATAAAATGAAAATGATTTTCAAATTGGAGGATGTTATGATTAATAAAAATTATAAGACAAAACAAAAAGAACAAATATTGAATTATTTAAAACATTTACCTTATTATCACTTTACAGTACAAGAAATTTATAATTACTTAAAACAACTTAATAATCCAGTTGGGACTACTACTATTTATAGGTATTTAGAAAAACTTATATCAGAAGGTGTTGTTAAAAAATATATTTTAGATGGTGAGAATTGTGCTTATTTTGAATATATAGGAGAAATGGATAGAGAAATAGATTTATTTCATTTTAAATGTAATAATTGTGGTGATTTATTTCATTTTGAATGTACCCAATTAAAAAACTTATATATACATTTTTTAAAAGAACATAATATGAATATTGATTTACTTAAAACTATATATTATGGAATTTGTGATAAATGTAATAACTTTGAAAAGGAGAAATAACATGAATAAAAAAGTAAATTTAATGATTATTATAATTTTTATATCCTTTATTTTTGTAGGATGTAGCACTACTAAAGAAAATGACATTATGTCAAATAATAATAAAATAAATATTGTTACAACTATTTTTCCAACATATGATTTTGTAAGACAAATAGGTGGAGAAAATGTTAATGTAACTATGCTTTTAAAGCCAGGTGAAGAATCGCACTCTTATGAACCAACACCAAAAGATATACTTAATATTCAAAATAGCGATTTATTTATATATGTTGGTGGTGAAAATGATTTTTGGGTTGATGAAATATTAAATTCTATGGGAAACAATAAACCACAAACATTAAAATTACTTGATATAACAAATACTTTAGAAGAAGAAATTGTAGAGGGAATGGAAGATAATCATGACCATAGCCATGAAGATGATCATAATCACGATCATGATCATAGACATGAAGATGAGGTAAGTATCGATGAACACGTTTGGACTTCTCCTAAAAATTCTATATTAATAGTTAAGGAAATTAATAAGATACTTTCAGAAAAAGATGAAAAAAATTCAAATATGTATAATGTTAATGCAGAAAATTATATAAAAAGTCTAGAAAATTTAGATCAAGAGTTTAGACAAGTTGTTAATAATTCAAAAAGAAAAACCATATTATTTGGAGATAGATTTCCGTTTATATATTTTGCAAAAGAGTATGGAATTGACTATTATGCAGCCTTTTCAGGATGTTCGACAGAAACAGAAGCTAGCCCTAAGACAATTACTTTTTTAATAAATAAAGTTAAAGAGGAACAAATACCAGTTGTTTTTACAATAGAATTTTCTAATGGTAAAATAGCAGACACAATAGTTGAGGCCACTAATACAAAAAAAATGATGTTAAATTCTGGACATAACTTAACAAAAGAGCAATTAGAAAGTGGAGTAACATTCTTATCTTTAATGAAAGAAAATGTTGATATTTTAAGGGAGGCATTAAACTAAATGAAATTAATTACTTCTAAAGAATTAACATTTTCATATGATGGTAAGATTGTGGCTGATAATCTTAATTTTACTATTAATAAAGGGGATTATCTTTGTATTATTGGAGAAAATGGAGCTGGAAAAAGTACTTTAATAAAAGGTTTATTAAGATTAAAAAAGCCAACAACTGGTCAAATAATATTTGAAAATGGCCTAAAATCAAATGAAATAGGGTATTTACCTCAGTGTACAGATTATCATAGAGATTTTCCAGCAAGTGTTAAGGAAGTTGTTTTTTCTGGATACTTAAATAAGATGGGTATTAAATGTTTCTTTGGGAAAAAAGAAAAAAATATTATTTATGATAATATGAAAAAAATAGGAATTTTTGAAATAAGAAAAAAATGTTTTAGTGATTTATCAGGAGGACAAAAACAAAGAGTACTTTTAGCAAGAGCATTATGTTCTACAACTAAAATGATTTTATTAGATGAACCAACTGTTGGATTAGACCCAATTATTACAACAGAATTTTATGATTTGGTAAATAAAATAAATAAAGAATACAATATAACAGTTATAATGGTTTCTCATGATATAAAGCAAACAATAAAACAGTCTTCACATATACTTCATATTCAAAAAAAACAATTATTTTTTGGTACAACGAAAGATTATTTAGAAAGTAACATTGGTAAAAAATTTATTAAAGGTGAAAATTATGATAAATATATTTTATGAGATTTTTTCTTATCAATTTATGGTTCGAGCTATAATAGTTGGATTGTTAATTTCGGTTTGTTCTGCTATTTTAGGTGTTATACTTGTTTTAAAAAAATATTCTATGATAGGAGATGGCTTATCTCATGTTGGTTTTGGAACATTAGCTATTGCAACTGTATTAAATAAAGAACCTCTTATAATATCAATACCTATTGTTATTATTGCTGCGTTTTTTTTACTTAGAATTAGTGAAAATAGTAAAATAAAAGGGGATTCAGCTATTGCTTTAATCTCTACAAGTTCGCTTGCAATAGGTATTATGGTTCTTTCTACAGCTAATGGTATTAATACGGATGTTTCAAATTATTTATTTGGTTCTATATTAGGACTAACAAATAAAGATGTTATATTAACTATCGCATTAACAATTATTATTTTAGGTATATTTATTTTATTTTATTATAAAATATTTGCAGTTACATTTGATGAAAATTTTTCTAAAGCCACAGGAATTAAAACAAGTCTATATAATATGGTAATAGCACTTATAACTTCTCTTATAATTGTTTTGGGTATGAAAACAATGGGTTCGTTATTAATATCTAGCCTTATGATATTTCCAGCTCTTACATCTATGAGAGTTTTTAAAAACTTTAAATTAGTAGTAATAAATTCCTTATGTATATCTATTATATGTTTTTTAATAGGAATATTTATATCTTATATATATGATATGCCTACTGGAGCCAGTATAGTTATTATAAATCTAATAGTATTTTTTATATATTATTTAATAGGATTAATTTTAAAAAAATAAAATATTAAGTTATATATTGACAATATAATACGAAGATAACACCACTAAAATAGTAAGTATATGGGATCAAAACATAAAAGGTACTCCTCCACAAAATTATTGTTTTGGAACAGAATATAAAAGAGAAGATATAGATTTAGCACTTCAAAGTGAAAATCCTTTTGATATAGTACCATCTATAGATGAAATAGGACATGGAACAAAATTGGCTAGTATATGTGCAGCAAGAGAAAGTATAGAAAAAGACTTTATAGGAGTAGCACCAGATGCAGAACTTGTAGTGGTAAAATTAAAACAGTCTAACAGAGAGTTAAGAGAGTATGAATTTATACCAGATGATGAACCAGCATATAGTAGCGCAGACTTAATGTTAGGAATAGAATATTTATATGAAAAATCTTTAGAACTTAATAAACCACTAGCTATATGTATAGGTATGGGGAGTAATAGTGGATTTCATAATGGATTATCCATATTAGAACAGTATATATCTAATATAGCAATAAAAAATGGTGTTTGTGTAAATGTATGTAATGGTAATGAGGGGAATGCCCAACATCATTCCCTTATTAAATTGACAGGTACTGGAGATGAAAGAACATTAGAATTTAGAGTTGGGGAAAATGAAAGTGGATTTTTGTTAAATATTGTATCTTATGCATCAGATAGAATAAGTATAAATATAATTTCACCAACAGGAGAAAGTACAGGAAGAATTCCCCCAAGAGATAATTATGATGAAGAAATAAATTTCCCTCTTAGTAATACAAGGGTAAGGATACAATACTATAATAAAGGGTTTGAAAGTAGTGGTCAATTAACACTATTAAGATTTATAACTCCTAGCCCAGGAGTATGGAAAATTAATATATATGGAGAAAGAATTTTAATAGGTGATATTCACAGTTGGCTACCAATAAAAAATTTTATAAAAGAGGACACATATTTTTTAACTCCTGATCCATTTTATACAGTTACCTTACCAGCTACTGCAGATTCTATTATTACAGTTGGAGGATATAATCATTTTGATAATAGCTTTTTTATAGAATCTGGTAGAGGACCAACTAGATTAAACGATATAAGACCGGTGATATGTGCACCAGCAGTTAATGTAGCTTGTGTTAATCCAGCTGGTATGCAGGATATAATAACAGGAACAAGTGGGGCTACAGCAATATCAACAGGCTGTTCGGCACTTATGTTAGAATGGGCAGTTGTAAAGGGTAATAATCCAGCAATAAATAGTGTTTCAACAGTAGGATATTTTGTAGCAGGAACAGAAACACAGCCTAATGAGTTATATCCAAATAACCTTTGGGGATTTGGAAAATTAAATATATTAGGAACATTTGAAAATATATAATATTAGTTATAGATTATTTTCAATATTCTCAATGTATTTTTTTATACTAGATATTTGATTTTTAACATAATTATAGTCTAATTGTTTAGACTTTGATAAAAAATTACAATATAAGTAAAGTTTTCTAACTAATGTAGATAGAATAGATATATTTTTTGTTAAAGATTCTTGTTGTTCTTTATTTTTTAAAATCATAATTAACACCTCAAAAAGAGTATAATCTATTAATTGATAAATTACAATATACAAAAAGTATTATAATATAAAAAGATAATTATATTATAATACTTTTTATTAATTATGGGATTAAAAATTATAATTTTTTAGAAAAAAGATTTAAAAGCTTTAGAAGGATATTTATCAGAAAAAAATAATAGAAAGAATACACCAGTTACTTTTCATTTTGGTGATTATTATTGATAATATATATCTATATATTATTAAGACTATTGGTATTCTGAAATCAATGCGACAAATTTTATATGATTTTTCACAAGCCTATGCTTAATAGAGATGAAATTGTACAGTTGTAGACCTTCCTAAAGAAGGGATTACAGGTAATGACCATTTTATGTTCCAAGATTTGAATAATGCTGAGATTGCTGAATATATTGAAAATTGGATTCAAAAAAATGTAAAATAGATTTAGATTTAAAATATTATTAAATTTAATAATAAGTTTTTTATAATATGTATTAAAGAATAGTTATTTTAAATAATAAAGTCATAGCTTAATAATAAAAAAATAAGGGAAAAATAAAATTTTATTTTTCCCTTATTTTTTTATTATTAATTTTTAATTTTATATTTATCTAATATATTTACTTTAACATTAGATATTAAAAATTATTATTATAATTTTTTATACAAGTTTCTATTATTTTAATAGCTTCTTGTGCATTACCAAATTTTTCAACAGTAGCTTTTTTATTTTCAAGGTCTTTATAGGTAACGAAGAAGTGTTTAATTTCTTCCAATATATGTTGTGGAAGTTCGGATATATCTTTATAAGAGTTATATATAGGGTCATCATAAGGTATAGCTATAATTTTTTCATCATTTTCACCATTATCTACCATATACATAACACCTATTGGATAGGCTCTAACAAGAGTTAAAGGATCAATAGTCTCAGAACATAGTAAAAGAACATCTAGAGGATCTTTATCATCTCCATAAGTTTTAGGTATAAATCCATAGTTTGCAGGATAATGAACAGATGAATGTAAAATTCTATCTAAAATGATAAGACCAGTTTCTTTATCTAGTTCATATTTTTTTTTGCTACCTTTAGATATTTCTATAACACATACAAAATCTTGTGGCTTAATTCTAGCTGAATTAATATCATGCCAAATATTCATATAATTTCCTCCAAAAAAGTATAATATTATCGTAATTAATTATATATTTAAACTATAAAAAATTAAATTGGCAAATAGTATAAAGAAAATTTAAAATCAAAATATAAAATATACAAAATATACAAAAAAATTAATATCCTAACTCTTCTTCTACTAAAATAACTTTTATTTTATTCTTTTCTTTACTATATCTTGTTATATTAGTAACACATCAAATAGTTTCATTAGATACACATAATACCTCCTAATATAAACAAAACAAGTTATTTTAAAGAAATGAAATTTTTAACAATATCTTCTAATGAGTCTCTTTTTCTAATCATAACAGCTTCACCATTTTCTCTAATTAAAATTTCTGCAGGGCGCAATCTATTATTATAATTTGAACTCATAACATGTCCATAAGCACCAGCATCTAAAATACCAATTATATCACCTTCTTTAAGAGTAGGTAAAATTCTATTTTTAGCAATAATATCACCTGTTTCACAAATATTACCTACTACTGTAATAGGTTCTGTTTTTTCTGATTTTTCATTAGATGGTCTATAAACTTCTATATCGTGGTGAGAGTCATACATAACAGGTCTAGCTAAAACATTAAATCCAATGTCTGTACCAGCATATTTTTGGTTACCATTGTTTTTAATAGCATGTACTGTACCAAGTAAAACACCACATTCGGCTGCTATGTATCTACCTGGTTCAACTTTAAATTTTAATCTTTTACCATATTCTTTAGCAAAGTTTTCAAATATTTCATCTAATTTTTTACCCAAATCTTTAATATCTAAAGATTTATATGTATCATCTAATTTATTATATGGTATACCAAAACCGCCACCTAAATCTATAAATTCTAAATTTTCAAATTGTTTAGCTATTTCTAAAATAGCATAAACACCATCTATATATTTATCTGGCTTCATAAATAAAGAACCTATATGCTGATTTATTCCTACTAATTGTAAATCATATTTTTTTAATATAGTCTTAAATAAATCCATTTCATCAGGGTCTATACCAAATTTTGTATTTTTACCAGCAGTAATAACTTTTTCATGATGACCAGCACCAACACCACCATTAAATCGTGCAGCAACTTTACCCCCTGGATTTAATTGTCCAAATTGCTCAAGTTGTGAAATAGAATCTATACTTAATGTAATATTATGGTCTATAGCATATTGCATTTCTTCTTTAGAAACATTATTACTTATATAAAAAATTTTTTCTGGAGAAAATCCAGCTTTAAGCTCAGCAAATATTTCTCCAGGAGACATAGCATCAATATTTAAGTCTTCTTCACTAGCTATTTCTAATATAGCTAAGCTACTATTTGCTTTTGCAGAGTAGTTTACGGCAAAATTTTCATAAGATACAAGATTTTTCATATCTCTCATTTTTTCACGAAGTATTTTTTCATTATAAACATATAAAGGGCTACCATATTTTTCTATTAATTCAACAGGTGAATGTCCCATATAAAAATTTACATTATCTGTTACTTTTGATACTAATTTTTGCATAATAATTCTCCTTAATATAAATTTAAAAATTAAAATAGCTATATTTAATGTAGTCTATTTTTTTAGTCAAGTTTATTAATATATAATCTAATAAAGTAATAGCCACCATCGCCTCAATTATAGGAATAGCTCGTGGCACTATAAATGGGTCGTGTCGACCTTTTATTGTAATATTTTTATTTTCTAAATAGGTATTTATTGTGTCTTGTGGTATAGAAATAGATGGGGTAGGTTTAAAAGCAATATTCATAGTTATTTTAGAACCATCTGATATACCTCCTAAAATACCACCTGAGTTATTAGTTTTTTTTAATACCGTATTATCAACACTATAAAAACAGTCATTGTATTCTGAAGCCTTTTTCTCACTAGATAAAAATCCTAATCCAAATTCAATTCCCTTTGTAGCTCCTATAGACATTATTGCCATAGAAAGCATAGCATCTAGCTTTTCAAAAACAGGCTCTCCTATACCAGCCTTTAAACCAGATATTTCACAATAGGCAGTACCTCCTATTGAGTTTTGTTCTTTTATAAGAATATCTAAATATTCCATTGCTTTTTTAGCAGTTTCTTCACAAGGGATTTTTAAAGGGTTTTTATCTATATATGATAGGTCTATATTTTTTAACTTTATATCACCAACAGAAGATGTATAAGCTAAAATATTTATTCCTAAATCTAATAGTATTTTTTTAGCTATAGCACCAGCACAAACTCGTCCTATTGTTTCACGTCCAGAAGCTCTACCACCACCACGATAATCTCTAAATCCATATTTTTTATCATAGGTAAAATCTGCGTGTGAAGGACGATAAATATATTTAATATTGTCATAGTCTTTAGATATATGGTCATTATTAAATACTATTAGCGAAATAGGAGTTCCAGTTGTTTTTCCTTCAAAAACACCAGACATTATTACTACATTATCATCTTCATTTCTTTTAGTGGAATATTTACTTTTATTAGGTTTTCTTTTATTAAGTTCTTTTTGTATGTCTGTTTCACATATACAAACACCAGAAGGACAACCATCTATAACAACGCCTATTGCTTTTCCATGAGATTCTCCCCAAGTGGAGACTTTAAAAATATTTCCATATATAGAACCAGATATAATACCACCTTCTTTCAAATTATTATTTATAATTAGGTTATGACTTTATTTTTCAAAATAAAAATTATAAA
>CAMMEG010000068.1 GCA_946495765.1 uncultured Eubacteriaceae bacterium
TAGTGGTATTAAAAAGGTAAAATTAAAATTACACCTTTTTAAATATATTTATTTATATTATAAATTTTCAAATTATTATTTTTTGCTCGTGAAACAGTATAAAGTGTACCATATTTTATACAATTTTCTTTTAAATAACATATACAATACTCACTATCTTCTAAAAGTTTATCATTTCTTTCTAACATACAACTTTTTGTGTATTCTTCGGATATATAAATAATTTTATCAGCATTTTGCAATACTATATTATATAACCATCTATCTTTTTTACACCAGTTAATGTGTTGATTTTTACAAGGTAAAACTAAAATAAGTCTAGTATCTTCATAGATTTTTAAGCTCTATTATAGACAATGAAGCAATAGTATCAAAGCCTTTTGCTCCACCAGCTTTAAAATTAAGTACATTTTTTTCTTTTATTAATATTTCTATTATACTTTTAGTTACATTAAAAATTTGTTCATAGTCTTTTTTCGCTATATTTCTATGTCCTGTAAAACAACAGCTTTTATTTTCCATATTTACCACCTTATTAATTTAATTATATATAAATTATATTATTAATTTTAAAATATTTCAACAAAAATATTAACTATAAGAATTATATTATTCTTATAGATTATTTTTATTTATATTTTATTCCTATATACTAAATTATATATTTTAAAGTTAGAAAGGATTTTTAGAGTGATTAACAATATAGGCGAAAAAATAAGAGAATACAGAAAAAAATCTAATTTAAGTTTAGAGCAATTTGCTGAACTTTTAGATTTAAGTTCTACTCATATCGGTAATATAGAGCGTGGTGTTAAAACACCTACATTACAAACATTTATAAAAATAATAAATACTTTAAATGTTTCTTCTGACGTTATATTAGGCAATTCTTTAAATTCAAAAAATGAAATAAAACTAAAAGAAATTTTTAACCAATTAGATGAATTACCTGAAATGGAAAGAGAAAGAATTTTAGATTTATTTTCATATATAATTGAAAATTCTAAAAAATTTAATAAAAATTAAGTCAATAATCTATTTTAGGAAATTTATTTTCAAATACTAGTTTAAAACCCTTTTACTACACATATTTTAAAGTTAATTTGTTATATTAATAATTTATTCATAGTCTTTTTTGTTACATTTCTACATCCTATGAAACAACATCTTTACTTTCAATAATTATTCGCCTATAATAATATACTAATTTTAATTAATAATTTTTTTGATACTCTATATCAAAAACCAACTATTCCTATTATTTTTCTACAATAAAAATTAACTACTAGATTATTTTTTAAACTTATAATTAGTTTAAAATTAAATCATAAAATTATAATGGAGTGATTTATTTGAACAATTTTTCAAATATAAATATAGGTAATAGAATTAAAAAACAACGTCAAAAACTAAATTTAACTAGAGAAAGTTTTTCTGAAAAGATAGATATATCCCCTCAATTTTTAGCAGATATTGAAAATGGTAAAAAAGGTATGTCCATTGAAACATTATGTAAAATATGTAGTACGTTTGATATTTCATCAGATTATTTATTATTTGGGGATTTACTTATTTTTAATTCAGAAAATAGCATATATAATCTTTTAAAAGATAATCCCCATTTTGATGAAGTTGAAAATATATTAATTTCTTTAAATAAAATTACTAAAACGTTTTTTTAATACGCTAGTATTAAAATAAACACATTAAACCGTTTTTTTGATACGTTAGTATTAAAATAACCCCACCTTTTAAATAGAGAAGGAACACCCTAATGGGTGCTCCTCTCTATCTTTTCCACTATCTACTTTTTGCACGTTCTACTTTTACACTAACTTTTTTAATCTTTTTACCTTTCATACCTTTTAAAATATCTTTAACGTATTTTTTAGGTACGTCTAAAAATGTATAATCATCATAAATATCAATATCTCCAATAGACTTTCCAGGTATACCACATTCGCCAGCAATAGCTCCTACTATATCTTTTGCTCTAACTCTTTTTTTACTTCCTACATTAATAAATAATCTAACTAATTTTTCATTATTGTTTTCTAAATCATCTTCAAAGTCTATATCTTCTGTATTTTCATCATATAAATTCATTTTTAATAATGCAGCAGACACTTCTACTGCTGATATATCTTCATTTATAATATTTTCTACAATATTTATATATTTAGTAAGTCGTCCTTCTTCTATAACACTTTTTACTTTTTCTATAAAATTATTAGTTTTAGCCTCTTCTATATCTGTAAGAGATGGTAGCTTACCTAATTTTATTTTAGCTTTAGTATATTTCATAATATCTCTAAGTTTATATATTTCTCTTCCTACTACAAAGCTAAAAGCCTTACCAGAACGCCCTGCTCTACCAGTTCTTCCTATTCTATGAACATAATATTCTTCGTCTTGAGGCAAATCATAGTTTATAACTATATCTACATCATCTACGTCTATACCACGGGCTGCTACATCGGTTGCTACTAAAATTTCTATTGTACGATTTCTAAACTTTTTCATAACTATGTCACGTTGAATTTGTTTTAAATCACCGTGTAAACCTTCAGCAAAGTATCCACGTCCTTGTAAATGTTCAACAAGTTCATCAACTCTTTTTTTAGTGTTACAAAAAATAACAGCTAAATCTGGCGAATACATATCAATTAATCTAGAAGTAGCCTCTACTTTCGTTTTTTCTTTTATTTCAAAATATATTTGTTCTATATTAGGTACTGTAAGTTCTTTTCTTGCTACTTTAATTACTTCAGGATTTATAAGATATTTATCTGTAAGTTCCATTATTTCTTTAGCCATTGTGGCAGAAAATAAAACTGTTTGTCTATCTTCAGGTATCTTGTCTAATATAGTTTCTATATCATCTCTAAATCCCATATCTAACATTTCATCTGCTTCATCTAAAACAACCATTTTAACAGTTTCCATTTTCAAAGTTCTTCTTTTCATATGATCCATTACACGTCCTGGAGTTCCTACAACTATTTGAACACCTTTTTTTAAAGCAGTTATTTGTCTTTCGATAGGTTGTCCACCATATACTGGTAAAACCTTTATATCTTCTTTATATTTTAAAAATTTTCTAAATTCTTCACATATTTGTATGGCTAATTCTCTAGTAGGAGATAATATAACAGCTTGTAACTTTTTGTTATTAACATCTATCATATCTATACAAGGTAAACCAAAAGCTGCTGTTTTACCTGTTCCTGTTTGAGATTGTCCTATAATGTCTTTTCCTTCTAAAACTTTAGTTATTGCTTTGGATTGTATAGGTGTAGCCTCTTCAAACCCCATATCTTTAACCGCTCTTATTAACTCTTCAGAAAGTTGTAATTCTTCAAATTTTAAATTTGTCATTAATCTATTCCTCTCATAATTAATTTACATATTTTTTTAGTATAACATTAATTTAATAAAAAAACAATATTTTATTAAATATTTTTAAATTATACTTGCAAATATCTAATTTCATTGGTATAATATTTTTGAAAATTAAGCACTGTATCTTTTTATAAGAATAGTAGCAAGGAGGATTTTTATGAATAATTTTTTATCTACTAATAATAACCAAAAAAATTTTACAAGTAGTCTTGTAAAACTATCTTTATTTGCTGGTATTATTTTTATTTTAGGAGTAACCCCTTTTGGTTTTATCCCTTTAGGTGTATTTAAAATTGTTACAATACACATACCTGTTATAATTGGCTCTATTATTTTAGGACCTAAAAAGGGGGCTTTTTTAGGTTTTATTTTTGGTCTAACAAGTTTTATTATGGCTCATTTACAACCATCTGTTACTTCTTATTTCTTTTCACCTATAATAAGTGGTAATTTATTTAGCCTTATAGTATGTTTTATTCCACGAATATTAGTTGGTGTTATTCCATATTTTGTATTTAAACTTTTAAAAAAATGTATAAATATAAATATTTCTTTAATATTAAGTGGATTAATAGGCTCTTTAGTAAATACTGTTTTGGTTTTAAGTTTCATTTATATATTTTTTGCAGAAAAGTACGCCGAAGTATTAAATACTACATTAGATAACTTAATAATAATTATATTTACAAGTGTAGGTGTAAATGCTACTTTAGAAGCATTGTCATCCTCTATTTTAGTTTTAACCATATGCAAAGCCTTGTTTAAAATTATTTAAACACATTTAAAATTATTTAAACATAAAGGAGATAAAAATGTTATTAGCAATTGATATAGGAAATACAAATATTGTCCTTGGCGGTATAAATGAAGATAAAATATATTTTATAGCAAGATTATATACGGAAAGAAGACTGTCATATGACCAATATACTATACAAATAAAAAATATACTAGATATATATAATATAAATATTAAAGATCTAGATGATTGTATTATATCATCTGTTGTTCCACCGGTTTTAGATGCCATAAAACAAGCTGTAAAAACATTAGTAAAAAAAGACCCTATAATAATAGGCCCTGGTATAAAAACAGGCTTAAATATACTAATGGATAATCCAGCTCAATTAGGTAGTGATTTAGTTGTAAATAGTGTTGCTTGTTTAAATGAATTTAATCCCCCTCTAATAATAATAGATATGGGAACAGCAACTACTATATCTGTAATAGATAAAAATAAAAACTATATTGGAGGCTGTATAATACCTGGTGTAAAAATATCGTTAAATGCACTATCTTCTATGACAGCTCAATTACCACATATAAGTTTAGATGAACCTAAAAAAACCATTGGTACAAATACTATTGATTGTATGAAAAGTGGTATAGTATTAGGAAGTGCTTCTATGATAGATGGTATGATAGATAGAATAGAAGAGGATTTAGGCTCTAAGACTACTGTTATTGCTACTGGTGGTATAGCAAATCATATAATACCTTTTTGTAAGAAGGATATTATATATGATGATAATTTATTATTAAAAGGCCTTTATATTATATATGTTAAAAATAAAAATAAACATTAATAAATACCTCACTTATAATAAGTGAGGTATTTATTATATAACTAAAGTTAATTCTAAATAAAATCTATATCTGGCTCTATATCATTAGATGCTTCAAAATGACAATTTTTAGATGAAAAGTATATACAATGTGAACAATTACTAGTTAAAGGTTTATTATACATAGCGTCTGTGGCTGAAATAGATTTAAAACTAGGACAATTTTTAAAATTTTTTCTCTTCAATATTATCACCTCATTAAAATAATCTTATTAATATTATTGACAGAAAAAATTTTAATAAACATTATATAGAAATAGTAATATTATGTAAAATAGAATATATAATACATTCCTTAACTATTTTACCACTAGATTGCTCTAATGCTTTTTTATAAATCTCTAATTGAGTTTTATATCTATTTAATAGTTCATTTTTATTTCTAGTCTTATCTGTTTTATAATCTACTAAAATTAAATAATCATTTTCTTCAAAGTATAAATCTATAATACCACTAACTAGTATAATATTATCGTTATATTCAAATTCAACATCTGTATATATATCTTTTGCTTTAATACCTAAAGTAAAAGCAGTTTCTCTTTTTACTAAATTAGATTTAGTTATTCTACTTACTAATTCAGTCTGTAAAAAATTTAAAATTATATTTTTATCTAAAAATTCTATTTCTTTTTCAGTAATAATATTTTTTATTATTAAACTATTTAAAAATTTATCCAATTTAATATTTTCTTTTATAGAAAAATCAATATTTTCTAAAATTTTATGATATATTGAACCTATTTCCATAGGTGTTAAAATATCTTTAGACAAAGTATAAAATTTAGGCAATGTAAAGTTTGTAGTGTCATATGGCTTTAAATAGTTTAGAAACTTAGTCTGATAAATTCTCTTTATTTCTGAAACAGATAATGTAGAGCTTAACCCTTGTTCTATTAAATTAGGATATTTCCAATCTAAATTATTATATATTTTTTCTCTATCTTCTGTATATTTATTGTTTTTATCTAAATTTAAAAGTTTATAAAATAACTCTATTTTATTAAAAGATGGTTTGTCCATAATACTATTATTTGTATTTTTTTGTATTACACTTTCATAAGTTTCAAAATTAATATCCCAAATATTATTTTTATCAAAATTTTTTATTGCTGTATAAACCCATGCTAAATAATTATTAGATATTCCAGCTTTTATGAAATATCGTGGTAAAATATAATTAACATTTGGTATAATAAGATTTTCCATTTTTTTTAATGTTTGATTAAAATCTTTATTTATACAACCTGTTAATATTAAATTTTCTTTAGCTCTAGTTAATGCAACATATAAAATGCGCATTTCTTCAGAATAACTTTCCTCTTTATTTTTATATGCTATAATACTTTTTTGTATACTAGAAACTCTCTTCCTAGGTATATATTCAGATAAATTATTAAATATAGATATTCCAAACATATAATCTTCATCAAATAAAACATATTCTTTATTATCCATTGTATTAAATCCTTTAGATAAATTAGATAAAAATACAATAGGAAACTCTAAACCTTTACTCTTATGTATAGTCATAATTCTTACAACATTTTCATTTTTAGAAAGTATAGAGGCTTTTCCATCATCGCTAAATAATTTAAACTTATTTATATATGTTATAAAGTTAAAAAGTCCATGTAAATTTGTTTGTTCAAAAGCAAAAGCTTTTTCTAAAAGGCTATATAAATTAGCTTGTCTAATAGAACCATTTTCTAAAAGTCCTAAATAATTATAATAATTAGAATCTTCATATATATATGATAAAAGTTCATTTATTGAAAGACTTTTTGATAAGTTTTGCCAATTTTCTATTTTATTTAAAAATAACTTACATTTATCTTTTAAAACATCATTTTCACTATTTTCAATAAAGTTTAATATATTTTTATAAAAAAGTTTATCTTTTGAAAATAGCTTTATCTCTAATAATTCATTTGATGAAAAATTAAAAATTGGTGAATACATAATACCTATTAAAGCATAATCTTGTAATGGATTAACAAGAACATTCAATATATTAATTATAGTTGATATTTCTGTAAAGTCGTAAAATCCATTTGATTCATCTGTATAAACCGGTATATTATTTTGTGATAAAATATTTGAAAATGTATCAAAATTAGTCTTACTACGCATTAATATTACTATATCTTTATATTGTATAGGTCTATATTTATTAATTTCTTTATCAAAAACCATAGTATTATTGCTAAAAAGTTCATTTATTTTTTTACAAATAAAGTTAGCTTCAATCTCGTCACTAGCAATATCTAATATATCATTACTATCTATATCTTTTACATATTCACTACAGTCAATAATGTTTAATGAACACTTTTTCAAAATATTTTCATTATCTTTAGGTTCTGGAAAATTTGCTTCATTATAAAGTTTTGCATTTTCATCATAACATACCTCACCTAATTTTTCACACATAATATTTTCAAAAATTATATTTATACTATCTATAACATATTTATTACTTCTAAAATTGGCATTTAAATCTATTCTTTTACCATTTAGCTTGCCATTAAAATACCCATTATATTTTTCATTAAATATTGTAGGATTAGCCTGTCTAAATCTATAAATACATTGTTTTATATCTCCTACCATAAATCTATTATTATGAGATATTATAGATAAAATTTTTTCTTGTATAGAGTTACTATCTTGATATTCATCTATAATAATTTCATTAAATAATTGTTTGTATTCATTAGCTATATCCGTAGGTTGATTATTATCAATAAGTATACTTAAACAAAAATGTGCTATATCATTAAATGTAAATATATTCTTTTCTTTTTTTATAGACATAAAGTATTCATCAAATTTTATAATAAGATTACATAATGTATATAAAATTGGATATATAGTCTTTATATCTTCAATAGTTTCTTGCAATGATTTTGAAAAAAATTTTTTTATTATCTCTTCATCTATAAATTTTTTATATAAATCTCTTAAACTTTTAATTTTTTCTTTTAAATCTGGATTTTCTTTTAAGAAACTTTGTTTCCATCTATCATATTTTAAATTATATATCCTATCTATCAAAGATTTAAAATTTTTATTTTTTATATGCTCTAACATATTATAAAAATTAGAAAACTCATTTAATAAAAAACTTTCTAATGTTGATTGGTCATTAACATTATTATCAAAATCTAAAACTCCAGTAGAAATTAATTTTATTTTATCAAAAATAATTAATACTTCATTTATACAATCTTTTATATAGTCTATCATTTTTAAAAATATTTTAGATGAAAAAAATTCATCTTCATTAGAAAATTTAAACTGATTATAAGCATCTTTTAACCATTTTTTAGGATATGGCAAATTTTGTGATTTAAAATATATTTTTAAAAAAATACTTTTAAAGTTATCATCATTAGACCCTTTAGTAAAAGCATCTACAAGGTTAATAAATTCTTTATTATTTTCTTCATAATATCTGTCTAAAAAGTCTTGTAATGTTTCATCTGTTAATATATCTAATTCACCCTTATCCCCTATTCTAAAATTAGGGTCTATGTTAATAGCCTTAAAATGGGTTCTTACAATTTTAGAACAAAAAGCATCTATAGTAGATATTTGTGCTTTATTTATTCTAACTAATTGCTCTGATAAAAATGAATTTGTACTGTCCTTTTCTAACTCTAAATTTATTCTCTTTATAATACGCTCCTTCATTTCTTCAGCCGCATCTTTTGTAAACGTAACAACAAGAAGATTATCTACATTTACTCTATCTTTAATTATTTTATTTATTATCCTTTCAGCTAAGACAGTTGTTTTACCAGAACCTGCAGCTGCAGATACAAGTATATTTTTATTGCGTTCATTTATAGCCTCTAACTGATTTTTTGTAAATGCCATATTATCACCTTTTATAATAATTTATTAATACAATTATTTATTTCTTGTAGAACTTTATTTTTTAAAGAAAGTTCTATTTTCTCAACAGTATTTTTTAATTTTAATAAGTTATCTTTATTATTTTCTTTTACATATATTTTTGCCAATGTTATATATACCTGACTAATATTTGCTTCTAATCTAACTGCTTCTAACAATACTTTTTTACTATCATATATATTATTAAGATTAAAAAGTTCTTCTCCCCATTCAAATAGACTTCTTACATAAGAATTATAATGTTCCTCCAATAAAGATATTTTATCAAAATTGTTAATACCATATCTTTCTTTAATCTCTGTATTAGTAAGATTAGATGGTATTTTTATCATTTCTAAATTTATTTTTCTTTTAACTAAACTTTGCTTTTTTATAACATTTTTATATATAGGTATATTTTCATATTCTTTAAAAGGTAATGTTTTAGATGGTGTAACAAAATTAATATCTAATATATCAAAATCTTTTGTTATAGAGTTAGCTTTAATTTCTCTATCAACAAATTTATCTATGGCTCTATCATAACCATTATTACTTTTTTTTAATAATATTCTAATAATTAAAGCAAAACTTATTATACTAATAAATATTGGCATTGTCTTAAACATCATAAACTACTACTCCCTTTATATTATATAACTTAACAAAAAAATTTTATCACATTAAAATTATTTTTACAACTATAAAATATGTGATTAAAAAAACATATAATTAAATACTAAAAATTATTTATGACTAAAATAAAAAGCAAAATACATTTATGTATTTTGCTTTTTATTTATAAAGGCGACACCCAGATTTGAACTGGGGATCAGGGAGTTGCAGTCCCATGCCTTACCGCTTGGCTATATCGCCATAATAGTTATACTAAATAACTGACCCGTAGGGGAATCGAACCCCTGTTTTAGCCGTGAAAGGGC
>CAMMEG010000069.1 GCA_946495765.1 uncultured Eubacteriaceae bacterium
CTAAAAATGATGGCTCGTCAGCAGCTCCAACAGCTGGATTACACTTTACAAATGAACTTTTAGAAAAAATTAAAAATAAGGGAATAAAAATAGCAAAATTAACTTTACACGTAGGCTTAGGCACATTTAGACCTGTTAAAGTAGATAATATTTTAGAACATAAAATGCATTCAGAGTATTATAATTTAGACGAAGAAAATGCTAAAATTATAAATGATACTAAAAAAAATGGTGGAAGAATAATAACAGTTGGAACAACTAGTACAAGAACTTTAGAGTCTATTGCTAATGAAAATGGAATAGTAAAAGCTGATAGTGGATACACAGATATTTTTATATACCCATCATATAAATTCAAAATAGTAGATAGTCTTATAACTAATTTTCACTTACCAGAATCTAGTTTAATAATGCTTGTTAGTGCATTTTCTAGTAGAGATAATATTATTAATGCTTATAATGAAGCTGTTTTAAATGAATATAGATTTTTTAGTTTTGGAGATGCAATGTTTTTAACAAGGTGGTGATAATATGGACTTATTCCATTATCAAAGTGAAAAAATATTAAAAAAAGAAGCACCTTTAGCCAATAGATTAAGACCTAACACTTTAGATGAATTTATAGGACAAGAACATATAGTAGGTAAAGATACATTACTTTATAGAGCCATAAAAGCTGATAAACTTTCATCTTTAATACTATATGGTCCTTCTGGCACTGGAAAAACAACTCTTGCCAAAATTATAGCTAATACAACAAAAAGTATTTTTATACAAATAAATGGTGTAACCTCAGGCACCAAAGATATAAAAGAAATAGTAGAAAAAGCTAAAATTACATTATTAAATGGCAAAAAAACAATTCTTTTTATTGATGAAATACATAGATTTAATAAAAGTCAACAAGATACACTTTTACCCCACGTAGAAGATGGTACAATAATTCTTATTGGAGCAACAACAGAAAATCCTTATTTTGAGGTAAATAGGGCATTAATATCTAGAAGTATTATCTTTAAGTTAGAGCCTCTATCTACTAATGATATAAAACAAATTATAACAAGAGCCATTGATAATAAAGAAAATGGATTAGGGTACTTTAATATAAAAATAGATGAAAAAGCTTTAAATTTTATAGCTAATATATGTAACGGTGATGCTAGAGTTGCTTTAAATGCAATAGAACTGGCTAGTTTGACAACTAAAAAAAATGATGATGGAATAATTTATATTAATCTAAAAATAGCAGAACAATGTATACAAAAACGTGCTATAAATTATGACAAAAGTGGTGATAATCACTATGATACTATATCTGCTTTTATAAAAAGTATGAGAGGAAGCGACCCCGATGCAGCTGTATATTATTTAGCTAAAATGTTATATGCTGGTGAAGATCCAAAATTTATAGCTAGACGAATTATTATATGTGCTTCTGAAGATGTAGGTAATGCAGACCCTCGAGCATTACAAGTAGCTGTATCAGCTTTTCAAGCTGTAGAAATGATTGGTATGCCCGAATGTAGAATTATTTTATCTCAGGCTGTATGTTATGTTGCTACTGCTCCAAAAAGTAATTCTTCTTATTTAGCAATTGATAAAGCTATAGAAGATGTCCAAAACATAAAAATTAAACAAATACCACCTTATTTAAAAGATACCCACTATTCTGGAGCAAGTGAACTTGGAAATGGTATAAACTACAAATATGCTCATAATTATGAAAAAAATTATGTTAAACAACAATATTTGCCAGATGAATTAAAGGATAATATATATTATGAACCATCTAATAATGGATATGAAAAAAATATAAAAAAATGGTTAGAGTTTTTAAAAAATAACTACTAATTGACATAAAGATATATATATTATAAAATGATAATATATATTTTTATGATAGGATGTGATATTATGAAACTATCTCAAAAATCTAAAGCTATTAATCCTGCAATTACTCTAGAGTTAACATCTAAAGCTATAGAAATGATAAAAGAGGGGATAGATGTTATAAATTTCAGTTCTGGTGAACCTGATTTTGAAACACCAGATTACATAAAAAAAGCTGGTATAGATGCAATACAAAATTTATCTTTATATAGTCATTCTGATGGATTAAAGGAACTTAGAGAAGCAATTACTAAAAAACTTCTTAAAGAAAATAATCTTAAATATAACTATAATCAAATTATTGTTTGTCATGGTGCTAAACAAGCTTTAAATAATGCTTTTTTCGCTATATTAGATAAAGATGATGAGGTTATAATACCAGCTCCTTATTGGACTAGCTATCCAGAGATTGTAAAGAACTGCGGTGGAAAACCTGTATTTATTTATACACAAAAGGAAGATTGTTTTAAAGTTAGCACACAAATGTTGGAAAAGGCTTTAACATCTAAAACAAAAGCAATTATTATAAACACTCCTAACAATCCTACTGGTATGGTATATACAGAAGAAGAATTATCACAAATTGCAAATTTTGCAGTAGAAAACGATTTATTTGTCATATCTGATGAACTTTATGAAAAACTTATTTATAGTAATAAAATTAAACATACTAGTATTGCATCTCTTGGTAAAGAAATATATGACAGAACAATTATTATAAACGGTTTTTCAAAATGTTATGCTATGTCTGGTTGGAGAATAGGATATACAGCATCCAATAAAAAATTAGCCAATATTATGTCTAATATTCAAAATCATACTACATCTAATGTTAATGTAATAGCCCAACAAGCTGCTTTAGAAGCTTTAACCTCAAGTAATCCTATATTAGAAGATATATTATATGAATTTAAAAAAAGAAGAGATTATATATCACAACAAATATCTGATATACCTATGCTTAGTTCTTTAAGACCTAAAGGTGCTTTTTACCAATTTATAGACGTATCTAAGCTTTTTGGTCATAAAGTAGATGATATAGTTATAGAAGATAGTGAAGATGTGGCTAAAATACTTTTAGATAAATATAGAGTTTGCGTTGTTCCTTGTAATATGTTTGGATATAAAAAATACATTAGACTTTCTTATACTACTAATATGCAAAATATAGTAGAAGGTATAAATAGAATAGAGCAGTTTGTTAAACAAAATTTTTAATTAATATATAATAAAAAGACTATAATATTTTATTTATAGTCTTTTTATTATATATTTTCTAATTGTTCTATAAAAGATGTGCTTTTTAATTCTGTATATAAATGTATTTTTAAAAGTTTTTTACTAATTAATGATAGCTCATTTAGTATGTTTTCAGATACGTTAAAATTATATAATTTATCTATTTTTGATGATAATATATGATTTAACACAAATATTATATTAGGTGATATATTTAATAAATATTTTTCTTTGTCTTTACAATCTTTACATACAACACCATTTGTTCCCCAATATATATTTTTTTCATCTTTGATAATTTTATCACAATATATACAGTTATTAATAACTGGCATATATCCATTTAATTGTAAAAACTTAATTTCAAATATCTTTGATATTAATTTAGGTGCTATAACAGTGGATTTTGAAAGGATAAGTAATGATTTTAGTAAAAGTAACATTATGTCATTTATAGGTGTAGCTTCTTGAACATTTTTATCTACAAACTCTAAAAAATATGTACCATAGGCCAAGGAATCTAAATCTTCTGTTAAATTATAAAAATTTTCTATTATATCTACTTGATTTAAAGATAATGTTTTACCATTATCATATATAATAAAATCTGCATAAGAAAATAACCAAGAACCTGCTAAAAGTTTACTTTTGCCATTTCTACAATTTCTTGCCCAAACAGTAAATTTTCCATAATCTTTTAATAAAATAATAAGCGCCTTATCATTATCACCTACTAAAGTTTCCTTTATTATTATTCCTCTAGCCTTAAATATACTCATTTTATTCTTCCTTAATATATATTTTGTTTATTTTTATCATTAGTCTTAGTATTATTTTTATATTCTTTATATGCTAAAAAAGCATTAATATCTCCACTTTTTTCAAAAATACTCCAAAATAAATCTTCCATAATTTTTAGCTCCCATTATATAAAATAAGTTATTATTAATATTTTTCAAAATAAAGTCATAACTTAATTATAAAAAATATTATATAAATATTTTTAGTAAAAATTATTTTTATATACTATTGAAAATTTACCATAAAAGGAGCTAAAATACTATTGACAAATTTATATTTGTTTTTGGTCATATCCAAAGTTTTTTAATAAAAAGTCACTATCTCTCCAATCTTTTTTAACTTTTATCCATATTTGTAAATTTATAGGTGAGCCTAAAAGTCTTTCTATTTCATAACGAGCATTAGAACCTATTTTTTTTAACATAGACCCTTGTTTACCTATTATAATTCCTTTATGAGAATCTCTTTCACAATAAATAGTAGCTTGTATATCTATAATTTCCTTATCTTTTCTAGACTTCATAGAACTAACTTCAACTGCTATTCCATGGGGTATTTCATCTTGTAAAAGTTTTAAAGATTTTTCTCTAATAATTTCTGAAACTATTTGTCTTTCTGGTTGGTCTGTTATCATATCAGCTGGAAAAAACTGTGGTCCTTCTGGAAGATATTTTTTAATACATTTTAATAATTCTTCTTTATTTTTACACTTTAAAGCAGAAACTGGTATAATCTCTGAAAAATTGTACATAGCTTTATATTTATCTATAACAACTAAAATATCTTCATATGATACAGTATCTATTTTATTTATTATTAAAAATACAGGTGTAGATACTTTTTCTAGCCTTTTTATAATAGATAAATCGGATTCTTTGATTTTTTCAAACGGTTCTATAAGATATAATACAATATCAACTTCATTTAAAGTAGTTTCTGCTGATTTTACCATATAGTTACCTAACTTTGATTTTGGCTTGTGTATTCCTGGTGTATCTATAAATATAGCCTGAAAGTCATCTTCTGTTAAAATAGATTGTATTTTATTTCTAGTTGTTTGAGGCTTGCTAGATATAATGGCTATTTTTTCTCCTATAAGACTATTCATAAGAGTAGATTTACCAACATTGGGTCTACCTATTAAAGATACAAAACCAGATCGAAAATGATTATTCATAATTTAATTCCTTTCTTTTAAAAATTCATCTTTTGATATACAATATACATAATGGGGCATATCCATATTATAATAATGCTTTACTATTGTTTGTATATGTTTCATATTATTTCTTTTGGCTACATTTTGTGATGATATATTATTATCTCTAATAATAGAATATATATTTTTAAGATTAAGTTTATTAAATCCATATTGTTTTAAATATATTGCACATTCTGTAGCATAACCTTTCTTCCAATATTCTTTTTTTAATAAATATCCTATTTCATCTACTATATTATCATTTACATTTTGTTTAGTTATTCCTGCTTGTCCTATAAATGTATTATCTTCTTTTAAAAATACACCTAAAAGTCCATATCCTTCTTGTTTATATTTATTTAACTGACTATTAAACCATTCTATACATTCTTGTTCAGAAAAAGGGTGCTCGTATGCATACATAACCTTAGAATCTTGCAAAAGAGATTTTAAATCATAAAAATCATCTTTACACATAGGTCTTAATAAAAGTCGTTCTGTTTCTAATAACATTATTATCTCCTTATATTTAAGTTATTTAAAATAATATCTTGTTTATCAAACATTATTTTTTCTTCATTTTTATCTATATGGTCATATCCTAAAAGATGTAGCATACTATGTACTGTTAAAAAACACAATTCACGTTCTAAAGAATGTCCATAGTCTTTAGCTTGTGTCATAGCTTTATCAATACTTATTATTATATCTCCTAAAATAATTGGATGCAACAGATTATTTTCTATATTATTAAATTCATCTAACATTGGAAAAGAAAGAACGTCTGTTTCTTTATCTATATTTCTGTGTATACTATTAAGTTTTCTTATTTCTTCATTGTTAACAATAGACAAACTTATTTCTACATTATTTGTGAAGTTTTCAGTTTTTAAAGTTTCTTCTATACATTTGTTTATAAGATTAAAAGTATTTTCATCTATATTATAAGTTGTATTATTATCAAATAAAATTTTCATAAAAACTCCTTTAAAGTAATTTATTGAATATTATAAATAGTTTAATTATAAAAATATTCAATAAATTACTTTATAAATATTATTTTTTATTTTTCGCTTGTTTAACTTTTATCTTTTCTTTCTCTTTTTCAAGTTTTTCATAAGCACCTATTATTTTTTGAACAAGAGGATGTCGAACAACATCTTTATTACTAAATTTACATATACCAATATCCTCAATATTATCTAAAATCTTAACAGCATCTATAAGTCCTGAATTTTTACCTATTGGTAAATCAATTTGTGTTAAATCTCCTGTTATAATAGCTTTAGAGCCAAATCCTATACGAGTTAAAAACATTTTCATCTGTTCGGGTGTTGTATTTTGTGCTTCATCTAGTATAATAAATGAATTATCTAGTGTCCTACCACGCATATATGCAAGAGGAGCAACCTCAATAGCACCTTTTTCCATATTTTTTTGAAAATTTTCTGCACCCATTATATCATACAAAGCATCATATAATGGTCTTAAATATGGGTCTACTTTTTGTTGTAAATCGCCTGGTAAAAATCCAAGATGTTCTCCTGCCTCTATAGCTGGTCTAGTTAAAATGATACGATTAACTTCGTTATTTTTAAATGCAGTAATAGCCATAGCCATGGCTAAATATGTTTTTCCAGTACCTGCTGGTCCAATACCAAAAACAATAGTATTTTTTCTAATTGTATCTATATAGTTTTTTTGACCAATAGTTTTAGGCTTTACAGGACGTCCTGCAATATTTACACAAATAAAATCTTCGCTTATTTTTTCTATTTGCTCAAAATTTTCATCTTCTACTTGAGCTATGAGATAGTTTATGCTTTGTTCTGTTATTTCTTCTCCACGACTAGCTATTGCTATTAGAGATTTTAAAACTTTCTCAGCTTTATTTAAAGCATATTTACTACCAGATATAATAATATCTTCACCTCTATTTACAATATTAACAGCAAAGCTACGTTCTAATTTTTTTATATTAACATCATATTGTCCAAAAATATTTAATATTTGTTCATTAGCTATTTGTAATTTTATTTGTTCCATCTTGTATATTACTCCCTTCATCCTCTTCATAGCTACTAGTTATAGGTACTTTTACTCCAATATCTTGTATTATAGTTAATTTAGCAGTAGCAATTATCTCATTTTGTGTTTCTTCATAAATAGTTTGTTTATCTAATATATCTGAAGAAAAATCTATTTCCTCTATAATTTTTTCTATTATAAGTTTATCTGCATATATTTTCGCTTCATCTATAGAATATGTTTTTTTCACAGGTATATACTCTTTATATTCTATTTTTTTTATTATAAATGGCAAGAAAAAATTTTCTGACAGCCTTAATTGAGTTCTAGATATTATAGTATCATAATTTTCATATTCAATATTTTTGTTAAATAAATTAAATTTAAAATTTTTATTAAATGCTAATAGGCTATATACAACTTTTTTATTACCTGTATACTCCTTTGTATAATATTCAAATGGTACAGTAATTTTTATTTCTTTTTCTATTTTAGCTTTTATATCCGCATCTGCATATGTATTATATGTACCTTTTATTTCTTCACCTTCCTGTAAAAAAAGTTGACCAGATACTAACATATCTCCCTTTTTTACAACATCTTTGGCTTTTACAAGCGGTCGTCCTGTTCTTGTTACAATATCTGTTATAACACCTGTTTCTGAAGATATTATATCACAAGGTTCATTAATTTCAACTATATTTTTATTTGGTATATTTTCAGATAAACTTATAGTAACCAAAGTACCTTTAATTTGTACATTAGTCCATGATATAGTATCAAAATTATTTTTAAGTTCTGTCTGTAATAATTTAGTATCAATATTTTTTTTATACGCTCCTAAATAAAGTCCTTTTTCTTCACAAAAACTTAGTATTTGATTACTATCTATATATTTATTTCCCACAACTTGTATAGTCCATACAAAAGACGAAAAATAATATAACAAAAATATAAATAATATAGCACCTATTAAAAACATTTTTCTTTTTCTATTTTTAAAAATAAAAAATGGCATACCGTATTTTGATACTATTTTATATTTACATCCAGTTTTTTTAGATATTATTTTTAATTGTCTAAAATCTTTTATTGAAACTCTACATATAACGCCATCATTTACTTCTTCTAATTTAGAAATATATATATTTTTATTTAAACATAAATTTAAAAATCTTTCAATAGAAAACCCTGTAATTTTTATAATAACATATCCTTTAAAGTAATTCCATATAAATTTAAACATTATTTCACCAACCTATATAAATTCAAATTGTGTTATAGTACCTTTTATATAAATTTTATTTTTATTAAGCTCTTTTAAAAAAATATCTTTTCCTACTATTTTAAAAATCCCACAAGAAGTGTTTATTTTTACTATTTCATTTGAATATTGTACTATATTTTTAAAATTTTCTATAACTATTTTAGAACGACCTACAATTGTTATAAGTGGGACATTTAAAATTATCTCATTTGGTAAATCTAATCCATCTGTTAATCCTTTTTTTATAGAATTTACAAAATTATTTGGAGAATTATTTTTTTTCATATTAATCTACCTCCTTTAGCAATAGATTATATGTTAATTTTATGTTAAATAGAATACAAATGTATTTTCAATAAAAATATTTTATGATATAATTTCTTTAACATTATATATTAAAGACTAGCTATACCTATTATTCTTATTAAATAAAGATTAAAACAAAAAAAATTTATAATTTTTATTTTGAATAATAAAGTCATATTTTAATTATATTTAATATAAAGGGTGATTTTAATGAATACGTTATTTAAAAAACAATTTTTTATGCAATCCTTTGTTCTTATTATAAGCTTTGCTCTATTAGGAGCCGGTCTTACTAAGGCTTTTGCTACATTTTTTTTAGAACAAAGACAGGAATTACTTATAGATCAAAGTAAAAAAGTAGCTAAAACGTTTAAACAAGCATATTTTTTAGAAGGCAGATATGGTTTATTAGCTCTTCAAAATGAAATAGAAATACTAGAAAATTATCTAAATGCTAGCTTTATATTTGTAGATAATGAAAATAAAATAAAAATAATTTCTAGCGATATAGACTCTAAATGGCTTAACCAAAAAATAAATTTTGATAAAATACTAGATGAAAGTGAAAATAATGAATTTTATGAAATTAAGGGCACCTTAGATGATATATTTAAAGAGCCCATGGTTAGCATCGGAAGACCTATGACCATAAATGAACAATATTTAGGTACTATATTTATAAATACCCCAGTTACAGATTTACTTATTACCGTAGAAAAATCTTATCAAATTATAATACTACTCACTATCTTTGCTATAATAGTTGCTTTTATATTAGTATATTTATTTTCTAAAAAGATAAGTCTTCCTCTTATAGAAATAAATAAAGCTGCTAAAATTATGGCAAGTGGTAATTTTAAAAAACGTATATATATAAATAGTAAAGATGAAATAGGGCAATTAGCAACTATATTAAATGATATGGCTCAAAGTCTAGACGAACAGGAAAAAAGAAGACGTGAATTTATATCAAATATATCTCATGATATTCGTTCTCCATTAACATCTATGCGAGGTTTTTTACAAGCTATTATAGATGGAACTATACCTGAAGAAAAAAAAGAAAAATATATAAATATTGTTTTAGAAGAAACAGAAAGATTAACTATACTAGCTAATAATATTTTAGATATT
>CAMMEG010000070.1 GCA_946495765.1 uncultured Eubacteriaceae bacterium
TTATATATTTAATATAATATTAATTATATAATTACGTTTTAAACTATATTCTTTCTTCACTACTTATAATATCTGTTACTCTAACACCAAAATTTTCATCTATAACTACGACTTCTCCTCTTGCTATAAACTTACCATTTACAAGTATATCGATAGGCTCTCCTGCTAGTTTATCAAGCTCTATAACTGTACCTGGATTAAATTCTAATATTTCTTTAATCGGTTTTCTAGTTCTTCCAAGTTCTACTGTAACCTCAAGAGGAACATCTCTAATTATAGTAATATTTTCTTTTTGTTGAGCAAGCTCATTCATATCAAAACTTTGAAATTGTGCTGTTTGAACGTTTACATTGTTATGTATAACATTACTTGTTTGAGAAGTAACTGGTTGTTCCATAACATATTGTGAAACTGGCTGAGATATAGTAGGTTGTTGTATAGTAGATTGTTGTACAGTAGATTGTGGAGCTGGTGAAGGCTCTGACACTGATTGTGAAGTTGGCGCTACATCTGTTTTATTATCTCTACTTGATGTAAGTTTTTGTATAATACTTTCTGAAAAATTCACTGGTAATAATTGCATTATTTCACTATCAATTAATCCATCTACAACCATTCTAAAAGAATTACATACTAAATATTCATCTGTTGATGTCAAATCTTTAAAAAATGTATCATCATCAAATCTTAAAATAAAAGCTTCTGGTGTATCTATATCTATCTTATAACCTAACATAGATGATAAAGATGTAGATGCAGAGCCAACCATTTGATTCATAGCTTCTGATATTGCACTTAAATCTAATTCTGTAAGTTCTTCATCTGTTTGGATATTTCCATCTCCACCCATCATAAGGTTCGCTATTATTTTAACGTCTTCTTGCTTTAATACAAGTAAATTAGAGCCTACTAAACCCTCTTTATAATTTATTTTTAATCCGACACAAGGTTTATCATACTTTCCAGATAGCCCACTAAGATAAACCATACTAACTGTTGGTGTGGATATTTCAACTTTATGATTTAATAGAGCTGATAAAGTTGTGGCAGATGTGCCCATACTTATATTTCCAATTTCACCTAAAATATCTTTTTTTTCGTCTGTTAATATTTCACTTTCTATATTTTTATTATTATCCTCGTTATTGACTACACTATCACCTAGTAAAGCATTTATTTCTTCTTGTGAGAGCATATCACTCATTTTTATTCCCCCTTCCTAATAACAGAAGTTATTTGTATAGCATTTTTACCTTTATTTATACCAGGCTTAGCATAAAATTTAGTTAAATCTCCGACTTTAACTTTAAAATCAGAAGTTACATAAGAATCAAGAGGTATAACATCACCTACTTGTATATTTATAAATTCATCTACTGTAATATTAGTTTTACCTACAATAACAGAAATAGGAACCCTTGCCTCTTCTAAATGTTTTTCAACAAAAGGTTTATATTGTCCATCATTACTTTCTATAGTTGAGAACCAATGTTTTGTATTTAATTTACCAACTATAGGTTCTATAACTATATATGGTATACAAAAGTTCATAAGACCTTCTATGTCGCCAACTTTAATACTTAAAGTAACTAATGCTACCATTTCATTAGGAGACATAATTTGAGCAAATTGAGAATTGGTTTCTACTTTTTCAAGATGTGGTCTTATATCACAAACTTGTTTCCAAGGTTCTTCTAGCCGTGTTACAAGCTTCTCCATTATTTTACTTAATAATATAACTTCTATTTCTGTAAAATCTCTTGTTTTGCTTATTGTTTTACCTGTTCCACCAAGTATTCTATCTATCATTGAGTATCCTATGCTAGAAGATAAATCTAATATAATAGAACCCTTAAATGGATTAAAATCTATTATACTAAGAACAACAGGATTTAATAATGAATTATTAAACTCTCCATAAGTAACTTGTTCTGAACTTATAACTTCAATAGTGGTTGTAGTTCTTAAGTATCCTGTTAAAAATGAAGATGATATTCTAGCAAAATTATCAAAAATTACTTCAAGAGTTCTAAGCTGTTCTTTACCAAATTTTGATGGTCTTGCAAAGTCATAAATACTAACTTTCTTCTCATTAACCGGTGTATGTTCTATAGCATTATTATTACCATTTGCCATAGCATTAAGCAAATTGTCTATCTCTTCTTGAGATAAAATCTCGCTCATTTTTATATCACCTACCTTTCAAAGCCTCTATATTATTGTAAAAATATTTCATCAATGTATACATCGACTATAAGACTTGTAGCAAAAACTTCTTGAAGCTTTAATAATATTTCATCTTTAAAAACAGCTCTTGCATCTGTCATATTTAACTCTTCATAAGTTTTACTTCTACAAACTCCTATTATTATATCTTTTATAACAGGTTTTTGTGCTTCTAAGGTAGCTATAAGCTTTTCTGCTTCTTTAGAAGTATCTTTACTTGTATTTATACCTAAACTAACATTTATTTTTACTACATGATCTTTTTTATCTGGACCTTCTAATAGATTCGTTACTATTGGATCTCCTACTGGAAAGTTTGTTATATCTTCTATTGATAACTCTTGTTGTATTATTATATTATTACTTCCACCTTCATTAGCTTTATTCATAGCCTTATATAAAAAGGTAAAACCAACACCAAATAAAATTAATAATGATACTAATAATACTATTATTAGTATCATTCCTATTTTATTTTTTCCCATTTTTCCTTATCCCCCTTAATATTTACAACTCATTATTATAATATTTACTAATTATTTTTATTTCAACTCTTCTGTTGATAGCTCTATTTTCTGGAGTATCATTAGAAACTTTAGGTTTATATTCACCATATCCTTCAGTAGATATCCTATCTGGTGGAAAATTTTTATTATCTGTAAAATATGTTGCAACCGATATTGCCCTAGCCGCTGATAAATACCAATTATTTGGATACTTTATTGTATTAATAGGCATATTATCTGTATGCCCTTCTATTTTAATATTATTTTCTGGATAATTTAATAATTCATCAGCAACTTGACTTAATATATTTACAGCTTCTGATTTTAAATCTGCGCTTCCACTTTCAAATAATATACCATCTTTAAAATTTAATGTTATATATCTATCATTTTCTTCTATTTCTATTTTATCTTCAAGGTTATTTTCTGCAAAATATGTTTTAAAATTTTCGGCTATACTATCAAGTTCTTCTTTTCCTCTTTGTTCAAACTCTTTATCTGAGTTTCCTTTAGCTTCTGGCATTTCTATAATGCCATTACCCAATGCATCTAGCATGCCAGAAGTTTGATCAGGCATAATAACTATTTGATTATTAGCAAATGAACTCGCTATTTGACTAAACTTTTCAGCATCTACACTTGATGAAGCAAATAAAAGAACGAAGAAACATAATAGTAAAGTAACCATATCACCATATGTACCCATCCATTCTGCAAGCCCTTGCTTAATTTCTATTTTTTTTTCTTTTTTAGCCATATAATTTCACCAGCCTTATTCTCTATCACCATCACCAAAAGTTTCTCTAAGAGTTGGCGATATGAAAACTTTAAGTTTTTCTTCTATTATACGCGGGTTTTCACCAGCTGCAATAGATAATACTCCTTCTATTATGACTTCTTTAACTAACATTTCTTGCTTACTATAAACTTTCATTTTATTTGCAATTGGTGTAGATAACCAATTTGCAAATAATGAACCATAAAATGTTGTTATTAAAGCTACTGCCATTTTAGGTCCTATAGAAGAAGGATCAGACATATTTTGAAGCATTAAAACAAGACCTATAAGAGTACCTATCATACCCCACGCTGGAAATTGTGATGCCATCAGTTCCCATATTTCTATATTGTCTTTATGCCTATCTTCTATATATGACATCTCTGTTTCTAATACATTCCTTACAAGCTCTTGGTCTGTACCATCTACTACAAGCATTATTCCTTTTCTTAAAAATGTATCCATATCTACTGATTTATCATCAAGAGCTAATAGCCCTTCTTTTCTAGCTACATTAGCAAGTTCTATTATATCTTTTATAGCAGCTATTGGATCACTATTTTCAGGTTTTAATATTTTATTTACACTTTTCATAGCATTTAAAAATTTAGGCAGAGGATATGATGCTATAACTGCTGCCATAGCACCACCAACTGTAATCATAAAAGATGGTGCATCAAGAAAACTTACTACTGCTGTTATCTGCATACTAGCCGATAAAAGTATTGATATTATCGTAAAAGCCATACCTGCAACTAAACCTATAATTAAACCTAGCTCCATTGTCTATTTACTCCCCTCTTAATTTATTTTAATCCTTTTTTATATGTAATTATTTTATCTATAATATCATCAACTGTTTCCTTTACTATTATTTTTCGTCCAGTTGTTAATGTTATTGTCGTATCTGGTGTTTCTTGCATAATTTCTATATAATCACAATTAATAACAATCTCTACATCATTCAATTTGGTTAAAACAATCATAATATAATCTCCATAAAGTCAAAATATTGTTTTCTACTTTTCTATTCTATAATATACACTATTTTTTATAATTTCTCAAGTATAAATTTATTATTTTTATATTACAATCAATTTACATACTATTTTTAAACGTCATTAGTATATAGCTTTTAAATTATAAATATTTTAAAAGCTATATACTAATTATAAATTAAAAACTATCTTTTTAAATTTACTAATTCTTGTATCATTTCATCACTTGTAGTTATTATTCTAGAATTAGCCTGAAATCCTCTTTGAGTAGTTATCATTTCACTAAATTCATAAGATAAATCTACATTTGACATTTCTAATGCGCCACTTTGTAATTTTGAACCTAAAGCACTTACCTCAGAACCTATTCCATCAAACTCACTTGAGTTACTAGTTTCTTTATAAAGGTTATTCCCATATTTTTCAAGACCAGCTGGATTTTTAAAATTTGCAAGTGGAATTTGCCATAATGTTTTAGTTTTACCATTAGAATATGTCCCTCTAATAATACCATTTGCATCTATAGAATACCCCGTCATACTACCTGCTGTGTTACCATCTTTTGTTTCTGATGTAACAGTAACTTTAGAGTTAAATTGTGTAACAGTTGAAAAATCTATGTTTAAAGATTGAGAAGCTAATTCTCCACCTAAGTTAGCTTGTGCTAATTGTCCATTTTCAATTTTTTGTAGTTGAGATAAATCAATATTTGTTATGTCTATAGTTTTATTTCCTGTACCAGCTGCAGTTTCTAATAACTTCCCATCTGCATCAAAAATTAAGTTAGTTCTATTTAAAGCTAAATTTGCTGCAGGTAAATACATTTTTTCACTACCATTAACAGTAAGTTCTACCATACCATTCGCTGGAGAGGCTGGGTCATTAATAACTGGTACACTAACTGTCCATTGATTAGCATTAGCAGGGTCTTTTACAAATTGAATATTTATAGTATATTTATTACCTTGGCTATCATAAAAAGACATAGTATTTTTTTGTGTTGGATTTGTTGTTTGATTAAAGTTTCCAGTAAATTCTATACTAGTTGTCTGTTCAGCTGGAGCATATAAATTATTACCTTCATATATATTAATAGGTACTACTGTATCTTGAACTATTTTTTGTTGACCAGGGTTATCTGGGTCATCTTCTGCTCTCCAACCACAAACATTATAACCATTTGGGTCTACAAGATTACCAGAAGCATCTACTTCAAATACACCTGCTCTAGTAAATGAATACCCAGTTGAATCTCTTACAATAAAAAAGCCATCTCCATCTATCATAAGGTCACTACCATAGTCTGTTCTTTGAGCAGCCCCTTGACCCATAACATTAACTATCGATGAAACATTAGCACCCATACCTACTTGTTGTGGGTTTATTCCTCCTCTATTGTCATTAGCACCTGTAGCAGAACTTAATGTCTGGCTAAAACTATCTTTAAAAGAAACAGAAGCTCTTTTAAAACCTACTGTATTAATATTTGATATATTATTAGATATAACATCCATTTTTGTTTGATGCACTCTCAGACCAGAAACGCCTGAGTACATACTTCTCATCATAATAAACTCCTCCTTAAATTACCGTTTTTCTTATCTGTCGTTCAAAGAAAATAGGCTTCCTAAAGGTCCAGCCTAAACTATAACGGCACCATCTATATTTGTATAGATTTTTTCACTATTATTATCTACTGCTGTAACAACTGTTTTATTTTTTATATTCACTAAAAGGGCAATATTATCTACTAATACAAGAGAATCTTTTATTCCTTTTTGTTCTGCCCTTTTTACACCATCTTCTAACCTCTTTATTTGAGATGAAGAAAGTTGTAAGTTTCTAGAATTAAGTCTCATTGAGGCATGTTTAGAAAACATAATACCATCTTGTGATTTATTTTCTAAAATTTCTTTAAATGTTTTATTATTAGTGTTAGTTTCATTATTTTGATTAATTATAGACTGATTTTTTCTAACATTATTTATTAAATTTGTGTTTATCAAATTATTATTTATTATAGTCAAAAAATCACCGCCTACTATTCAATATCTTTATAAGAAACTTCTTCATTTCCAACTTGAAGGTATACTTTATTATCTCTAATAATTACTCCATCTACTTTACCACTAACTTTACCTGCTGTTATTTCTTTGCCTATAAAGGATAATGAACTTACTAATGAGCCTATCTCTTCTATTTCTATTTCTTTATCATTTCCTTCTAGTTTAACATATATTTTATCATCTTTTAATAATATATTTTCTATTTTGCCACGTATAGTTCCACTATCTAAACTAGCACTTATCTCTGAGCCTATAATAAGAGTATTTTCGGATACACCTACAACTTCTCCTAAATAAACATCTTTTCCACCAACACTTAATACTAGTACGCCATCTACAAATTTTACAAAATCTACTTTTCCTTCTATGTATCCTACTGGATTTAATTGGTCATCAACTCTAATACCTTGAATAGTTTTACCTATTAAAGACATAGCTTGTGATACCATAGCAGAAGTATCTCCTAACTCGATATCTTGTACTCTAGTAATGTCTTCATATGGAGCAGTTTTATTTCCAATATTTAAGTATGGTTTACCATTTATTACGTCTACAGAAGTTACTACACCATATATATACTCATATTGTCCTGTTTGCTCATTTAAAGTATTCATATATACACCTTTACCTATTGTAGCAAAGGCTTGAGCATTTGTCATAGTTTGATTTAAATTTTGCATTTGTTCAAGAGCAGTAAATTGTGCAGTTTGAGCAATGAATTCTGTATTATCCATAGGTTGTAGTGGGTCTTGATATTGTAACTGTGTAACTAATAGTTTTAAAAAGTCATCTTTACCTAACTGAGTTTTTACTTCTCTAACATTGCTAGGATTTGTTATTGCTCCACCCTCTTCTGGCAAGCTGACTGTAGGTCCTGATGTATCTTCTGTTGAAGAACTACTATTTGTTCTCGTTTGAGCTTGTGTAGTTTTATAATTAGTCATATTGTAAATATTATTATTTATACTATTATCCATTTTTTCACCTCCTATATAGAATAATTAACTTGAGATTCTATAACTTCTTCTTGAGTTATATTGTTTTGTTGTTGTTCTTGTTCAAAACTTTCTTTTATAATACTTTCTATTCTTTTATTATTTTGTTGTTGTTCTTGTTCAAAACTATTATATTGATTTTGTTCCTTATTATTACTAGATACATTAACTTCAAGCTCTCCTACGTTTACACCTTGTTCAGCTAGCATATCTCTAAGTTGATTAAAATTATCCTCTATAATTTCTTTAACTTTTTGGCTTTCTGCTATAAATTGAGCTGTAACTATTCCATTTTGTGTAGCTATTTTAAGAGAAACTTCCCCAAGTTGTTCTGGTCTTAATAAAATTTTAACTTCAGAAACTTCTGGCTTAATAGAAACTTTTATTTTTTCCATTATTTGAGCAACAACATCACTAGTATTAATATTTTTAAGTACTTGAGTTTTTGGTAATGAGCTATTAAATATCCTGTTATTATTTAATATATCTGAAACATTAAATATATCTTGGCTTGAATTAGCTTCTAATGTTACATTTTGATTATTATTATTTAATAACATTTGTCCTTGACTATTTTGATTATTATTTTGACTATCACCTTGATAATAAGTAGTATTTTCAAGATTTTCTACTTTAATTTCTTGTATATTATCAATACTAGCTAAATCTTCTACATTTTCAGATAATTTAATACTATCTATATATGTTTTTATATTATTACTTTCTAATAAAGAACTATTATTTTTAACATCTTCAATACTTCCATTTAAATTATCTAATAGTTGGTTTATTTTTTGTTTAAGTTGTTGACTTTCTGAACCTAATAAAGTTATTTTTTTATCAAATATTCCAGTATTATTAAGTTCATTTAATACACTATCTATACTTTCATCAATAGCTATACTATCTTGGTAGTTTATATTTTTAGCTATATCTACTATACTATTCATAGTTTCTTTAATATTATCTATTGATAATAACTGATTAGGATTTTCTACTCCAAAAGCAGACTGTAAAAATTCAACTAAATTTTCAGCATTTTGTAACATAGATATAGATATTGATAGATTTGATAAGATTTCAGTTATTTTATCTTTTGATATACCTAAAATTTCTGATAATTTATTTAATGTTTCATCATCTACAATTGTGATTTTTTCTTTTTCTAATGACTTATCATCTTTTATATTATCATTTTTTTCTACTAAATTATCATCCTTTTTTGATATTTCTTTACCTTGACTTTTTTTATCTATTTCTATTTTTTTATTAGATGAATTATCAATATTTCCTTTAGAAATAATAGATTTATTTGCATCTTTATAGTTGCTATTATTATAATTATACTTTTTATTATTAACATTACTTTCTGCCTTATTTAAAAATTCATCAAAACCTATATTAGATTTGTATGTATTAATAGCATTCGAGTTAGAATTACTACTTAATTGATTTAAAAACATACTTGTTAATTCCACTTTTTCCACCTCCTTTCAAATATTATTATTGTACTGGTGAGAGCAGTCTAGAGCAAGAAGCTGCATTTTGAGGATCCATAGCACTTAATATCTCACTTCTTTTTTTACTAGATAAATTATTTAATATAGTTATAACTAAATCCATATCTGTTATTATAAGTTCTTCTAATATAGTAGCAGCAGCATCTTTTTTCATATTTTCAAATGTTTGTATATAATCTTTAAACTCTTTATCTACTACTTCTTGATTTATAGCCTGTTTGTATAGTTCTTCTGCATTTTCTGGAGAAATAGTTTCATAAAAATTAGAATATGCTTTTGGGTCATTTAAAGCTATCATTTTATCAAATTCTTCTTTTTCAGCTTTAAATTCTAATTGAGCTTGTTCAAACTCTTTTAATCTAGATATTTCTTTATTTAGCTCTTCAATTTCTGCTGTTAGAGAATCTATTGTTTGTTGTTTTTCATCTACTGGCTGTTCTTGTATTTGTTCTTCTTCTAAAGGTGGTAATAGATTATTTATAATAGGTATTCTTTCAAGCCCTGGTCTTAAATATTTATCTCTAATATTACCTACATTAAATCCTAAAATAGCAACAGATATAGATAAAATAATAATAAATATAATACCTGCTATTATAAATTTAAACAAACGCCCTCTTTTTTTATTTGGCTGATTTTCAATATCTTCATCAACATCTTCATCTATTAATTCTAATTCTTCTTGCTTATTTTTAATTTTCTGGTTTTTTTTTGTCATATTAGACCTCCAAATTTA
>CAMMEG010000071.1 GCA_946495765.1 uncultured Eubacteriaceae bacterium
ACCATTCTTTTCAAATATAGGTATAAATTTCCCAGGCGGCATTAAACCTTTTGTAGGATGTTCCCATCTAACCAATGCTTCTGCTCCATTTATTTTGTAAGTATGTATATTATACTTAGGCTGTAAATATAGCTTAAAATCTTCATTTATAAGAGCTTCATCCATATCATTTTCTATCTGTTTCTCATTTAACATATTAAACTTTAAAGTATCATCATAAAATGTAATATTTCTAGTAGTATCTCTTTTTGATATTTTGTGAGCGTAACTTACATACTCTATTACTTCATTTATTCCTATTTGTTTGTCATTAATTCTATATATACCATAAGATAAAACGATTTTTATATTTACCATAGTCTCATTTATTTCATTATTTATATCATTCAGAATTTTTAATGTTTCTTCATCATTTTCAGATTCACAACAAAAATAATACAAATCAGAATAATAATGACAACAAATTCCTTTTCCAAAAATAAACTTATTTATAATATGATTTATTTCCATCAGTATTTTATTACCTTCATCAAATCCGTACATTTCATTTATAGCCTTAAAATTATTAATATCTAACATAACCATTATAAACGAATTTTTACTATCATTAATAAGTTTTTTAACTTTAAAATTAAAGATGTCTTGTTTAGATTTTAAAGCAAACTTATCTGAACTAAAACCTAATGCTGTATCATATCCTAATGTTATCTTTATTTTATTAGAATCTTCTTGCGTTTCTGTTGCCATAACAGAGAAAATTTCAATGTTGCTCTTTTCAATAGAGTCATAATAAGCTTTTTTTGCTTGATACATATATTCATCAGCTTTATGTGTTAATTCATTAATATTTAAATTTTTATTTCTCCATAAATAACCTATAGATATACTATATTCCATTAAATCTAAAAAATATCTATTTATATCATTAATTTTTTGAACAAAAGCTTCTTTTGTTATATTTTCTGATATTATAACAAACTCATCTCCCCCTATTCTATAACTATCTTCTTTCCTAAAGTATTTTTTTAAAGAATTACTAACCTCTTTTATTGCATTATCTCCAATTTCATGTCCTTTAATATCATTATTTTTTTTCAGTCTATTTATATCTATAAATGCAATACCAATAGATTTTAATTTACTATATTTTATATTTTCAATATAATTTAAGTACTTATTTTTATTATTAAGACCTGTATAAGAATCATTAAAACTCATAAATGTAAGTTTTTTAGATATTTGCCTTCTTTTAAATTCATTTAGTATAAAATATATAAGAGATTTTAATAAAACAATATCCTGTTTATGTTCTACTATATTTTCAATACATATAAATCCAGCAGGTTTTTCTAAAAATTTCATTATAGCTACGGCTAAATTATTAATTTTATTATTTTTTAATTCTTCATATTTTTGTGGCCATTTATCTTTTATACATGATATATCTTCAATTAATAAAATTTCCTTTTCTTCTAAAATTTCTGCCCATTTATATATTTCTAAATCGCTAGTAAGTTCATCACATATAGTATCTTCAGTTTTTACTCTATTCCACTCATAACAATAAATGTTATTTTCATTATTAGTTACATGTTCATTAATATAACATTTATCTGCATTATAATATAAGCCTAACATTTCTAACATTTCATACATAACTTTAAAAAGTTCATCATCTTTACTTAATATAGATACGCTATTTGTTAAAATATCTTTCATTTCTAAATATTTTTTATCTTTTTGAGGCTCATTTTCTTTAAGCTCATTGCATACACATAGTACAACACTTTTATCATTATATATTGCAGCACTCTTATTTATACTATAATTACAATTTTTATATTTAATAATTTTAGGTTCATCATGTAATTCTTTATTTAAGCTTATTTGGTTTTTAAAAAATTTATTATTTAATATATCTTTTGTTAATGGAATATTATTATTTATTTCTAGTACATTTTTTGCTTTATTATTTAAAAAAAGTACCTCTAAAGTTTTATAGTCGTATATATATATTAGTTCATCTAAAATGTTAAACAAACTTATGTGAAATTTATCTATTATCATTTTTATATCCTCTCTACATTTTCTCAAATTTTATTAATAATATTATTCAAAGTTTAGTATAAATGCTGGTGGATTAGTCTCTAATTTTAACATTTGTGATAAAGCAGTTTTAAAATTGTCAACTTCATATATATCCATTAAACCTTCTTGGTTTATATATAATAACATTTTAAGATTAGATTTAAATTCTAAATATATAAAATTACCTGCACCACAAGAATACGTTAACTCTTCATTATTATCTAATTCTCCACTTTCTTTTAAATTTTTTACAACATAGTCTAAACTAGATGATATATTTTCATAATTATATATTTCATATAGAGGTAGTAATGAGAGTTCAAAATCTGTATATGCATAATTTATAAATATTTTATTATCAAGCCCTTCTAATCCTTCAACAATAATATCATATCCGTTATTTTCATTTTTTTGTAAAGCATATTGTTTTAAATACGCAGGGTCATCTTTACTAGATATAACTATCATAGCATATTTATCATCACAAGCAATATGTTTAACATTACCATCTTGTAATAAATTATCTTTTTGTTGTACTGCTTCTAATATTTGTATATATTCTTTATCATCTTTATTAGGAGTTCTAACTTCCCCATGTACCCACGAATGCTCAGTCACAAATTGTTTATAATCTTTTTCAGATATAAATCCACCCTCATCAAATGTAGAAGAAACATACATACCATTTTCTACTGGCAATGCACTATATACAGTTAAAATTTCAGGGTCATCATCTATTATTTTATCCCCTAAATAAGGCTTTAGACTTTTTGGCTTTACAAAGTGTAAACTTACATTTTTAAGCTCCTCAGGCACAGTATAACCTAAAACTTCTTCTATGTCTTGAATAGTTACTTCTTCTCCATTATTTTTTACTAAATAACTATAAGACGATAAAAATTTATTTTCATTCCAAGTATCAATATAATATTGGTCTAATTTTTGATTAAATTCATTTAAATTATCTAAAGTAGTTTGTTGTAAAGTTATATTTGTATTATTATTTTTGTTTTTATTAATATATACATATACAATAGAAATAATTGCAACTAAAACAATTACAATACTTAATATTATTATACTATTTTTTTTATTCTTCATTTTTGTATTCTCCTTCTTTATCAACTATTATATTAAATACTTCTATTAATTCTTTATTATGGATTTCTAAAATATTATTTACAATATTTGTAATTTGTTGATTATCGTCAATATACTCAAAACTAATTTCCCAAGTTGGATTATATTCTTCATTACATTCTACTATTTCATATCCTAATTTTTTAAAAATATCCATATCATAATAATCATAGATAGCATTATATTCCCAATCTAATACATCTTTATCTGTTGTTAACTTTAAGTTTAAAAAAATTTTATTATTATCATTTTCCATAGCATGAATATTCAATATAAATTGGTCATATTTGTAAATATTAAGTGTTTGTAGTTCTTTTTCAAATAATCCAGTCTTTTTATCTTTTTGCATAATGACTATTATTGTATCCATATTTTTCTCCTTCATGATTATAAATATATTACTTTTAATATTATAATACTAATTTAAAAAAAAGTACATACTATTTAGTTAGTTTTAATAAAATGTTTTTAATTTATTAACAATTTATCTTTAATATTCTATATTTTTTTGATATAATAATTTATTATAAATTATTTTATATAAATTATTCAATTTAATAAAGAGGTTGTTATGAATTTTATTGTTTTTAAAATTGGTTTTTCTAACTATTATAACGGTATTGAAGATAGTTCTTTAAACATATATGATAAATTTTATCAAGAAAAAAAGTCAAATAATCCTGAAATATATAACTTTCAAGACTATAATAATTTTTGTTATGGTTATGCATCTTTAAAAGATGGAATTGTAAATTTATCAAAATTAAAGTTTCAAAATGATAATTCAACATTATTAAATAATGCTCTTGTTGTATGGGTCTATGAAAAAGATAATAAACACTTTATAATTGGTTGGTATAAAAATGCCACTATATATAATTTTTTACAAAGAAAATTAAGTTATCCTTCTGTTGGTAGAGACCTTTATTTTAATGTTAAAGCAAAGTCTAAAGACTGTTTTTTGCTGCCTTTAAAAAATAGAGACTTTAACATTACTATACCTTTTTTTGACAATAATAACTTTTATATAAGTGATGAGAAAGACCCTATTTATTTTAAAATTTCAGAATTTATAAATAATTATGATGGTTATTTTATAAATACAGTTATTAATAATATAATAGATGATACACTAAAAAATCCTCCTGAAAATCCTCAGTTGTTATATAAGAGAGGTACTATATACTTATATAATGAAAATAATTTTATAGAGGCACTTAAATATTTTAATTCTGCATTAATATTTAAAAACATGCTAACTGAAAAAGAATTAATAGATATTTATTATGTAAAAGCGGTTTGTCTTCAATTATTAAATAACTTTGATAATTCTATAGTATATTTTGAAAAGGTTTTAAAACATATTAATTATGACTTAAATATTATAAAGAATATGATTTATTTATACATTTACACTAAAAAATATAAAAAAGCCATTATATATTGTGATAAAATATTAAATACTGAAATAATAAATGATATTAATAAAACATTTTTAGATGAAATTACTTGTTTAAAAGTTGATTGTCTTTTATATTTAGAAGATTATGATTTATCTAAAAATATCCTTAAAAATTTATTAAAAACAGACTTGTCCAAAAATTTATCTATTCATTGTAAAAACCTATTAAATGAACTAGAATTATTATAAAAATAAATAAGGAGATAAAAATGATAGAAAAAATTAAAAACCTTGTTAATAAACTAAATCAAGCTAGAAAAGCGTATTATCAAGAAAACTATGAAATAATGTCTGATTTTGAATATGATAAACTATATGACCAATTAGAAGAACTTGAAAAAGAAACAGGTATAGTATTATCTAATAGCCCTACTAGACAAGTTGGATATATAGTTTTAAATGAATTAAAAAAAGTTAAACACGATAAAAAAATGTTGTCTCTGGATAAAACTAAAGAAATATCTAAAATCGAAGATTTTTTAAATCAACAACAAGGGCTATTGTCATTTAAAATGGACGGATTAACAATAGTTTTAACATATGAAGATGGTAACCTTGTTAGTGCCGTAACAAGAGGTAATGGTGAAATTGGTGAGGACATTACTCATAATTGTAAAGTTTTTAAAAATATTCCTTTAAAAATTCCTTTTAAAGAAGAACTTATTATACGAGGAGAAGCTCTTATCTCTTTTGAAGATTTTGAAAATATAAATGAAAATTTAGATATAACAGAAAAATATAAAAATCCACGAAATTTATGTAGTGGTACTGTAAGACAGCTTAATAATGAAATAACAAAAGATAGAAATGTAAGTTTTTTAGCCTTTTCTTTAGTAAAATGTAATAAAAATTTTAACTTAAAATCTGAACAGCTAAAATTTTTATCTTCTTTAGGCTTTGAAACAGTAGAATATGCTTTAGTAGAAAGAAACAATGTATCTGAAACTATATTAGACTTTGAAAGTAAAATAGAAAAAAATAAATTTGCAACAGATGGACTTGTAATAACCTTTGACAGTATAGAGTATAGTAATAGTTTAGGTGAAACATCCAAATTTCCTAAAGATTCAATTGCTTTTAAATGGGCTGATGACTTAGCTACTACTACTTTATTAGATGTGGAATGGAATACATCTAGAACTGGTCTTATTAATCCTATTGCTATATTTGAACCAGTAGAACTAGAGGGAACTACTGTAAATAGGGCTAGTCTTCACAATATAAGTATTATAAAAAATTTAAAATTAGGTATAGGAGATACTATAAAAGTATATAAAGCAAATATGATTATTCCACAAATAGCTGAAAATGAAACTAATAGTGACACATTAGAAATACCAAATAAGTGTAATGCTTGTGGAGGTGATGCAAAGCCTATACAAATAAGAGATGGTCTAGCCTTAAAATGTACTAATCCAAAATGTATAGCTAAAACAATTAATGGTATTGTACATTATGTATCTAGAGATGCTATGAATATAACTGACTTTTCTAAAGCTACCATTGAAAAGTTTATAAATAATAATTTTATAAAAGATTTTACAGACATATATACTCTAGAACAATATAAAGATGATATAATTAATATGCAAGGCTTTGGTGAAAAGTCTTATACAAATCTTATAAACTCAATAGAAAATTCAAAAAATACTACACTTGCTAACTTTATTTATTCTTTAGGTATAGAACATATAGGTCTTAGTAATGCAAAAATTTTATGCAAACATTTTGATTATAATTTTGATAAAATAAAAAGTGCCTCATTAGAAGAACTTATTGAAATAGATGGCTTTGGTGAAATTATGGCAAACTCCATAATAAATTATTTCTCTAATGAAGAAAATATTAAGTGTATTAATAAGGTATTTCCTTTATTAAAACTAAATGATAATCCTAATATTAATAACTCTAATATGTCTATAAAAGATAAAACATTTGTAATAACAGGAGACTTAAAAACATTTAAAAATAGAAAAGAGCTTCAACAAAAAATAGAAGATTTAGGTGGCAAAGTTACAGGTAGTGTTTCTAATAAAACAGACTATCTTATAAATAATGATAAGAATTCTACTTCGTCTAAAAATAAAAAAGCTAAAGAACTTAATATACCTATTATAGATGAATATGAATTTTTAAATTTGATACAGGAGTAAGATATGGTATTATTTATAAATGATAAAATAGAAAAACAAAAAGTGGCTAAATAAATATTATCTAAGTTACCAGAATGGTTTTGAATACCAGAAAATACACAAGAATATATAGATAATTGTATAGATATGCCATTTTGGATTGAAAAAGAAGACAATATAATAAAAGGATTTATAACATTAAAAGAAACAAATATTTATACTGCTGAAATATATGTTATGGGAGTATTAAAAAATTATCATAATAATGGTATTGGTAAAATGTTATTTAATGCCTTTTATAATTATGCCAAACAAAATAATTATGAATTTATACAGTAAAAACAGTTAAACAAGGGGTATATGATATATATGATATTACTAATAAATTTTATAAAAGTCTAGAATTTAAAGAACTTGAATGTTTCCCTACCTTATAGGATAAATCTAATCCTTGTCAAATATATATAAAATCTATTGTTTAAAACTTAATTTTTTAAACTTTTTAATTATATTCTTAAACTTATTTATAATTAAAAATTAAGTTGCATCTTATATTAATAAAAGCTATGTATTAATACATAGCTTTTATTTTATAAATTTTCTAAAATGTCAAAAAAGTTAGGAAAGGATATATTTACACACTCATAATTATTTAAAATTATAGACTCATTACAAACTAAAGAGGCTATAGCTATACACATAGCTATTCTATGGTCATTATAGCTTTCACATTCATTTCCATAAAATATTTTGTCCCCTTCTATTATCATACCATCATTTGTTTCTGTAATATTAGCACCTATTTTATTAAGCTCAGTTGATATAGTTTTTATTCTATTACTTTCCTTAAATTTTAGTTCTTCAGCATTTTTAACTACACTTGTACCACTAGCTAAAGATGCAACTAGTGCGAATAAAGGGATTTCATCTATCATTTTAGGGATAATATCACCAGATATATCACAAGCTTTTAATTTAGATGACTTTACTTCTATATCACAAACTTTTTCTCCGTTTACATATTTAATATTTAAAAATTTAATGTTAGCTCCCATTTTTAATAAAACTTCTAAAAATCCTGTTCTAGTTGGATTTATACCCACATTTTCTATAATAATATGTGAGTTTTTTGTTATTAAAGCTCCCACTATAATAAAACAAGCAGATGATATATCTCCACATATATTTATATTTTGTGGTATTAGTTTACTAATAGGCTTGGTTTTTATAACATTGTTATTAATACTAATGTTTGCACCAAATTGTTTCAACATTATTTCAGAATGATCTCTTGACTTATATTTTTCTATAATAGTTGTTTTATTTTTAGTAAAAAGACTAGCTAATAATATTGATGATTTTACTTGAGCACTAGCAACAGGCATATTATATTCTATACCTTTTAAATTACTACCCTTTATATATAATGGAGCAAATCCATTGTTACTTTCTATATTAGCTCCCATTAAAGACAAAGGTTCTACTATCCTTTTCATAGGTCTTTTTATTATTGAACTATCTCCTGTTATAATAGAGGAAAATTTTTGAGCTGATAATATTCCAGATATAAGACGTATAGTAGTTCCACTATTTCCTACATAAAGTTGATTTTTAGGTTTTTGTAATCCATATAAACCATTCCCATATACACTAATCATATTTTCATTTTCTATGATTTTTATACCAAGTTCTTTAAAACAATTAATAGTAGATATACAATCTTCACCTTTTAAAAATCCTCTTATATTAGTTATACCTTCAGCTAAAGCTCCAATCATAATAGCACGATGGGTTATAGATTTATCTCCTAAAATAGTAGTTTTCCCATTTAAATTTTTATTATTTAATAGCATTTTTTTCATTATTATACCTCATCAATTTATTTTAAATATTAAATAGCATTATATATATTACCAAATTTCAGTATTTTTTCTAAATATATAAAATTTTAGTTTGTTAATTTATCAATCTAATTTCATATATAAGTGTAAATAAGAATTTCATTGTTCGTCATTGTCTACTACTTTATAAATTATAAATCTAATATACTTATAAAATCCTTTAGCAAGTAGATTTTGTTCATTTATATTCAAATCATTGATTAATAAGTTTTTAAATTGCATATTTAATCAATATTTTTCAAAAAACTTTTTCTATTTCTTCATTTAAAATAATTAGCATGTTCATAAATCCACATAAAATCAATTGTAAATTTATCTTATTGATTAATAATAATCAAATAATGGATTTTTTTATATACTTATAGAAAATATTTTTTTGATATTTTCTATTTAATTATCTGATAAAAAATGTGTTTATTTTACTAATTTTTCCATTATTTCTAATAACTGTTGTATCAATAACTTGGTTATTTCCTTAACTTCAATTATTTTCATATTTCTTTTTCCATAAATCTCAATTTTATCAAATAAATAACTTATAATTTATCTTTAAATTATAAGTTATTTAAAATGTTAAATGTATTTGATTTGTCTAATATTTTTCCATATCCTTGCTTTATTTATATACTTTCTAATTGTAATCAAATGAATACTATCATTAAAAACATTATATCCTCACAAGCTACTTAACGTTAACACTTTAATGTATCATTCAATAAAAGTTCATTTTTAAATGTAAAAGTAGTTTATAAAATTTCTTTATATGATTATATATTAATCTACTTTATCATATATAATGGGCTCTTCAAATCCAAAAGTTATTTTATCATTTTTCTTGAAAATTTCACTTACATATAAAGTTTTTTCTTCTGTTCTTTCATTTAAAATAAATGTAGTTTCTGGTGTAAAATGACTTATACTTTTACCTTCAAATCCATTATTTATAAATTCGTAAGTCATAGGGTTAAATTTTTCTGATACTTTAAGTTCATTATAATCCATAAATAAACTTTCATTATTATTTCTAAAATCTTCTTTAGATATATTTTTTGGTAAATCATAAGAAGATAAAACTA
>CAMMEG010000072.1 GCA_946495765.1 uncultured Eubacteriaceae bacterium
CATTTCTTCAACGTGTTCTATTTGCAAACTACTATTTACATTTTTATATATATAAGTAGCAAAGTTTATTGTTTCTGCTTCTTGTTCTTTAGATATGTAGGTATTTTCTAGCTTTTTTATTTCAGGTGTTTTGCTATACACATCTAACGAATACCCACCTATGTTATTTCCCTCATCATTTTTAACTAAAAAAACCATATTTCTATCAATATCTTGATAAATATAGTTATCTTTAAACATTTGTACTAACCTTTGTTTAGGTATGTTTGTTTTTTCTAATAATAAAGAATAAAGTTCTTCATTATTACCTTTTTCTTTAGGTATAAAAGACTTTTTTATGTAGTCACTTTTTAAAAAGTCCTTATAGTTATCTTTTTCCCAATCTTCAATACCTATTTTTATATTATACTTTAATTCTTTTTCTTTTAATTGTTTGTAAACTAAGCTATCTTCTTCATTTGCTTGTTTATAAAATTCTGTATTAGGGTCTAAAAATAAGTATACACTTTCTAAATCTTTATTATCTTTTATAATACTATCTATGTTTTCTAAATTTTCTATGTCATTAGTGTAGCAAGTATTAACTACATTCATCATATACAATGGACTTACTATTTCGTTATATAAAAATACCGACTTACTTTTATTATTTAAATCTTTAAAAAATAAAGGTTTTTCTATACTTTTATCTAATAATCTTAAATTAGTGTACTCTTTGTTATAAATATCCCATTCATACCCACCTATATTTTGTCCATCATTGTCTTTTATTAGTAAAATAGCTTTATTGTCTTGCGTTTCTAATAATCTATCATTTCTAAACAAAACTTTTATATTGTCATTATTTATCATATTAATTGTATAGTTTCTTATGTTGTCTTGATTTTCCAATATTTTAGGTGGTAAAAATGGTTTTTCATCTACATATTTTATATAGTTATTAAATTTAATATTTTTATCAATTTCTTTATCTTTTAAATAATCTTGCCACGTTTGATTTAAGTCTTTATTTTTAACTCCAACTATATCTATTTTATAGTCATTTCCATAATTTTTATAAAACTTATATGCATTATCTCTACCAGCTTTATCATTATCTAAAAACAGTACTATTTCTTTTATATTTTCATTATCTTGCAAAAAGTTGTCCATAGACTTAAAAGATAAACAACCTAAAGATACTCTATTACTTTCTTTCCAGTTGTTCCCTAGATGTTTAGATATACTTGCGTGACTTAACAAATCAATGGCACTTTCAAATACATAAACTCTGTTAGATTTATGGTTTTTATCAATCCTAAATCCAAACTCTTTATCACTATTTTTACAATCTCCTTTATAAGAGCTATTAGTTAATGTACTTCTTTGCATAGCATACTTAACTTTTCCATCTTTATCACTACCTAAAAATACAACATTGTGCTTATCTTTGCTTTCATAAATATTTCCACTTTTTATCAAGCTATTTACTATTTCAGAGTCTATTTTTCTAGTTTTTGTTAAGTATGCTATTGCTCGTTTATTATTTTCATTTTTTTCAGGCAATATTAGTTCACCTTTTTCTTCTTCTACTAAAGCTTTGGCTATTTTATTACTTGAGTTAACATATGATGATATACTCTGCCCATTCAAAACTTTTATTGCTTCAACAAAAGTTTTCCCCTCATAATGTTGTAAAAATTGAATTGTAGAACCTCCTATGTTACGGCTATTCCAAAAAAATGTATTTTTTACAGAATTTATACGCATACTATCGTGTTCTTCTAAGGTATATTCATTAGTGCCAACTTTTTTAAGTTTGTAGTTATTAGATATTAAATAGTCTAGTAACTCCACTTGGCTTGCTTTTTCATATTCTTCTTGAGTAAATCTTGCCATAAATATCACTCCTAATTGTTTTCTTCATAAAATTTTATACATTTCAATATAAAATCTCTTGCTTCTTTTTCATTAGAAAAGCTCTTATCTGTTATTTGTTCAATATCTTTAACATTTATTTTATAGCTTTGCTTACTTACTTTTTTCTTTTTCATCTTTTCTATAATTACATCTAACGTATTTCTGTTTATTGGCATTTTTTTATATTCTTGTCTTATTTTTTTAGCTATATCTAAGTTTAACTTTTCTATTTTGTCTACAAAAAAATAAATGAAAATTTCTTCTTGAGTATCTTCATCTAAATATGATAATTCAATAGCTATTTTTATTGATAATTCATTGTCATCAACTTTTTCTAATAATTTATTTATCAAGTAATTTAACCTTAGATATCTAAATATTGTTGTTCTACTTTCTAGTATTTTATTATTTGTTTCCCCGAGAAACAAACTCTCGTCTTCCGCCATTTCTCCCGTGTTAATGGCATTTTCAGTCATAAAATTTACACTTCTTATAGATTTGTTTTTGTTAAGTACATTTTGTTGTATCTTGTATGCTCTTGCCTTTTCGCTAGGTAAAATTTCTTTTCTTTGAACAAGATTTGTATCAACTAAAATAAGCCTTGCATCATCAAGGCTTATATCTTCTTTTATTTTATACATTGTTTTATCTAGCTTTTGGTAACCGAGTATTTTAAGCGCTTCTACTCTATTATGTCCACTTAAAATAGTATATGTATCTTCTTTTTTCCATAAAATTATAGGATTTAACAACCCTTCATCTTTTATGCTTTCTGCTAGTTCTTCTAAATCTTCACTATTGCATAACTTAAATGGATTTTCATTAAAAGGTTTTAACATATTTATATCAATTTCATCTGATATAGGTTCATAAAAATTTTTTTCTTGCATTTGATTAATAGGCCTGTTTTGTTCTTCTTTCTGCTCCTGTTGTAAATTGCCAAAAATTTCATTTTTAATATCACTAATACTACTCATAGCATACCTCCTATGTAATTTATTCTTATTATTTTTGATTTTGTCTTAAATTCTCTGATATTCTCTGATATTCTCTGACAATGTCTTATAAACTCTTAGAGTTTTTTATACTCTCTTACTATGTTTTTTATAAAATTAATTATATTTCTATCTCATAATTTTCTGTTTGTTCAATTACTTGTTCTTCTATTTCTTCATCTTCAAACTGAACACAAGTTTTATTTTCTTCATCAAACTCTTTTTCAAGTTCCATTTTTTCTTTTAACAAATTTTCTAAAGTTTCTTTATGTTCGAATGGTAACTTACAAGACTTTTCTATTTGTTCTTTTTCTTCATTTAATTTTTTTATTTTTTGATTTATATTTTCTAATCTATCTTTACAGCTATTTAAACATTTATCTAACAAATCTATATTAGATTTTTTATATCCGATATTTAAACTTAAACTATGACTTGTATTTTTTACTAGCTTTATATCAGAACTTAATTGTGTACTATTACTATAAATCTTAAATTCTTTATACTCTCCAATAAAATCATCAATATTTGAATTATTTGCAACTTGTATTAATAATGCTCCTGCTTTTTCTTTATCTGTATATTTATTGCCTTTTATCTCTATTTCAAAATTTTCTTCTGTAAAATTATCTTGTATACTTTCTATATATTCACTATCTAATTTAATACTTTCTAAAATGTTATTTAATCTTAAAATTTCTTTTGGATATTTTTCTGTTAAAAATTTTTCATTAGCATACTGTTTTTTTCTATAAGAAGTTTCCAATACTTTCAACTTTTCTATTTCTGTATCTACCTCCATTTTTCTCTTTATTTTTGGATTACCCGTTGCAAGTGCTTTAATCTCTGCATAGTCAAGAGTTACATCGTCTATGTCCTTAACTTCTCTTCCTGTTATAGCACCAACTTTAGCTTGGGTTATAAATCTTTGTTTTTGCTCTAATATTTGCCAGCTGTAAGCATCAAAACTGCCTTTCGTAATACACTTAAATATTTTTACTTCTTCATTTTCATTGCCTTGTCTTAATATCCTACCTTCTCGTTGCTCCAAATCTGATGGTCGCCACGGAGTATCTAAATGATATAATGCTATAAGTTTATTTTGGAAGTTTGTACCTGCTCCCATTTTTGTAGTACTCCCCAAAATAACTCTTATATCGCCACTTCTTACTTTTTCAAAAATTGCTTCTCTATCTTTAGATTTTTTAGCACTATGTATAAAGGCTATTTCATCAGGCTTTATTCCTTTTTCTATTAACTTACTTTTTATATCATCATAAATATTAAACTCATTTTCTTTAGGTGTAGAAAGGTCTGAAAATATAACTTGAGTAGATTTATTTTCCATTGTTTTTCTATATATTTCTACAACTTTGTTTACTACTAAATTAACCTTACTATCTTCATAATCAGGATAATTTTCATTAATATGCCTTATGTCAAGTCCTGCATATTTTCCCTCATTTACTATTTTTAACATATTGTCAATTCTTGGGTCTTTGCCATTTTTTATATCTTCTGCTCTTTTACCAAAACTTTGCATTTGGATAGCTAATTCTTCACTTGTTTCTGCTTCTAATACTTCCTTTGTATGTTTTGGTACTGGTAAGTTTATCATTTCAGTTGTAACTACATCTGCTACACTATTATATAAATTCATAAGTTCAGGTATGTTTCTAAAGTTTGCAAATCTAGTTTTTAATTGAAATCCATTTCCAGCTGGCGCTATTTCTAACTTTGTTTCTGTACTTGCAAATATCCTTTGCCAGCTATCAAAGTTATAAATCCCTTGTTCTTGCAAAGTATCTTGCATTAAGTATCTTTGCATTGTATACATTTCTGCCATTGTATTAGATATTGGTGTACCCGTTGCAAAGGTTATTTTTCCACCTATTTCTTCTATATAGTCTATTTTCATTTTCAAGTTTAAGGCTTTTTGTGATGCAGTTTGGTTAACTCCTGCAATATTTCTAAGTTTTGTTGTAAAATATAAATTTTTATATAAATGTGCCTCGTCTACATAAATTGCATCAATACCTAGCTGTTCAAAATCAAGTATTGTTTCTTCTTTACTATACATCAATTTTTTAAGATTTTTTTCTAATGATTTTTTAGTTCTTTCAAGTATTTTTATAGTAAGTCTATCTTCATTTTTATCAAGTTCACTCATCTCATCAACTATATTTTGTATTTCATTTCCCAAATTTTCAATTCTTCTAGCTTTAGATATTTTAAGTAAATCAAACTGAGACCCACCCATTATTATAGCGTCATAATTATTTTGTGCAATCTTGCTTAAAAATCTTTTTCTATTTTTGGTTTCAAAACTTTTTTCATCTGCATATAATATATTTGCATTTGGGTAAAGTCTATAAAAATCATTTTTAAACTGAGCAGTTATATTATTTGGTACTACTAAAAGTGGCTTATTTGCTCTACCTAGTCTTTTATTTTCCATAGCCGACACTATCATTATAAATGTTTTGCCAGCTCCAACTTGATGGTCTAATAGTAGATTGTTAGTGCTAAAAATACTTCTTGCTATTGCTCTTTTTTGGTGTGGTCTTAGCTGTATGTCAGCTGATAAATTTGGAAGTGTAAGTTCTATATCAAAGTTTGCATTTATTGAGTTATTAAATCTTTTATTATATTCTCTCATAACTCTATCTCTTATATTTTTATTTTGGTGTATAAACTCTTCAAACTGTCTTTCAATTAAAATTTTCTTTTCATTAGCCTTTATAGTTTCGTCTTTATTAATGACATACCTTATTTTACCATCATTATCTTCTATTTCATCTTTAACTGTAATTTCTTGGTTATTAAGTATTTTTTCAAAAATATATAATGTTCCCATACAATTTGTACCATATTCTTCTGTTGCTAAATAACTATACACTCCTTTATTATATATTCTCCATTCCGAAGATTTTTTATTATATCTTATATCAGGATAAGAGTGTAGCTTTAATAAATCTTTTGTAAATTCTCTCATATCTTCAGGTTTATACAAGTCTGAACCTATATCCATTTTTATATCTGCAAAATCTACATCTTTTGGTATTACTTCTTTTAAACTTTCAATATTTCTTTCAAAATATGGACTTTCATTTTTTAAATTTTCTACGATTTTTAATTTTTCTTTAACATTACCATTTAAGTAAATAGATTTTATTTCCCAGCCTTTTGTTACATCTTCTTTTTTGTATTTTAAAGGGTTTAAATATATTAAATCATCTTTTACAAGTTCATCTATTATTTCATTGATAGATTTATCATTATAAAGTGACTTTATATATTCAAAGTCTATATCAGCATATTTATTAAGTGATAGTATAAGTCCATCTTTTGCATTATCTACTTTAGTTATCTCAATGTTTGGTGCAATAGTTTTCTTATAGAAAAAATCTCCTTTTTCATATTTACCATCAACTAATTTTTCTAAAGAAGATAAAAAGTGTACATCATCATCTTCTTTAAATACACTCATATTGGTTTTACTATTTATATAACCATATTTAATTACAAATTTATCATAATAATTATTAAAATTTTTTAATTTTTCATTGAATAAATCTTCTGATGAATATTTATCTAATTGTATATTTATTAATTCTTTAGATAAATCTCTTAATTTTATAATAGCTATCAATCTTTCTCTGTTTCTAGTTATATCTATTTTTTCAATGTTGGTGTTAGAACTTTTATAAAAAATTTCATCATTATGATAAATGTATCTATAAAGTTTATATTTATCATTTTGTAATAATTCTTCTATTTCATTTGGATTAGTTTCTTCTAATATATCTTCTGTATAAATAGAAAGTTCTTTGTTTATTATGTTTTTAGGCAAATTTTCTATTGCCTGTTTTAATTCTTCTTCTAAATTTTCTCCTAAAAAATTTACTGTTAGGTCAAATCTATTATACCTATTACTTTTATAATCAAGTTCTCCTAAAATCATTTCAGGATGGTTTGTAAAATAATTGTTTATTCTGTTTTCATACTTGACTTCTGTTGTATTTACCCAGTCTGGTATTTCTTCTCGTTCTTGTTCTAGTTTTTGAAAAAATAAAATGTCCGATATAACCTCAGTACCTGCCAACTTTTTAAATGCAGTGTTAGGAAGTCTTATTGCACCTATAAGTTCAGCTTTTTTTGATATTTCTTTTCTAAAAGTATCATCTTTTTTATCAAGTGTACCTTTACTTGTTATAACTGCTACTATTCCATTTGGTTTTATAAGTTCAATACTTTTATTTATGAAATAATCGTGTATTAAATAGTTATTTTTATTATATACTCTATCATAAATTCTATAATCTCCAAAAGGTACATTTCCAATAACTAAATCAAAGCTATTTTCTTGTAAAATTTCATTTTCAAAGCCATTTATTTTTATTTTTGCATTAGGATATAGTTGACTGGCTATTCTTCCTGTTATACTATCTAGTTCTACACCAGTAACTTTGCTATTTATTAATTCTTGTGGCAAATTTCCTATAAAATTTCCTGTACCACAAGCTGGTTCAAGTATTTTTATACTAATGTTATAACCAAAATTTTTAATAGCACTATACATACAGTCAATAATTTCTTTAGGAGTATAGTGTGCATTAAGCGTTGAGGCTCTAGCCATTTCATACTCTTTTTCTGTTAAAATCTCCTTAAGTTCAATAGCTTTTTCTCTAATAGATACAACCTTTATATCTTCAGGCTTTTCAAAAACTTGAGGTAGTCCACCCCAGCCTACATAGTTAGCTAATATTTCCTTTTCTTCTACTCTTGCTAATCTTTCTTCACTTTCTATTGCAAGTAAAGTTTTTATTGCGTTTATATTAGCTTGTATTTTTTCATTAGTAGTTGTTGGATATGGTGTTTTTTTATTATGTAAGTTAAAATTTAAAGACAAAAAAGAAGAATTAATATTGTTTTCTTCTTTTTGAGTTAATTCTTCTTTTTTAGAGATAATTTCAAATTTATCAATTTTAGGATTTATTGCTAAGCTGCTACCATTTTCCCAACTAACGTGTATTTGTCCTATGTCATCAACTTTTTTTATAGTTCCTTTTAAACCATAAGGTAAGTTTTCTCCAACCATTTCTTCAAGTATTATAGTATCACCTATATTATATTCTATTGTTGTATTTTCTTTTACAGAATTTTTTATATTATCTTGTTTTTGTATTTCTCCTTTTTTAATTGTTTCTAACTCTTGTGTTTTTTCTTCTAATTCTTGATTTTTTGAAAAATCTTCAATAGTTACTTGATTTGATTTATTTTGCTTAATATCTACTATTTCATCAAATATCTTCTTTACATTTTTTTCACTATACTTAGTTTTTATGTCATAATCTACAATGTTATTTTCATCTTGCAATAAGTCATATATATAGTCTATTTTTTCATAGTGTTGACTATAACTTTTTCCATAATTAAATATCATTGTATTTTTTATATCAACTAAATCAACTTCATCTAATTCTTTAAAAAACCCTTTTATAATATACTCCTTATTATTTATAAGAATAACTTTACCTAAATATTGTTTTATATATTCTTCTTTTGAAATGTTTTCATTATTTTTGGCATCAAAAAAAGGAACATTTAACTTCTGTTCCTTTTCTTTTAATAATTTTCTTTCATACGATTTTATGCTATTTTCTATTTCTAATAAATCCAGCTTTATGCTTGAACATAATTCATTAAAGAATATATCTACATCTTGTACTTTTATTTTAAATAAAGCTTTTTCTACTATTTCATCATAGTCTTGAGTTTGCTTTCCTAGTCTTACATTTTTCGCAAGTTTATTCATATAAAAAATTAAGTCTTTTATACTTTCATCTTCTATATTTTCAAGTGTATATTTTTCTTTAAATTTATCTTTACTAAAATCTAAATCTACTATATCCTTATGTTTACTTTCTATATATTGCCATAATTTTATTTTTTGTTGATATGTGTTAGAAATATCAAAAACATACCTTAACTTACTAAATGTACTATCATCAAAAAGCCCTATACCTTTTTCACCTTTTTTAACTTGATATTTTATTCTTTTCCACGTATCATAATCAGCAACTGCAGTTGCATTCTCATTCTGTACATATATACATAAAGCATCTTGAAAATCATATTTATAAAATTTTGAATAAAACTTTATAAACTTTACAAATTCATTTTTATTTGTTAATATATCTTTTAGTTTTTCTTTAGTTTTATTTACAATTGTACCATATTTTTCTGCCACTTATATCAACCTTTCTTTTGATACATTATTTCATAGTAATATAATATCATAAAATTTAATCAAAAAACAATCAAAAAACAATCAAAAAACAATCAAAAAACAATCAAAAAAC
>CAMMEG010000073.1 GCA_946495765.1 uncultured Eubacteriaceae bacterium
TAAAAATGTAAAGACATATCTACAAAATTTACCTAAACGTAGTGTAGAACTTGTAGTATGTGATAATGGAAGTGATGATAATACATTTGAGATATTAAATGAAATAAAAGATGATAGATTTAATTTATATAGAAATAAAACAAATAAAGGATTTTCATATAATTTAAGTAAGGTTATAAGGTTAGCTAAAGGTGACTTTACATTAATTATAAGTGACGAGGATATGATTAATTTTAATAATCTTAAATATCTATTAGATTTTATAAGTGAAAATGATACTAAAGATAATATTACAGGTATTGTATTTAATAGTTCATTTGAAACAGATGAAAATACTACAAAAACAGATGAATTTTTAAATTTAGTTTATGGTAGAGTAAGCTATATGTCTGGTATAGTTTATAATAGATTGAAAATGGAAAAAGATGATTTTGTTCCTTTTAAAAGTTATTACCCACATATGGGTATTATTTTGAATATGTGTTGTAAAGGACGTATAATTTTTTCAAAGTTGCCTATTTTTATAAATGGAGAAGAGTCAAAAATGAGTAATATGTCTACATATATGTACCCTGAACAGAGACTAGAACAAATAGATGAAGATTTAGAAATGGTTTTAACGTTAAAAGATATAGAGCCTAACATTAAATTTAGTATTTTAATTGAAATTTTTTATAATAAGTTTAGGCATATTGCTTTAAATTATGAATTAATTATTAGAGATAGAGAAATAAATTTAAAAGATATTGATAAAAATGTAGATGTTGATTTTTACATTAAAAAAGCTATTAAAAAATATAAAGAAATATTTTATAGTGATTTGAGAGACAATAGTTTTTTAGAATTAAAACTAAATAAATTTTTAGAAGATGTATCAATAATAAGAAATACTAGAAAAAAATATGATTCTTTAAAAAATGAATTTAATTATTTTTCTATATTATTTATACAAGAAAATAGAAATTTATATAGGGATTTTTTAGAATTAGAAAGATTTAATTTTAGTGTAGACTATATAGTTTTTGATGAAAGAATATTAGAAAATGATTGTGAGTTAATAGAGTTATTTATTAAAAGATTAAATAATATTATTATAACATTAGAAGAGGTGAATCAATTTGAAAATTTATTATTTATTTTAGATAATGAAAAGACAAAAAATATAGAGATGTTAAAATCATTAAATGTAAAAAATATTGAAATAATAAATATACAAGATTTACATCTTAAATATTAAAGAAAAGGAAATTTGATAGGTATTTTATGAAAGAAAAAATTAAACAAGAAATATTAAGCAAAGTAAAGGAATATTATAGAGCATCAACTGAAGATAAACTTAAAGATAAAATAAATTATGCTGGAAGAATATTTGATGAAGATGAAATGATAAATTTGGTTGATAGCTCTCTAGAATTTTGGTTAACTTCGGGGAGATATACTGAACAATTTGAAAGAAATTTAAGTGAATTTTTAAATATAAAATATACTTTATTAGTTAATTCAGGTTCATCAGCTAACTTACTTGCATTTATGGCTTTAACTTCACATAAATTAGGGGAAAGAAGAATAAAAAGAGGTGATGAAGTTATAACGGTAGCAGCTGGTTTTCCAACTACAGTAACACCAATAATTCAATATGGTGCAATACCAGTATTTTTAGATATAGCTATACCAACATATAACATAGATATAGATTTATTAGAAAAAGCATTAACAGAAAAAACTAAGGCAATAATGATTGCACATACTTTAGGAAATCCTTTTAACTTAACTAAGGTAAAGGAGTTTTGTGAAAAAAATAATCTATGGTTGATAGAGGATAATTGTGATGCTTTAGGTTCTAAGTACATTATTAATAATGAGGAAAAATATACAGGAACAATAGGAGATATAGGTACATCTAGTTTTTATCCACCACATCATATTACTATGGGAGAAGGAGGGGCAGTATATACTAATAATTTAGAGTTAAAGAGAATTATTCAATCTATGAGAGATTGGGGAAGAGATTGTTGGTGTAATTCTGGACAAGATAATACTTGTAAAAATAGATTTAATAAGAAATTTGGAGAATTACCTTTAGGGTATGATCATAAATATGTATATTCACATTTTGGTTATAACCTTAAGGCGACAGATATGCAAGCTGCCATAGGAGTAGCACAATTAAAGAAGTTACCTAAATTTATTAAAGCAAGACAAGAAAATTGGAATTATCTTAAAACAAATTTAAAAAATTTAGATAATTATTTTATATTTCCAGAGGCTGAAGAAAATAGTATTCCAAGTTGGTTTGGATTTTTAATAACTATAAGAGACTATGTTAATTTTACTAGAAATGAAATAGTAGAATATTTAGAGAAAAATAATATACAAACAAGAATGTTATTTTCTGGTAATTTAATAAAACACCCTTGTTTTGATGATATGCGACAGTTTAATTATGGATATAAAGTAATAGGTGAACTAAAAAATACAAATAAAATTATGGAAGATAGTTTTTGGATAGGGGTATATCCAGGTATAACTAAAGAAAATTTAGATTATATAATATCTAAGATAAATACTTTTATTGAAGAAAGGTAAAGGTGGTGTGCTATGAAATTAGTTATTTTGGCAGGAGGATACGGAAGTAGGTTAAAGGACTTAACTAGTTCAGTACCTAAGCCTATGTTGGAAATAGGTGAAAAGCCAATACTATGGCATATTATGAAAATATATTCTCATTATGGAATAAATGATTTTATAATATGTCTAGGATATAAAGGAAATATTATTAGAGATTATTTTTTAAATTATGATAATATAAATCAAGATTTTACCATTAATTTAGGAAGTAGAAGTATAGCATATCACAATTTACATAATGAAAAAGATTGGAATGTTACATTAATAGAAACAGGATTAGACACATTAAAAGGAGCTAGATTAAAAAAAATAGAAAAGTATTTAGATGAAGATGTAAATTTAATAACCTATGGAGATGGGCTGGCAAATATAAATATCAACCAGTTAATAAATTATCATAAAAATAATGATAAAATAATAACAATAAGTGGAGTTAGACCTCCTTCAAGATTTGGTGAGCTCAAAATTAGTGAGGGGGGGAGCCTAATATCCTTTGAAGAAAAGATGCAAACGTCTACGGGTTTTATAAATGGAGGATATATGGTTTTTAATAAAGAACTTTTAGGTTATCTTACAGAAGATGAAAATTGTGATTTAGAGTATGGAACTTTTGAAAAAATATCTAAAAAAGGTAAAATGGGTGTTTTTCAACATATAGGGCAATGGGGTTGTATTGATACTGAAAGAGATTTACAAAGTATGAATAAAATGTGGAAAGAAGGACAAGCTTTTTGGAAAGTATGGTAATATTTGATAATTTTGAAAATGTATATAAAGGTAAAACTGTATTGATAACTGGTCATACAGGATTTAAAGGTGCTTGGCTATCAATATGGTTAAAAGAACTTGGAGCTAATGTAGTAGGATATTCTCTAGAACCTTATACAGATAAGGATATTTATGTTTTGTCAAATTTAAAACATAAAATAACAAGTATAATAGGTGATATTAGAGATAAAGAAAATTTACAAAAAGTATTTGAAGAATATAAGCCAGAATATGTATTTCATTTAGCAGCTCAACCTTTAGTTATAGAATCATACATAAATCCAGTCTATACTTATGAAACTAATATAATGGGTACAATAAATATATTAGAGTGTATAAGAAATTCTGAAAGTGTAAAAGTTTCAATAATTGTTACTTCTGATAAATGCTATGAAAATAAAGAACAATTTTGGGGATATAGAGAAACTGATAATTTAGGAGGATTTGATCCATATAGTGCTTCAAAAGGTGCAACAGAAATTATTGTAAATTCATATAGACATTCATTTATGAACATAAGTGATTTCAATAAACATAAAAAATCTATTTCTAGTGTAAGAGCAGGAAATGTTATTGGTGGAGGAGATTGGCAGAAAAATAGGATAGTTCCAGATTGTGTTAAAAGTATAGAAAATAATAGGGCTATTTATATTAGAAATCCACATTCATTTAGACCTTGGCAACACGTTTTAGAACCTTTAAGAGGATATATTTTATTAGGAGAAAAAATGACTAAGAATCCTCAAACGTATAGTGGTTCATTTAATTTTGCTCCAAATTTAAATTCAGTTGTTACCGTTGAAAAATTGGCTAACTTATTAGTAAATTATTACGGTAAAGGAAAAATTGAAAAAGATACTAATAAAGATAATAATTACTATGAAAGTAAAGTACTTAATTTAGATATTAGTAAATCATATTTTATGCTTGATTGGCATCCAAAATTAGATATATCACAAACTGTAAAATTTACTGTTGATTGGTATAAAAATTATAATTGCAATGTTTATGATTTATGTGTAAAACAGATAGAAAATTATATAAAAAAATAATGCTTATTTATATTTTGAAAGGAGGTTGATATAAATAATGAATAGAGAAAAAGTAAAAATTGGTATTATAGGTACAGGTAATATAGGTACAGATTTATTAATGAAAGTTATGTCATCAAAAGTACTAGAATGTGGAATATTTGCAGGTAGGAATTTAAATTCTGAAGGTATGATAAAAGCAAAGCAGTTAAATGTACCTATAACTGATAAATCAATAGATTATATAATAGAAAATCCAGACTGTTGTAGTATAGTTTTTGATGCAACTTCAGCAAGTACACATTTACAAAATGCACCTATATTGAAAAAATTAGGAAAATTTACAATAGATTTAACTCCTTCTAAATATGGAACATTTTGTATACCAGTAATTAATATAGATAATGTATTAGATTGTAATAATGTTAATATGGTTACTTGTGGAGGACAAGCAACTATACCAATAGCTAAGATTATTTCTAAAAATAATCCAGATACTAAATATTTAGAAGTAGTATCTACTATTGCTTCAAAATCGGCTGGTATTGGGACTAGAGATAATATAGATGAATTTACACAAACTACAAAAGAGGCTTTAACATATTTTACAGGAATAAAAAATACAAAAGCAATTATAACATTAAATCCAGCAGAACCTCCTATAACTATGCACAGTACAGTATATGCTTTAATTGAAAGTCCTAAATTAGAGCAAATAACTAAAGACCTCAAAAAATTAGAGTCAAAAATGAAAAAATATGTTCCAGGATTTGAAATATTAAATGAGCCTATATATGAAAATGGTCGTCTTACAATACCTTTAAAAGTAACTGGAAGTGGAGATTTTTTACCTAAATATGCTGGCAATTTAGATATTATTACTTGTGCAGCTATAGAAATAGCTGAAAAATATGTAATTAAGAAATTAGGTGGTAATTATTATGAATAGTATAAAGTTTATTGATGCTACATTAAGAGATGGTTCACATTTAATAAATCATAAGTTTAATAAAGATCAAATAAAAAATTATTGTAAACATATAGATGATGTAGGTATGCATAGTGTAATTGTAGGACATGGATATGGTTTAGGTGCATCTTCTTTACAGGCAGGAATTTCAAAATTATCAGATTATGAAATGTTAAGCACAGCTAAAGAAAATTTAAAAAGGACAAAATTAGGAATATATATGGTTCCTGGATTTGGAACTATAAATGATTTGAAATCGGCAATAGAAATTGGAGTAGAAGTATTTAAAATAGGTTCTTCATGTACAGAGGCTAATACAACTAAACAACATATACAATATTTATCAAAGCAAAATAAGGAAGTATATGGTGTACTTATGATGTATCATATTACAGATACAGAAAATTTAGTTAAAGAAGCAAAAAAAATGGAAAGCTACGGAGCAAATGGTATTATAATTATGGATAGTGCAGGTGCTTCTACACCAGAATTAGTTAAAAAGACAATATGTACTTTAAAGGAAAGTCTAAATATACAAATAGGATTTCATGCACATAATAATCTTGGGCTAGCAGTAAGTAATACTTATTTAGCTATAAAAGAAGGAGCTAATATTGTAGATGGAACTGTTAGAGGGTTTGGTGCTGGAGCAGGAAACTGCCAATTAGAAGCTATTATAGCATTATTAAAAAAAGAAGAGTATAGCTTAGAAAATATAAATTTATATAAAATTTTAGATGTTAGTAGAGATATTGTAAGTAAATTTTCAAACTTTGATAATGGTATAGATGATATATCTATTATTAGTGGTATGGCAGGTGTAGTTTCAGGATTTAAAAATAGCGTAATTAGAATATCAAAAGAGTTTAATATTGACGTAAGAGATATATTTATTGAACTTGGAAAAAGAAAGGCTATGGCAGGTCAAGAAGATATGATATTTAGTATTATATCTTCTTTAAAAAATAATAAAAATTAAAAGGTAGTGAAAAAATGATAAAATTATCTGATTATATAGTAAGATTTTTTGAAGATAAAAATTTACAAAATATATTTATATTAACTGGTGGTGGATGTATGCATCTAGTCAATTCATTTGGAAATTCAAAAAAAATCAAATATTGGTGCACTCATCATGAACAATCAGCAGCAATAGCAGCAGAAGCATATTCAAAGACAAAAAATAATTTTGGTGCTGTATTAGTTACAAGTGGGCCAGGGGCAACTAATACTATTACTGGTTTATTAAATTGTTATCAAGATTCTATACCTGTGATTTTTATATCTGGACAAACTAAAGTTGAACAAACAGTTTTAAACTCAAATATAAAAAATTTAAGACAGTTTGGGTCTCAAGAAGCCAATATAATACCAATAGTAAGTTCTATTACAAAATATGCAGCTGAAATACAAGATTATACCGAAATAAAATATCATTTAGAAAGAGCTATTTTTGAAGCTAAAAATGGACGACCAGGACCGGTTTGGTTAAGTGTACCTTTAGATATACAAGCAGCTTTAATAGATGAAAAAAATCTAAAGGAATTTAATAATAACTATCAAGAAATAAAAGTAGAGCCTAGTATAGATGAAATAGAATATATATTAACAGAACTGAAAAATGCAAAAAGACCAGTTATTATAGCAGGTCATGGTATAAGTACTTCAAACTCAAATGATTTATTAGATAAATTTTGTACTAACTATATGATACCAGTAGTAACTACTATTATGGGAATAGATAATCTTGAAGAAAAACATATTTGTAATATAGGAAGAATAGGTATAAAAGGTACTAGAGCAGGTAATTTTGCTATTCAAAATGCAGATTTAATAATTTCTTTAGGTAGTAGATTATCAGTTGCTTCAATAGGTCATAAATATAATTTGTTTGCACGTGAAGCAAAGGTTATAGTAGTTGATATAGATAAATATGAACATTTAAAGAAAACTATAAAAATAGATAAAATTATAAATTGTGATGTGAAAAAAATATTACAAGAATTACAAAAATATGATTTAAAAATAGGATTTAACCGATGGTTAAATAAATGTAATGAATGGAAACAAAAATATCCTGTTGTACTAAAGGAATATAATGATGATGCTAATGGAATTAATTTTTATAAATTTATAGATATTATAAATAAATATACAAAAAATAATATGCATATAGTTGTAGATGGTGGTTCTCCATTTTATGTTGTTGCTCAAAGTATATCTATGAAAAAAAATCAAAGATATATTACCACAGGTGGAACAGCAACTATGGGGTTTGCACTTCCAGCGTCAATAGGGGTCGCAGTATCAAGTCCTGATGATGTAGTTATAAGTATTACAGGTGATGGTTCATTTATGCAAAATATGCAAGAGTTACAAGTTTTAAAGCATCATAGTTTTAATATAAAAACATTTATTATTAATAATAATGGGTATTATCTTATTAACAAAACTCAAAAAAAATATTTTAATGGAAATTTTGTAGGTGAAAGTGAAGTATCTGGAATATCATTTCCTAATTTTGAAAAAATAGCATATGCTTTTGATATTAAATATTATAAATTAGAGACTATAAAACAATGTGAAGAAAAATTAAGTTCTATTTTATTGGAAAAAGGACCAACAATTATTGAGGTAATTGTAGATAAAAATATGGAAATTATGCCATTAAATACTTCAGAAATAAAAGAAGATGGAACAATGATTTCTAAGCCATTAGAGGATATGTATCCATTTTTAGATAGAGAAATCTTTAAAAAAGAAATGATAATAGATATTGTTGAAGAATAATAAGGTGGAGTATGAAAAAAATTGTTGTAACAGGTGCTACTAGTTCTATAGGAATAGCGTTAATTGAAGAATGTATTAAAAATAATATTGAAGTTCTAGTATTAGCTAGAAAAGAATCTAATAGATTAGAATATATACCAAAATCTAGTTTTGTTAAAATAGAAAATTGTGATTTATCTTCACTGAAAAACTTTAATTATGACCAAACAAATTATGATGTATTTTATCATTTAGGATGGGCATATACAAGTAAAGAAGAAAGAAAACATGAGGAACTTCAAGAGGAAAATATTAAATATTCTTTAGATGCAATAAATTTAGCTAAAAAGCTTGGTGTCAAAAAGTTTATAGGTGCTGGTTCTCAAGCAGAATATGGAAACCATGTAGAAGATAAAGTAATTAATCCTATAGAACCTTATGGTATCTGTAAGTATACGTCAGGTAAGTTATTAGCTACTAAAGCTATTAAATTTAATATGGATTTTGCTTGGGTACGAATTTTTAGTGTTTATGGCAAATATGATACAAATAATACTATGATATCAACAGCAATATCTAAAATGAAAACATTAGGATATTGTTCATTTAGCCCGGCAGAGCATATATGGGATTATTTATATAGTGAAGATGCAGGGAGAGCATTATATTTATTAGGTAAAAAATTAGTTGGAAATAAGGTATATTGTCTTGGTAGTGGAGAAGGAAATCCATTAAAAGAGTATATTAAAATAATAAGAGATTTAGTAAATAAAGAGGCAATAATAGGTATTGGAGATATACCTTATGAAAATGGTAAACCTAATCCTATGGTTGCTGATATATCTGATTTAACTAGAGATACAGGGTTTGTACCTAAAATAGATTTTATTGAAGGTATAAGAAAAATATTAGACTATAAAATTATAGGATAGTTTTTTGTAAGATATTTAAGTAAATTGAAACGTTTATATACTGTTTTTAGTTATAAAAAAATATCACCAATAAAAAACAGTGTACAATCTTTTTTAGGTTAAATGTTATATAAAATAAGTATATTTTTAATAAAAAAATATATAAA
>CAMMEG010000074.1 GCA_946495765.1 uncultured Eubacteriaceae bacterium
ATAGAAAATTATAATAATATTAAAAATATTTAAATTTTAACATAAATAAAAAGATTAGATAGAACAAGATATCTAATCTTTTTATCTTTTTATTTATATAAAATTTATTTTTTAAATATTAACAAAAGTATAAAAAATTAAAAAATTTTTTTTAATTTTTATATTAATATTTTAGTTTATGTATACGATATATAAAACAAGGGATAAATTATATTTATATTAAAAGGGAAGATATTTATTATTAATTTAAGGAGGCTTTATTTATGAAAATAACAAATTTATTTAATACAACTAGCATATATAATAAAAGTGCTAAAAGTGATAAAAAAATAGAAAAAACAATAAAAAATAATGATAGCTTTACTGTTTCTGATAAAGCTAGAGATTTTCAATCTGTTTTAAAAGCAGTTTCATTTGCTCCAGATATTAGAGAAGATAAAGTAAATAAAATTTTAAATAAAATACAAGAAGGAAGCTATAATGTATCTTCTGAGGATATAGTAGAAAAGCTTTTTTCAAAACGTTAATATGAGGTGATATTTTGGCAAGCCTTATTCAAGAACTTATAGATACTCTTAAGGAACAAAATAGTATATATCAATCCCTTTTAGATATATCATCTAAAAAGAAGGTTTCAATTATAGAAAATGATATACCAAAGCTACAAGAATTTGTAAAAGAGGAAAATATATTTGTAGGAAGAAATCAAAGATTAGAAAAAAGACGATTAGAACTTTTTGGAGATATATCAATGGTTTTAGGTAAAAATATGGACTTGTCTTTAAAAGACATTATAGAATGTATTAAAGGGCAAGAAGGGGAAAAAGACTTAATAGATATTAGAGAACAAATGGTACAAATTTTACCAAAGCTAAAATCTCTAAATGACCAAAATCAAGAACTCTTACAAATGTCTATAGATTATGTAGATTTTTCTATGAATATGATTAGAAGTGCTGGAGGTAATGCTCCTACTTATTATGATTTAGCAGGTAATGAAATAAATTCTTCTGATAAAAAGATGTTTGACGCTAAACAATAAAATAAATTTGTAAAGGAGATTTAACTATGGCATCTATGTCTAGTATTAGTGTTGCATTAAGTGGGCTTAGAGCAGCTCAAGCAGGATTATCAATAACAGGTCATAATGTTTCAAACTCTAGTGTGTTAGGATACACTAGACAACAGGCAATACAACAAGATTTTTCATATAGAAACTTAGGGTCTAGTCCAGTAGGAAGCTTAAAAATGCAAGTTGGACTTGGAACTAACGTTGCTCAAATTAGACAATTAAGAAATAAATTTTACGATGCTGCATATCGTGAAGAAAATAGCTCTGGGAGTTATTATGGAATAAAATATACTGCAGGAGACGAAGTAAATACTATTATTGGTGAGTTACAAAGTGATTATAAAGCACAAGATGTTATAACTGATGTATGGAACTCTATAAATGAAATGAGTAAAAATCCATCAGCAATAGAAACAAGGTCTACTTTTATACAAAGTTGTGTAAGTTTTCTTAATAAAATGCAAGATATTAATAAAAGTTTATTTGAATATCAAATTAATTTAAATAATCAAGTAAAAACTCAAGTAGATAATATAAATAATATAATATCTCAAATAGCAGATTTAAATCAGCAAATAGAAGAAATAGAAGTAGATGGAAGTAGAGCTAATGATTTAAGAGATGCAAGAAATAATCTTTTAGATGAACTTAGTGGATATTTAGATATAGAAATTAAAGAAACTCCAGTTGGTAATGGTAATAGCACAAGGGTTGATATACTATTTCAAGGTAATGAGTTATTAGTTGGTAATATTGCTCAAAAAATAGGTCTTAAATATTGTAATGGAGATTACCCATTTGTAGAGCCTGTTTTTACTAGTAGTAAAGAAATTTTACCAGCTAGTGATATTTCTATTCAACTTTTTCCTAATCTTGCAACAGAAGATTTAGGAACAAATTCTACAAGTACTAAAGGGTCTTTAAAAGCTCTTTTAGTATCTCGTGGTGAAGTTATAGGTAATTATACTATGACAGATGCAGAAGTAGGTAATTTTTCTATACCAAATATTCAAAAGAAAATAGATACTCTTGTACATGAAATAGTAATATTATTAAATAATGCTTCTGAAGGTGGTATAGGATTAGATGGGAATCCAGGTATACCTATATTTGTTAGAAAATCTGGAGCTGTTGGACCAGAAAACCCTAACGACTATGATAGTTTATTTACGCTTAATAATATAGAAATAAACCCAGAATTATTAGAAGCAGATGGATATAATAAACTTGGTTTTTCTAGAAATGGTGATAAAGATGATAATACTATATTAATAGAACTTAGTGAAAGATGGAAAAATCCAATAGCTAGTTTAGAAGGATCTTCTATAGATGGGTATTATAAAAAAATAATAACAGAATTTGCAGTAGATGTACAAGAAGATAGAGAAAAATTAGAATCTAAAATAGGAACAATTGACCTTGCTGAAAATAAAAGGCTTACAATATCAGGTGTTTCTCTAGATGAGGAATTATCTAATATGTTAAAATTTCAACATGCATATAACTCTGCTGCAAAAATTGTAAATGTAATAGATGGTATGATGGACAAAGTAATAAATGGAACAGGAAGAGTAGGAATATAACAGGAGGTAAAATATGGGTTCATCTTTTTTTGAATTTAATATAGCTGCAACAGGACTTTTTGCTGCTAGAGCAGGATTAGAAATAACATCACATAATGTAGCAAATGTATCTACAGCTGGCTACTCTAGACAGTATATAAAACAAAGAGCTGGTATACCTTTAGATAGATATAGTGGAGTGGGTCAAGTTGGTACAGGTACTGTTGTATATGGAATAGGTCAACATAGAGATGTATATTTAGACCAAAAATATTGGCCACAAGTAAGTACTCTTGGCGAATATAGTCAAAAGTCATCTCAATTATCACTTATGGAAGTTTCGCTTAGTGAATTATCAGAAACAGGTTTAACTAATAATGTTAATGATTTTTTTAAATCTATATCAGATTTAGCATTTACAGCAGATAGTTTAGAATATAGAATGTCTGTTATAAATACAGCAGATACGTTAGTTACTAATATAAAAAATCATGCTAATAAATTAAGACAGCAACAGGTTGATTTAAATGATGATGCCTATGCAATAGTAGAACGTATAAATTCTATTGGTACGCAAATAGCTAGTCTTAATGAACAAATATATAAATATGAAATAGACGGGAATACAGCTAATGAACTTAGAGACCAAAGAGCATTATTAATAGATGAACTTTCGAAATATGCCAATGTAGAGATTAAAGAATATTCAGATGGAACTGGAAGAGAGCTTGGAACTAAATATGCAGTTTTATTAAATGGTCAAGAATTTATAGACCATGGAAGCAATAGAAAGTTAGAATGTGTTAGAAGAACTAACTTATTACATCCAAATGACCCTCCAGGTCTTTATGATATAAAATGGGAAAATGGAGACGAATTAAATTTATCAACTTTAACTGGCGAATTGAAAGGAATATTAGACTTACGTGATGGAGATAGTGGTGCAGCTGGTGGGGGAAACTATAAAGGTATTCCATATTATATAGACAAACTAAATGAGTTTGTTAGAACTATGGCATATGCTATGAATACAGGTAGAAGGCTATCAGATGGAACACCTTTAGATGGTGTAATAGGTCATCAGGATGGTTTTGATATGGATGGTAACAGAGGTGGACTTTTATTTACTATGGTTGATCCTAATACAGGTCAAACAGTACAAAATAGATTAAATTATAATATGATAGATGCCTTTAATTTTGCTATATCAGATGAAATAAAAGAAGATCCTTCAAAACTTGCTATATCTGATACAAATGATTCTACTCAACAGAGTAATAATAAAGTTGTACTTGGATATTTAAAACTTAAAGATGATACATCTTTATTTGCAGAAGGTGGAGCATATCAATTTGTTAATGCTATATCGGCGACTTTAGGTATAGATACAAAACAAGCTAATAACTTTTCATCTTTTTATAAAGATGTTACACAATCAATAGATAATCAAAGAAAACAAGTATCTGCTGTTAGTATAAATGAAGAAATATCTAATATGGTTATGTACCAACATTTATATCAAGCAGCATCTAAACTTATGAATGTTATAAATGAAATATATAATACTACAATAAATGGACTTGGTGTTTAGGAGGGTAAAAGATGAGAGTAACAAATGGTATGATGTCTAATAGACTTCTTACTAATATTAATAGAAATTTAACTTTATTAGATAAATATAATACTCAAGGCTCAACTGGTAAAAAAATACAAGTACCATCAGATGACCCTATTATAGCTAGTCGTTCTTTAAAGTTTAGAACAATGCTTTCTGAAACAGAACAATATGCTAAAAATGCTTCAGATGCTACATCATGGATAGATGCAACAGAAACAGTATTTGTAAACATAAATAATATATTAGAGGATATGAAAGGTTTAATGACACAAGGTGCTAATGATACATATACATTAGAAGATAGAAAAAAATTATTAACAGAATATATGTCTTTAATTGACCAGTTAGAACAAGAACTTAATAGTGATTATATGGGTAGAAATCTATTTTCAGGATTTAGAACAGACAAAAAACCTATAATAAAAGACCAAAATGGTAATAGTATATTAAATCCAGAAGTATATGGAGATCCTAATGCAAATCCTCCAATAAACCCTATAACAGGTCAAAAAATAGAAGTACAAGTAGGTGCTGGTATTACAGTAGATATAAATTCACTTGCTACAGATATATATAATCAAGATGATTATAATGAATTAAGAGGTGGATTAAGTGCAAATGGTAATACAACAGAATTTCAAAGAATTTTAGATTTTTTAAATTCTAATCAGTATGCTAATATGACAGATGACCAAAAACTAGCATGGGAAAAAGATCCAGACAATGACCTTAGAGGTATAATGGCTAAAACTATTAATGCAATAGACGAATATCAATCCAAATTATCTATTCAAGATACAGATATAGGAGTGCGATCTAAAAGAGTAGAACTTGTTCAAACAAGATTAGAAGATGATAAAGTGAATTACAAATCAGTTATGAGTGAAAATGAGGATGCTAATATGGCAGAAGTTATGATGAATTTTAATACAGCTAATGCAGCTTATATGGCATCTCTTAATATTGGTATGCAAATAACTCAAATAACTTTGGCAGATTATTTAAGATAAATTAAATTGTCCTTCTATTATTGGAAGGACAATTTGTAATTAAAATATAGAATATATTAACTATAGGTGATGAAAATATGATTAATGTTAGTCATGGTATAATGTTTCATCATTTTTATGATGGTATGGAACATATAAACCAGCAAGGATCAGTTATAAAGATAGTTTTTATGATAAATTTTTTTCTTTTATTATAGATGATTAAACATTTACAAATACTGTAAAAGATTAAATACACAGATTTGAGTATAAAGAATATTAAAAAGTATATGATTTTTATACATATAATGATAAATTATTTAAATATTTAAGATATGATATTATTGATGAATAATTTAAGTACTTTATTGAAAATATTATGAAAAAATATAATTTTAATATACGAGAATGTGCAGAAAAATTATGAATATGTGAAAAAGAAATAAAAATTTGTATAAGTAAGGTAATATTGTATAACTAAATTCATATACTCATACCACCAATATTATAAAATTTGAAAAATAATAACAATTTTATGAATGAACTATTAATAAAAAAATATTAGAAGATATAATTGATGGAAAATTAATTTGTATGTCAACCCTTATGTTCATACAATAATAATACTTTATATATTCTAAAAAAATTAGGGATAAAAATAGGACTTAGAGGTAATATGATGCAAAAAGGAAATACTAACTATGAAATTTTAAGAGAATATCATATAAATATACTTAATAAAATAAAGAAAGGAAGTATATGAAAATAACAATATTTACAAGTAACTAACTAAGACATTTAGGACTAATAAATGATTTATCTTATATTTGTGATGGAGTATTTGCAATGTAAGAATATAATACAGTTTTTATAGAATTAAAAAACACTTTTTAATAATTCAGAGATAATGAAAGAAGATTTCTATAATGTTATGAAAGCTGTAAAATTATCAAAAAATTACTTAGTTCAGAATAAAAATAAAAGAAATATTTAGTTACATTCATATAAAACAAGATAAAATAAAGGAGATTAGATAATCTAGAAATATAGAATCTAATGATAAGTTATAGAAGATTATTTGAAAAATCTATTTACAGAAGATGAAATATTTGAAAAAATAAAAGATAGGGATAAAAATTTATTATTAAATCCTTATATAAAATAATTTAGAAGGTGTATATATGAAAATAGAAACAAGATTTTTTGGACAAATAGAAATAGATAATAATAAAATTATTACATTTCAAGATGGCTTGCCAGGCTTTGAGGATTTAAAAAATTTTTTATTTATGACAGATGAAGATAAAAATAGTCCGTTTTGTTGGTTACAATCAATAGAAGATATAGATATTGTATTTACACTATTTAATGTATTTAATTTTTTACCAAATTATAATCCAAATGTAGAAAAAGATATGTTAAAAGATTTAGGAGAATTTAAAGAAGAAGATTTTATTACATATTGTATTGCCACTATACCAAGAGATATAAAAGAAATTACAATAAATTTAAAAGCACCAGTTATTATAAACTTAGCTAATAATAAGGCCAAACAAATTATATGTAATAATGAAGAATATCCTATAAAATATTATATATATAAAGAAATGAAAAAGGCTGGTGAGTAATTATGTTAGCACTAAGCAGAAAAAAAGGCGACTCTATAATTATAAATGAAAATATAGAAATATTTATTATAGATATAGGTAAGGAACAAGTTAAGATAGGAATAAAAGCTCCTAAAAATATACCTATATACAGAAAAGAGGTTTTTGAACAGATAATGCAAGAAAATAAACAAGCTGTATTAGAGGTAGATATAAAAGATATAAAAAATTTATTTGACATTTAAATATATTTAAATTATAATTAAATATATTTACCCTCATAGTTAAATGGATATAACAAGCCCCTCCTAAGGGCTAGTTGTTGGTTCGATTCCAACTGGGGGTGTAAAACAAAAATTAAGGTTTATATTTTATTTTTAGTTGTTTATGGAGTTTAATTTCATTATAGTATTAATGAAAAAAGTATTTGTTATAATTTTATTGGTTAGTTTGATAATGTTGGTACACTTATTAAGTTGGATTAATAAAATAACTAATTAATATTAGAGTAATATTTAATAAATGAATATTTTAATATAAATTTAACCTGAGTAGTTTTGTTTACTCAGGTTTTTAATTTTGAGTAAAGGTAGTGTTATATATTTTTAAGTGTAAGGATGAAATCTACCATCTTAGATAATGTTTAAGTTTATCTTAAAAGTTAATTTTCAAAAATTATACTATACAAATTATGGAAATAAAATATTGCATATAAGTATTTCATATAATATAATAATATAAACATAGTATATATTAAATTTAGACTTATTAAATTAGGTTAATCTATGAAAAAAAGAAAATTATTTACATCTTTTGTGGTAGCTATACTTATTATATCATCTATTAGTATAACAACATTTACTAAAAAAATATACACATTATTAATGACAAAAAAGATTTTTCTAGCTTTGGAGTATCAATATATTCTTATGAGGGCCATTTTGTAACACAATCTTATAAAGTAACATTAAAGCTGGAATATATCGTTCATATACTTGGAGATCAACTTAGACTTGGATATGTAATTCTAAATATTGAAATTCCAATGACTAGATTACTATTAGTTGTGAGACTTCTTTAAATAAAGTGTTAAAAAATAACTATAAGTAATATTATATGTAATAAATAAAAATTTAATAATATGTTTAAACAATGACCACCCGCCTAAACGGGTGGATTTTATTAATTATTTATTTAAAAAAGATAAAAATATACAAAGGCTTTAATCCATTATGCTATTTTTAATATTATCATAAGTGTTTTTAGTATCATTATACATATTATTTATATCAGATGAGATTTTTTGAGAAGTAGTTTTGTTTTCGTTACCTTTTATATTTTGGGCACCTTTCATACCATCACCAAATCTATCATTTGTAGAAGTAGTAGAACGTTTATATCCATTAGAATAATTTTTATCATAAGTGGTATATTCAGTATTATAATCATCTGTATTATATCTATATCCGTCAAAAACGCTATTAATATTATTAGATATAGATGAATTTGTAGTAGTTTCTACCATAGTAGTATTTTCTTCATTTGAATTATTATTTCCGCATCCTGTCAAAGAAAATCCTAGGCACATTAATGCAAAAGGTAATACTTTATTAAATTTCATATATAAACCTCCTTAAAAAGAGTAATTAAATTTTATTTTTTGTATTACAATAATATTTTGTACATTAAAATAATAAAAATACTGAAAGATAAAGTATTATTTTGATATATATAGATAAAATAGTAAAATTTTCAAAATTGACAATATAATAAATATAACATATAATTAATGTTAAAAATAGAGGAATTAGGTGATATTTTGAAATACATATATTTATTTATAGCTTTTATTATGTTATGTATAGGTATGATAGGTATAGCTTTACCTATTTTGCCTACTACACCATTTTTATTGGTTGCTTCAGTTTGTTTTGCTAAAGGTTCAAATAAGTTTCATAGATGGTTTATTAATTCTAATTTATATAAAAATAATTTGGAAAATTTTATAAAAAATAGAGAGATGACATTAAAAACAAAAATATTTTTAATGATATTTTCATCTACTATGATAATAATATCTATTTTTATAGTAGATATATTATA
>CAMMEG010000075.1 GCA_946495765.1 uncultured Eubacteriaceae bacterium
AATCTTCTTCTGTTAAACCAAACTCTTTACAAGCTTGTATATCTATGTCTTCTAATTCTTTTTTACCTTCTTCTGTTAGCTTATCTGAATAAGTAACACCAATAGGGCTAACTCTCTTTTGATTTTTTATTATTTCATCAAAAGTATCTCTATCAGATAGTGCTAACTTCATAAAACTATCTCTTTGTGCTGGTACAATTTTACCAACTTTCAATGCTTCATCTAAAATATTATTTATTTCTTTTTTAGCCATTTCTTCTTTTAAAGCTAAAAATTCTGCTTTTGAAACAGTATTATTTTTTAAATTTAATAAACCAGTTTTTATTTCTTCTTCAGTTGCATCTTCTTTTAAACCTAAAATACTAATTATTTCTTTATTATTAGATAATTGCATTTCATTATTTAAATCTTCTTCAACTGTTTCATTAGCTTTTAGTTCTTCTAATTTTTTAAGAACATCTTCTTCAGTTGCATTTTCATTAAGTCCTAAAAATTCTAATATTTTTTTAATATCCATTTTTATATCATCTCCTTCTAATTCTATTTTTAAGTCTTCGCTTAAAAATAATGGATACATATTGTCTATTGCTGGTGTATTTGTTAGTGCAACAGAATGTAACCTTATAGGCTTACCATTTTTTAAAAATAATGTTGGCGATAAATATTTATATTGTTTGTTTTCTATTTCCTGTTTTGCAATATCTGTAAACTCTACTTTAGCTACAACACAGTTATCTTTTATGTAAAAATCTTTAATCCAACCACCAGCTAATGCTTTTTTATCACTAAGACTTTGATGTTCATAGTCTACTACTATGTCAAGTCCTCGTTTTTTAAAGTATTCTTTCATAACTTTTACACTTTCTTCATCTACATAAAAGTTACCTTTTGTTGTTTTTACTTCCCCTAAGGGCAATATTTTTATTTCTTCTAAATTTGTTATTTCAAATTTTGAAGAACATATAATTAACTGATTTTTTTTAATAATTACCAACTCCTTAAATTTTTTATTTTATATTTTGTTATAACCTACTTGCAAATACCTTGCATTGCCTTGCATTTGGCTTTATTATATTTTTGTAATATAATTTACCCTTTGTCATTTAAAAGCCTTTTAAAGCCCATTTAAAGCCTTTTCATTTTCATATGCTTTTTTTAATGTTTTAGGTAAATTATTTACATCAAAATCATAAGGTTTTAAAGCTGGGTTATAATTAAAATCTTTATCTGGCAATATTTTTATGTCCTCACCTTTTTTAACAGTTAAGCCTTTTCTTTCAACATCTCTTCTACTAAGTGATTTAATGGTGCATCTACACCTATGTCCATTAGGTGGATACCAAGTTTTCCAAAAAGGGTCATCTGCTTTAAATACAAGTCCATTTAGTGCTTTATGTTCTGGTCTAGTATCTTCATCTTCTATTGCATCATATTGCCAATAAGGTCTATACTCCAATATATCTGGGTCTGTTAACATTTCATAATGTCCTACTTGATAAGCTGTTTGTATGTTGTTTCTGTATATTAAGTCTATTTTGTAGTCATTTTCTTTGTCATAGCCCCAATCTGTTAAACAATTGTTTAGTAATTCCTTAAAAGCATTAAGGCTTTTACCTTCTTCAAGACTAACTAAAAGTAAATTAAATATTTCATTTAAAAGATTTATATTGCTATAATTAGCAATAGTAAAAGCTAAGTTCTTATACTTATTATCTAATATTGAATATTGTTCTTTTGTTATGGGTATTTTATTTTGAAAGTATTTAATAGCATCTTCAAATTTAAAGCCATCCTTTTCTATACTGCTCTTTATAAAGCTACTCATCTTCACTCCTCCCTAACAAGTCAGATAGTATAAGTCCACCTTTTAAACTTTCTTGATTAAAACTATTATTCATAGATTTTAATAAATTATTTAATCTTTTTTCATTTTCAAATAGTTCTTTAACATCATCAAGTGTTTTAGCATTTAATATTTCTTTTTTAAAAATATTTAAACTAGATTTAAAGTTAGATGCACCAATTTCTTTTAAATCTTCAACTATTTTATTTACTTTATTTTGATTATTTTTTCTATCTTCTTTTAATATTTTTACATCTTCATAAAATTCTGGTTTTGGTATTTTAAACTTTTCATATAAATGTTCTGTATCAATAATTAACCCTAATTCATTTTTTAACTTTGAATATACTTCAACAGTTTTTAATAAGTCTTCTGCTTCTTCAAAATCAAAAACAAAATCTGGTATATTACATTCTTCTCCAAAATTTAAAGTTACAATAGGTTTAATTAAATATTCCTTTAATGTATTAGCTAATGCTTTACAATCTGCACTTGTTAAATCTCTTCTAACTTCATTATGTGTTTTCGATTGGGCATAACTTCCACCACTATCACTTGTAAGTGTTTGTCCTAAAATAGCTTTGCTTACTTGTTCATCACAAAATCTAGCCATTTTTTCAAATATATCTGCACTACTTCTTTTTTCATTATCTATAACATTTATTTTTGTAGTTTTACTTATTATACCTGCTGAATCTGTACCTATATTTATAAGTGCATCTGTTAAAGCATCTTTATCTGCTTCAGAAGAAGATTCATCATATTCTCCTAACAATATAGGCATACCATATTTTTCAATAAATGTTATCCAATCTTTTAATGTATAATTTTTAAATAAATACATCCAAGCAACTACCCTAAGCAACCCTGCTTTAGACTCGTGTCCACTTCTAGCTTTATATTTATGTACTATAAATTTATTTTCTTCTATATCTTGTACACTTACACCTGTTAAGTTATTTTTTGTAATTATTTTTAAGTCATCACATTCCCAAAAAATATGTTTAGGGTGTATATAAGACAAGTTTTTAACTTTTAAAAAACCTTTATCAAGTGTCCAATTTATTTCTAAAAATGAAATACCTTTACCTATTGCATCTAATAAATCAAGTAGTGACTTATCAAAATCTTTTATATTTTTTATAACATCTTTTACAAACTCTGCTATTTGTTTGTCTTTTTCATCTTCTGAATAAGCTATAACTTCCCAATCTAAACCAACTATTGCATTTTTTCTTGTTTGTAACTGTGAAAATAAATGTGGGTCTTTTTCTTCCATTTCCTCAAATAGTTCCATTTGCCTAGTAGTGTAACCATAATCTGCTTCTCTAAATATTTTAGTTAACCTAGTTGGTGTTAAATTTAAAGAAGGGTAACTTGAATTACCTAAAAATGTTGGTATTTGTATTTTTGAAAGTACTCTACCTAATTCTTTTGCTTTTTTCTTAAATGTGTTAAACATTTTTAATAAGCCCCCTTCCTAAAATTTAAACTTCTTTTTATTACTGTTTTATAATCTGGTTTATTTGAGTTACTATTATTTATAGCTAACTTAACTACCATTTCTAAAGCATCTGCTCCATCATCATATTTTGCTAGTGGAAACTGCTCTAACTGTTGAATTAATGTTTTATCATCTTTATTAAATTTTATGTATCCATTTTTAATATAAGGTTGTAAACTTTCTATTCTAACATTTTTATTTGTTGTATTTTTTATACCCTCAACATTTAAGTATATTTTTCTTTTTAAACATTCTTTTTTTAATACATCTTTAAAAAATGATTGAAATTGCACTTCTTCTACTCCAAACAAGCTAAAGCCTTTGCCATAATCATTAATTAACTTTTTATGTAAATTTATAATGTCTTCTATTATTACATCTGGCTTTCTTCTTTCTATACTAGCTTTTAGGACATATAAGTAACCACTTTTAATATTTTTAGCTAATATAACTATTGCTGATGTATCTGAATTTTTATTTTTAGCAAGTGATGGGTCAACTGCTCCAAAAAATATAAAGTCTTTATTTTTAAAGTCTAATTGTTCTTTGTTGTAATATTCAAACCACTCTGGGTTAAATAAACAGTCTTCTGGGTTAATTGGCTCATTTTGTATTTCACTATTAAAAGATGCAATACCTTCTGATAATCTCATTACCATTAAATCATAATAGCTCCATTTTTCTTCCCATAAGACTTTTGTATCTTCTAACATCTCCTGTTTGTTTGCCTCAAAAAATTCTTTTGCGTTTTCTTCTCTCTCTTCATCTTCAAGGTTTAAAAATATTTTTTCCCATATATCCCATAAACCTTTATTTTTAGCATACTGTATAACACCTTGATATTTTGCCACTTTATATGTTGGGTTTTTCATTACTTTAGCAAGTAGGCTATCATAATGTAATAATGTACCTATATAACATATATCTGTATAAGTATCTCCTGCTTTTGATACTGCTTTATAAAACCAATTTTCTAACTTTTTTCTTTGTTCAAATGTGTTTACATTTTCATCATTTTCTATATCATCAAGTACAATTAAATCTGGTCTAAAGTTTCTGTGTCTTCTACCCCTTATTTTTTTCCCAGAACCTATTGCTTCTACTTTTACATTGTTAGCTAATACTATTACACTTGTGTTCCATACTTTACCTATCATATTTCCAAAGTCTTTTTTTATAAGTTCATTTTCTTCAAACTCTGTTTTTATATCATCTAAAAAACCCTCAGCCTGTTCTGTACTATCTGACAATATTAAAATATAATTTTTATATTTATATAAACAAGCGTGTAGTGTATCTTTAAATGTAAAATTTGTAGATTTTGCGTGTCCTCTAGGTGCTGTTATAGTAACTTTACTACCTTGTAATTTATTAACTTCTTCATTTTCTATTAGTACATTTTTATTTTTTATAACATTTTGTAACCAAATATTATCAAGTTCTTTATGAAATGTAGGTGTTTCTCTTGTAAAATAATGTGGTAAATAAGCTCTTGCAAAATACTCTAAATCAATAGATGCTAACTCTTTTCTTAAAGTATTTATACTTATACCTTTTTTATATCTTTTTATAATGTTATTTTTAAAAGGGCTATTATTTTTATAAAGGTAAGTTTCAAATAATTTAATATCTTTTTCATTACTTTTTTGTATTTGTCTTTCTTCTTCTAAAAACTGTAATTGCCTAGCTATTTTCTTCATTATTTAAAAACCTACCTTTCAATTTACTTAAAAATTTAAAAGCATCTGCTTCTAACTCTTTATCTCCTTTTATTAAAGATAATATTTCTTCTTCATATACTTCATAAGCTAACTCTTTTTTAGATTTTAATTCATTTTCTGCTTTTGTTTTTTGTGTTTTAGCTCTTGACAAATTACTTACTAATTTAATTATGTCTTTTATATCAAGCTCATCAAATTCTAATTTAGCTTCTGCTAATTTTTTAGTAAGCTCTGCTGTAGCTATTTGTATACCTGCTTCTGTATAATCTGAATATTTATTATCTTGTATAACTTTAGATAATATTTTTGCTTGTTCTTGCACTTCTATTATTTTATCTAAAGTTTTATTTCTATTTAAAGCATATCTTCCTATTGCACCTAAAGAAATAGAAAAACCTTGACTTTGCAAAAAACGTTTAATATCTGAATATGTAGTATTTTTATCACTTAACATTTCATCTACTTTTTCTACTATTTCTTTTGGAAATTTATTTATTTTAAAATGGTTTCTAGTTTTTTTAAATTTTTTATTGGTTTTAGCCAAGTAGTTTTCCCCTTTCTTTAGTTTTGTAGAATATTAATAATTTTTTATTATAAGTTCTTTATAGTTTTTGTCTTTATCTTTGTATCTAGCTACTAAATTGTTATGTCTTTCTACTTCTTCTATTTTAAAATCTTTATAAAGTTCCCTTATTTCTTCACAGTCATTATAAGATAATAAAAATTTACCTTTTATATTTTTTAATATATCTCTAAGCCTTTTATGGTCTTCTGTTGTAAACTCAACATTTTTATAATAACTTTCTGTGTTAAAATAAGGCGGGTCTAAGTAAAATAAAGTTTCTTCTTTATCATACTTTTTTATACATTTTTCAAAGTCTAAATTTTCTATTACAACTTTTGATAATCTTTCATTAACTCTTCTTATATAATCAAGTGAATTAAGTTTATCTGTTGTTCTACTACCAAATGTTTTTAAATCACTACCATAACTATACTTAATTAACATATAAAAGTTAGATGCTCTTTGAATATCTGTTAAATTTTTTCTTGTATAGTTTTCTTTATATTCTTCTAATAACTCTCTTGAGTTATTTAAAAATTCACACTCTTTTATAAACTCTTCTGGGTGATATTTTATAATCTTAAATAAGTTTACAAATTCACTATTTAAGTCATTATAAATTTCTTTCCCTAACTTTTCTTTATGAAATAGTACCCAACCTGCACCACCAAATACTTCAACATAATTTGAATATCTTTCTGGAAACCTTGATACTATTTCTTTCTTTAATTCATTTTTGCCACCTATCCAACTAATAAAACTTTTCATTTTTATCTCTCCTTTTCAATATAAATTTTTATAATACTCTCTCTCAAATATGTTATTTATATATAAAAAAATAACACCACAAATTTAATTGTAGTGTTATTTTATATGTATATTAAAATTTATTAAAGTAGCAACTTTCTCAGTATTTTGTATTAGATTAAAAAAGTTTTAATTGTTCTAAATCTTTATTTTCATTTATTATACTTTGTACAGTTCTTTCTGATATTTCATATTTTCTAGCTAACTTCTTTTTATTATATCCATTATATTCTTCAATTATTAGCTTCTTTATAGCATCATTATAAACAGTCTTCATCTTAGGTATATAAAGTGATGTACCACCAAATTTTTTAACTAATTTTATAAAATTTTCAATACCTATTTCTTCTGCTATATCTCTGTATTGAATATCAATATCATTTAAGTTTATTTTGTTCCACCACTTCATATAACCACTCCTTAATTTTTTTGTTTTTATAAATCTTCATATTTTATAGTAATCTTAACAGTTTCATCAAGACTAATATATCTCTTTAGATTTTCTTTTAATTCCTTATCATCAACATTAAAAAATGCTTTTACCTTATCATAATTTTTTATTTTATTAATTGTAAAAAGTTCTACATCTAAATCTTTGTCTGATATATATTTTCTTAAAAGTTTTTTATCTGCTTTATAATTACCCTTTAGTTTTTTCATTAGAAGATTTTGTACTTTATTGTCTAGTTCGCTAAATTCAATTTTTACAAGTTCTTCTATTGTTAGGTCTTTCATATAATCATTTGTATAAAATATTATTATAGCTTCTTTAAATTTTTCATCTATATCATATTTTATTTCTTGTCGTCTTTCTATTTTTTCACTAAGTAAATTTTTATCAATTATATTTTCTAATGCTTGATAGTTTAATATTTCTACTTTTTGAGAATATGTAGCAATGGCACTATTATTATTAGTGCCATAAACTTCAGTTGTTTTAATATTTTTATCTTCAAAAACTGATATACATTGCTCCTGTAATTCTTTTGTTTTTAAATCAATTTTATCTTTTATTAGCTTACCTTGTTGTTTAAGTTCTGCTAATTCATCTATAGTTGCTTTTATATTCATTTAAAACATCTCCTTTACTTTATTTACACAATCTTTACAAACGCAAATTTTCTTAAAATATTTTATACCTATATCTGTTCCACAGAAAATACAATGTCCCCTACTTCTTCTAAACACTAAGCCATCATCACTTTCTTCTATTTGAAATGTATCTCCTTCTACAATTCCTAACTTTCTTCTAATAGTTGCTGGGATAGTTACACTTCCTGTTTTGCTAATCTTTTTAACATTTATCATTTAATTTATCCCCTTTCTCTAAGCCTATAATTAAGCTCTTCATCTTTTTCTATTTCAAAAGTAAAATTGTATGATTTTTCATAAATTCTACTTCCAATAGCTTCATCAATTTCTAATATTTCATTTATTGATTTTTCACTAGATATAATTGTTATTAAATCATTGTTATACCTGTAGTTTATTATTTCAAAGGCTAGTCTCAAATCTGCCTTATTAATACCACCTTTAAAAAAGTCATCTATGTATAAAACATCTACATATAAAAGTTTTCCTAATTCTCTAGTATAATTTATATCATCTAAAACTAAAGATTTAAGTGTAGTACTTTCTTTTACCCACTCCATAAATTTAACTTGATTATCTTTTAAAAACTCTAAACTCATTGCTGTGCACAAGTGGGTCTTACCAGAGCCAACTTGTCCACCTATAAAAAACCAATTTTTTTCATTTTTATTTTCTAAAAACTCTTTTGCTTTTTCATATAATTTTTTAGTTTTTTCATTGTATCTATTAAATTTTGAAAAAGTATATTTTTGTCTTAAAGGCTCAAGTCCACTTCTTTTAAATCTTTCTATACTTTCTCTTTCTGCCATACAAGAACATTTTTTTATATAATGTCTAGTGGCATCTTCTTCGTCTATTACCATTATATGTCCTTTATTTTTGCATTTCTCACAGTTTGTATAAGGTAAATTTCCTATTATACTGTTGTAATTTTCAACATACTTTTTATTTTTTAAAAGATTTTTTTCTTCTAGTGTTAAGTTATTATATTTTTGTACCATACCCTTTTTTAAGGTTTCTTTCAATAGGTTTATCTCTTCCATTTTGAGTAACACCTTTCCTATATTTTTCTACTGTAGTTATACCACTATTTAACCAATTTTCTAATATACCTTGTATATATTTTATGTTTCTCTTATTATTTTTTAAAGCTATATTCATTGCTTCAATAATAAGTTCATCTTCCATATCTTCAGTATAACTATTAATAATTTGTACTTGTGAATAACTAGCTGTACTATTTATTTTTTGAAGATAAAATGCTATAACTTTACTATGCATTTTTAGTCCTACCTTTCATATTTTTAAGAGCTTCTATTAATTTAGATTTTTCTCTTTTATTTAGTTTATTAAGGTTATCTTTTTTAAACATACCTTTTATAAAAGCTTTTAA
>CAMMEG010000076.1 GCA_946495765.1 uncultured Eubacteriaceae bacterium
TAATTGTTCTCTTGTTTTATATATAGCATTTTGCTATACTATAATATAAATATATATGTTGTTCATTTATAGAAAGGAATTATTATGTTTTTAGATTTTAAGCCTATATCTGAAAATGATATAGAACAAATATCATACTATTTTAATTTAAGAAGTAATAAAACGTGTGATAGCGTTTTTTTAGACGCATATTTATGGAAAGATTTTTATAATGTAAAATTTACTATTTGGGAGAAAAAGGCCTTATTAATAACTATGGTTATAGACGGTGTAGATTATTGTGCTTTACCTATGTGTAAAGAAGAAGATATAAAAGATGCTTTTAATGTTTTATTAGATTATTTTAACAATACATTAAATAAAAAATTAAAAGTATATTTAGCAGATGAAGAAGGTCTAAATGCTTTAAATTTAGATGAAAGGTTATTTGATATAAAAGATATAGATGACGCTAAAGATTATTTGTATCTTGCAGAATCTTTAAAAACTCTTTCTGGGAAAAAACTTAGAAAGAAAAAAAACCATATAAATGCCTTTTTAAAAGAAAACGAAGGAAATTTTTATTATAAAACTCTTTGCTGCCAATCTAGTGATACAATATTAGAATTTTTAAATAGATGGAGAATAAATAAGGGAGATGACGTTGAAGAACATTTAGATGGTGAGTTACAAGGAATTAATAATATTTTAGAAAACTGTAAAAGATTAAAAGTGACTATGGCTGGAATATTTATAAATGATAAATTAGAGGCATTTTCTATAGGAAGTTATAATGAAATTGAAAAAATGGCTATTATACATATAGAAAAAGCTAACCCTAATATTAGAGGTTTATATCCGTATATAAATCAGCAGTTTATTATAAATGCTTTTCCACAGGCTTATCTTGTAAATAGAGAAGATGATCTTGGTATAGAAGGTCTTAGAAAGGCAAAACTTTCTTATGACCCAATTGGGTATGCAAGAAAATATAGAGTTATACAATTATAAGGTGGTGATAAATTGATTAAATATTTAAATGATAAGGATAAAGATAAAACTAGAGAAATATGGGAAATTATATTTAAAGAAGATACAAAAGATTTTTTAGACTATTATTATACTTATAAAAATATAAATAATAAAATTTTATGTAAATATGTAGATGATAATATAGCATCTATGTTACATTTAAATCCTTATAATATTTTAATTGATAATAAAATTTATAAAACTTATTATATTGTTGCTGTTGCTACTTTAAAAGAACATAGGAAAAAAGGCTATATGTCAGAAATTTTAAATAAAAGTTTAAATGATATGTATAAAGAAAATATACCATTTACATTTTTAAGACCGGCAAAAAAAGAAATATATTTACCTTTTGGATTTGAATATATATATAACCACAATTATTTATCTTTATTTAATACTAGCTTAAAAGAATTATCCATATGTGAAGAAGATTATGAAAAATTAGCAAATTTTACAAATGATTTTTTAATGAAAAAATATAATGTTCTTTGTTTAAGAGACTATAATTATATAAAAATGTTACACCAAGAAGTAAAAAGTGAAAATGGAGATATAGTTAAACTTTTTTATGAAAATAAATTTGTTGGATATTATGTTTATTGGGGGATAAAGGAAAAAATAATAAGAGGTATATTTTTAGATGATAAATTTACTAATATAACTAATACAAAACCTTTAGTTATGGGAAGAATTGTAAATTTATATGAATTTTTTAAAAACTTCTCTTTAAAAGATGGCGTTAATGAGCCAATAAATATATGTTTAAATATAAAAGATAATATAATAAAAGAAAATAATGGAATATTTAGATTAACAGTTTTAAATAATAGTTCTTATATAGAACAAATTAATAATTCTATAGATAATATTTTAAATATAAATATACAAGATTTGTTAAGTGTTTGTTTTGGGTATAGGAATATTAATATATTTACAAATAATGATTATATTATAAAAACTTTATCTAAAATAAATATTTTAGATAAAGTTTTTATAGACGAAGAAGTTTGATTTATTAATATACTATTTATTATATAAATTTAGAAATTAGGTGTTTTATGAAAAAAATAAATTTTACACATTTACATGTTCATACAGAATATAGCCTTCTTGATGGTTCTTCTAAAATAAAAGAACTTGTAAAAGAAGTTAAAGAGCTTGGGATGGATTCTATTGCTATAACAGACCATGGAGTTATGTATGGGGTTATAGATTTTTATAAAGAAGCTTTAAATGTTGGGGTTAAACCTATTATAGGTTGTGAAGTTTACGTTGCTTCTGGGTCTCGATTTGACAAATCTTATTCTAAAGAAAATACATATTATCATCTAGTTTTACTAGCAGAAAATAACGAAGGTTATGAAAATCTTATTAAACTTGTTTCATCTGGATTTACAGAAGGATTTTATTATAAACCTAGAATAGATATAGAAATATTAAAAAAATATAGTAAAGGTCTTATTGGCCTTAGTGCTTGTATGGGTGGTGCTGTAGCTAGAAGTATACTAAATCATTCTTATGAAAAAGGCAAAGAGTTTGCACTTATGTATAATGAAATTTTGGGAGAAGGAAATTTCTTTTTAGAACTTCAAGACCACGGCATAGAAAATCAATCTATTGTAAATCAAAATTTAGTAAGAATGAGTAAAGAAACAGGTATTCCCCTTGTCTGTACTAATGACATTCATTATATAAAAGAAGAAGATGCAGAAGCCCATGATATTTTATTATGTATACAAACTGGTAAAACGGTTGATGAAGAAAATAGGATGCGTTATGAAGGTGGTCAATATTATTTAAAATCTCCAGAACAAATGGCTACTATATTCCCTTATGCTCCAGAAGCATTAGAAAATACATATAAAATATCAAATAGATGTAATGTTTCTTTTGAGTTTAATAAATATAAATTACCTATATTTAATGTTCCAAATGGAAAAGATGCATTTTTATATTTAAAAGAACTTTGTAAAACTGGGCTAAAAGAACGATATAATTACATTTCAGATAGTTTAATAGAAAGATTAGAATATGAACTTGATACTATTAGACAAATGGGATTTGTGGATTATTTTTTAATAGTTTGGGACTTTATAAAATATGCTAAAGATAATAATATTATGGTTGGTCCAGGTAGAGGGTCTGCTGCAGGGAGTTTAGTTTCATATTGTTTAAAAATAACTGATATAGACCCTATAGAATATAATCTTATCTTTGAAAGATTTTTAAATCCAGAACGAATTAGTATGCCTGATATAGATATAGATTTTTGTTATGAAAAAAGACAAGATGTAATAAATTATGTTATAGAAAAATATGGAGCAGATCACGTTTCTCAAATTATAACTTTTGGTACTATGGCTGCTAGAAATGCTATAAGAGATGTAGGAAGAGCATTAAATATTCCATATGCTGATGTAGATAGAATAGCTAAAATGATACCTATGGAGCTTAAAATAACTATATCAAAAGCACTTGTTCAAAATCCAGAACTAGCAGAAGAATATAATAATAATCCACAAGTTAAACACCTTATAGATATGTCTTTAAAACTAGAGGGATTACCAAGGCATGCTTCTACTCATGCTGCTGGAGTTGTTATATGTGATAAGTCTGTTATGGATTATGTTCCTTTAAATACTAATGATGGTGTTATTACTACTCAATTTCCTATGACTACTTTAGAAGAATTAGGACTTTTAAAAATGGACTTTTTAGGGCTTAGAACATTAACTGTTATACAAAATGCATTTAATGAAATAAATAGAATACATAACTTAAATATTAATGAACATAGTATAGACTATAAAGACCCTAAAATATATGAACTTATATCTACAGGTAATACTGATGGTATATTTCAGCTAGAAAGTGCTGGTATGAAACAGTTTATGAAAGAGTTAAAGCCAGAATCTATAGAAGATATTATAGCAGGAGTATCTCTTTATAGACCAGGGCCTATGGACTTTATTCCTAAATATGTAATGGGTAAAAATACAAAAGCTGATATAAAATATACCCACCCTCTTTTAGAGCCTATATTAAAGCCTACATATGGCTGTATAGTTTATCAAGAACAAGTTATGCAAATAGTTCAAGAACTTGCAGGTTATACACTTGGGAGAAGCGACCTTCTACGAAGAGCTATGGGTAAAAAGAAAACTAAGGAAATGGAGCTTGAACGTAAAAACTTTATATATGGTATAGAAGGTGAAGTAGATGGTTGTATAAAAAGAGGTATTGATGAGAAAACAGCTATTCAAATATTTGATGAAATGCAAGACTTTGCAAAATATGCCTTTAATAAATCTCATGCTGCTGCATATGCTGTTATTGCTTGTCAAACAGCATGGCTTAAAGAGTATTATCCAGTTGAGTTTATGGCTGCATTACTAACAAGTGTATCTGACAATGCTACAAAAATATCTGAATATATATCCGATTTAAAAAGAATGAATATTGAATTATTACCTCCAGATATAAATGAAGGTTTTGATGGATTTAGTGTTTCTAATGGAAAAATTAGGTTTAATTTATCTGCTATAAAAAATGTAGGAAAATCTTTAGTAAAAGCTTTAGTTTTGGATAGAGAAAAAAATGGTAAATACTCTTCTTTAAGAGAGTTTCTTAAAAGATTAGATGGACAACTTAATTCAAGAGCAATAGAATCTTTAATAAAAGCTGGTGCATTTGATTCTTTAGGAGGAAAACGCTCACAATATTTAGCCATATATAAAAAGTCATACGATAGTCTTAATCAAATAAAAAAGACTACTTTACAAGGACAATTAGATATTTTTTCCATTAATGACAATAGAGAAGAAATAGAAAAAGACGTATTACCTAATATAGATGAACTTTCTAAAAAAGAATTATTATCATTTGAAAAAGAAATGTTAGGGATATATGTAAGTGGTCATCCCTTAGATGAATATAAAGATTCTTTAAATAAATTTATTAGTAATACTACATTAGACTTTATAATGAATGAAGAAAATCAAATAGAAAAAATTAAAGATAATCAAAAAGTTATATTAGGTGGGATAATAACAAATATATCCATAAAATTTACAAAAACTAATAAACAAATGGCATTTTTAACCTTAGAAGATGAATTTGGAATAATAGAAGTTATTATTTTTCCGGAACTATTTGCTAAATATTCTAAATATTTAAAAGAAGAAAATGTTATTATTATAGAAGGATATGCTAGTATATCTGAAGACCAAAATCCAAAAATAATTTGTTCGGAAATAAAATCTTATGATATGTTAACTAATATAGATAAAACTCTATGGATAAAATTACCACAAAATCTTAATATTTCTTTAAAAGATATAGAAAAAATATTATTATCTAATAATGGATTTACTCCTGTAATTGTATATGATGAAGTAAAAAGAGCAAAATTTAATTTAAAAAATACCCATTGGGTAAATATATCTAATAAACTTATAAATCAGCTAAAAAATATACTAAGTGAAGATTGTATAGTATTAAAATAATTTTATATAATGTATAATTTTATTAAGAAATTTTGTTTAATAAATAAAAAAATAGATATACTAGTAAATATAATTAAGATGTTTATTATATTTATATATAATTTTTATTTATAGAGTGTTATTTTTTTGTCAAATTGGATAATTTTAAAAATTTTTTAATTTAGTATTGACTAATATATACTTTTAATTGTAAAATTTAAGTAAAGGTATTAAAAATTAAATCAATTGAGGTGTTTTATGGATAATCAAATTAAAAAAATTGGAATATTAACAAGTGGTGGTGATGCACCTGGTATGAATGCATCTATACGCTCCATTGTAAGAACTGCTATTAAAAATAATATTGAAGTGATTGGATTTATGCGTGGATATGAGGGTCTAATTAATGGAGACTATATAAATTTAGATGCTAAAAGTGTTTCTGAAATAATGCAAAGAGGTGGAACTATACTTTTATCTGCTCGTTGCAAAGAAATGATGACAGACGAAGGTAAACAAAAAGCTGTTGATGTTTGTAAAAATCTAAATATTGATGCATTAATTGTTATAGGTGGCGATGGATCTTTAACTGGAGCATTACACTTATCAAAATTAGGCGTTAAAGTTATGGGTATACCTGGTACTATTGACCTAGATTTAGCTTGTTCTGAGTATACTGTTGGTTTTGATACTGCTGTAAATACTGCTATGGAAGCGATAAATAAAATAAGAGATACTTCTTCATCTCACGAACGTTGTTGTATAATACAAGTTATGGGAAGAAATGCTGGTTATATAGCTTTATGGTGTGGATTAATCAACGGTGCGGAAGAAGTTTTAATACCTGAAAGACCAAATGTTACTGAAGACGAAATTATTGAACTTGTTATAAATAATAGAAATAATGGTAAAATAAGCAATGTTATTGTTTTAGCTGAAGGGTTTACAGCTGTTGAACCTCATGAATTAGCTAAAAAAATAGAGAGTATTACTGGTATAGAAACTAGAGCTACTATACTAGGTCATCTTCAAAGAGGAGGTTCTCCAACTGCACTTGATAGAATGCATGCATCTATTATGGGTTATAAAGCTGTTGAACAACTTCTTAAAGGTAATATTAATAGAATTATTATCTTTAAAAATGGTGACTATGCTGATATAGATCTTGAAGAAGGTTTAAAAGCTACTAGAGTTTACGATGATAGTCTTTATCAATTAATTAAAACATTTGCTTAATATATATAAAGGAGTATTTAAATTATGAGAAAAACTAAAATTATTGCTACGTTAGGTCCTGTTAGTAATTCACCTGAAATGGTTAAGAAACTTATTGAAACTGGTATGAATGCTGTTCGTATAAACTTTTCTCACGGTAGTCACGAATCTCATAGTGAAACTATTAATACAGTAAAAAGAGTTAGAGAAGAATTAGGTATGCCTATTCCTCTTATATTAGATACAAAAGGTCCTGAAATAAGAACTAAAGTTCTTAAAGAAGAACCAATTAAACTTGAAAAAGGTAATAAATTTATAATTACTACTGATGATATTGAAGGAGATGCAACTAAAGTTTCTGTTACATATGAAAACTTTGCTAAAGATCTTCATGTTGGTGCTACTGTTTTAATAGATGATGGTTTAATTGAGCTTAAAGTTTTAGAAATTAAAGGTAATGATGTTATTTGTGAAATTATAAATAGTGGTATGTTAGGTTCTAGAAAAGGTATAAATCTTCCTAATGTATCTATAAAATTACCTGCTCTTACTGAAAAAGATATTGATGATATTAGATTTGGTATAAAAATGGGATTTGATTATGTAGCTGCATCTTTCATTCGTTCTGCTTCTGATGTTTTAGAAATTCGTAAAGTATTAGAAGAAAATGGTGGTAAAGATATTCAAATTATATCTAAAATAGAAAGCCGTGAAGGTGTAGATAATATTGATTCTATATTAGAAGTTACTGATGGTATAATGGTTGCTCGTGGGGATCTTGGTGTAGAAATTCCTTTTGAAGAAGTACCTATTATTCAAAAACAATTAATTGATAAATGTAAAGCTAAAGGTAAATTAGTTATAACTGCTACTCAAATGTTAGAATCTATGATTACTAATCCTCGTCCAACAAGAGCAGAAGTTAATGACGTTGCTAATGCAGTATTTGATGGTACAGATTCCATTATGTTATCTGGTGAAACTGCAAAAGGTAGTTTCCCTGTAGAAGCAGTTAATGCCATGGTAAGAATTGCTACAAAAATTGAATCTTCTATTGATTATGTAGATAGATTCTACAATTCAAAAGGTTCACAAACTAACAATATTACTGATGCTATTAGCCACGCTACTTGTACTACGGCTAATGATTTAAAATCTCCTTGTATTGTTGCTGTTACTAAATCTGGTTTTACTGTTAGAGAAGTTTCTAAATATAGACCAGCATCTATTATATTAGGTTTAACTCCAGATGAAAGAGTACAAAGACAATTAAATCTTACTTGGGGTTGTTATCCTTATTTAGTAAATATTGATAGTATCTCTTCTGGAGACTTGTTTGAAAATACTGCCAATATTGCTAATGAAAAAGGCTTTGCTAAAAAAGGTGATATAATTGTTACAGTTGGTGGTACACCTCTTGGTCAAACTGGTACTACTAATACATTAAAAGCTCAAGCGTTATAATATAATATTTAATTAATATATAAAAAGGTTGTAGTTTAAACTACAACCTTTTTATTAAATTTTAATCAAATGGTTTAAAATAGTGTTTTCTACAAGTAGAAATAAAATAATCTTCACTCTCATTAGTATCTCCTATAACAACAGTATTTCCTGTTTCAGAATCAAATATTGGAGAGCCATTTTTTATTCTTAAATTCATAGTTGCTTTATTATCACAAAAATGGCAAACACTTTTAATTTCTTGTATACTGTCTGAAAAATATAATAAAGCATTAGAACCTTCAAATAATTGTCCTTTTATATAACTATTTTTTAATCCATAACAAATAACCGGAATATTTAAAAAATCTACAATTTCTGTAAGTTGTATTACTTGTTCTTTTGTTAAAAATTGTGCTTCATCTATTAATATACAATTTATTTTTTTATTATTTTTATTATTTATAAAATTAAATAAATTTGTATTTTTATCAAAACAAAAACAACTATGTTTATAAGTTAGTGCCCTACTCTCTATAAAGTCTTTTTTAGTTCGTGTATCTAGACTAGACCTAAGGCAAATAACATTTTTACCTTGATTTTCATATTTATGAACAGTCATTAGAAGGTCTGCCGATTTAGATGCATCCATTGTGCCATATTTAAAATATAATTTTGCCATTTATTTTCTCCTATTTTTCTTATTCTGTACTATTTAATGT
>CAMMEG010000077.1 GCA_946495765.1 uncultured Eubacteriaceae bacterium
ATTATACCTGGTGTAAAAAACGGAATAAGGGGAAATGCATTATTACATTTCCCTTTTACCATTTTTATTAAAAAATATACTGTTATCATTGTTGTTAATCCTAATACTATTACAAGTATAGTTTTATAAAAGCCTAAAACTATGCTTATTGCAAGTATAAATTTTATATCGCCTCCTCCTATTCCATCATATTTTATAGTTAGTAATAATAACATTATTGGTATTACTATGGCTATAATATTTATTGACTTAAAATTTATTAAACACAACATACTTATTAATAAGTTTATTGTATCTGGCATTATTCTTTTTCTTAAATCAAATATACTTCCTATTATACATAGTATTATTAACAACACATTTTGCAAGATTTCCATAGTTATCCTTTGTAATTAAACAATTCTTTTACTTTATTTACTAAAGTTGGCATTATTGTATCATTAAAAAGTGCATATAACCCTGCTAATAACAACGCTCCTATTACTACTGCTATTAATATTTTTAGTCCTGTATCTACATACCCTTCGCCTTTTTTATCCAACATTAAACCTTTTATTTTTTCACCTATTAATATACTTTTCTCATTTGCTTTTTTTACTAAATTCATTATATTTTTTATGCTCCTTTAATTTATAAATTATTTTCTATACTAAAAAAGTGAAATTTATCTATATAATAAACTTCACTTTCATTTTGATTGTATAATTCTATTAAATCCGAAATATACAAATACTTTTCTTCATTATTAAACTTTTCAAATATTTCTTGTAAATCATTTGTTTCTACTTCTTCATCATACACTATTTCATAATTTTCTATCACAACCTTTTCATACTTTTCAACTACTTCCTTGTAGGGTATAAATTTTAAAAACTCATCTGCTTCCTTTTTTAATCTCCATATCCTACATTTTTTTAATTGTTTTGGCATCACCCCTTTCAAAAAATCTCCTTTGCTTATTTTATCAAATATTTCTTTTTCAAAAATATAATTAAAATTTACATTTTTAATATATTCTTCTAATAAATCAGTTTTAAAATTTTCATCTATATATAAAGTTTCTTCATATAAATATCCTATTTTATTTCCATAATAGTATAATATATCCCTTTCTATATATATTTTCATTTTAATCTTCCTTTAACTGTACTATTATATCTTCTAATATTTCAATATATTTTCTCTTGTCCATCTTATTTACATTTTTTATAGTAAATTCAGTTTTGGGTGTTTCTATTATCTCTATCTTTTTTATATTTATATTATTTTTGTTAAACTCAACTTTTACTATATCTCCTATATCTACATTTAGCTTATCTCTTAATTCTTTTGTTAAATATACTCTTCCTTTGCTATCTATAACTTTATAACTATTTTTCTTCATAGCTTTTTTCCTCCTTTAATATTTCTTCTTCAATAAAGCTTAAGATTACACCTACTTTTTCTTTACTTATACCTATATCTTCACATAACTTAACTATATCTTCTGGTATACTATCTATATAGTTACTTGGCACTATTAATATTTTTTTATCTTTACATATTACTTCTAAATTACTATTTAAATCTATATTTGCATCTGTCAATATTTCTTTTGGTATTTTAAAGTTTATATTTTCATTTTTTAAACTTCCTTTTGTTATCATAAAATCTACTACTTTAAAATTTTCTACTTCTTCTTCTGTTGCATATGATATATATACTTTATCATCTACTTTTAGATTTATTTTTTCTGTGATTTCTTTACCTATAACTATTTCTCCTTGCTTATTCACTTTAATTTCTAATTCATTAAAACTCATTTGTTTGTCCTCCTAAAATAATTTTATTTGTTCTGATTTATATATTTCTTTTTCCTTTGTATTGTAGTTTGATATTAACACTTCTTTGTATATTCCATTATCATATCTTAATCCCATTGAATTTACCCTTGATATTTCTTCTACATAAAAATCTTTATATAAATTTTTTATATATTCACAATCATTATATGATAATAAAAACTTACCTTTTATTTTAGCAAGGGTTTCTTTTAATCTTATATGGTCTGTTTCCTTAAACTCTATATTTTGATAATAGCTTTCTGTTTCATAATATGGTGGGTCGCAGTAAAAAAAGGCACTTTCATTATCATAATGTTTTATTAGTGCCTCAAAATCTTTATTTTCTATTATTGTATTTTTTAATCTTATATTTGCTTCCCATATTGTTCCAAAAGTTTTTCTTATATCTATAACATTGCTACCATATGATTTTACACTACTACCATAACTATACCTTATTAGCTTATAAAATCCTACTGCTTTTTTTACATCATCTAACAATATTTCCTCATTAAATAAATGTAATATTTCTTCAAAGTCTTCTTCATTTAAACTTTCTTTTGCTATTTTTAGTTGTTCTTCCATATATTCATATTTTATTTCCTCCTTTTTTAAAAATTTCTTTATTTCATTAAATTCTTCTCTGCTATTTAATGGTAAAAAGTTTAATTCTTTTATAAATTCTATTGGTCTATTTTTTACACATCTAAACAAATTTACTAAATATGAATTCATATCGTTGTATACTTCAAATTTATCTTCCTTTTTACCAAATAGTACCCAACCTCCCCCTCCAAATACTTCTATATATCTTTCATATTTTATTGGCATTCTTTTATATATTTCTTCTCTTAATGCCTTTTTACCACCTACCCACGATATAAAACTATTCAACTTATCATCTCCTATCTTATACTATATCTTTTCTCGCCAAATATAAACTCTTCTTCTGTTTTGGCTATCCAATAGTTTTCATTCCATAACCTAACATAAAATTCATTTCCATCATTTGTTTTTAGCTCTCTTTGTTCAAACATTTCTCCAAAACCATCTGACATTTCTCCTTCTATCTCATCTTTTAATTTTTCAACTTCTTTTTCTGTTAATTCTTCATTTAGTTTAACATTTGCAACTCCCATTACTTGTCCATTAACCATTTCTAAATCTATGCTATACCCTAATACTTTCGCATTTATTGTATCATAGTAACAGTATCCTTTCATCAATCCCCTTTTTTCATCTAAGTTTAGTTTGCTTATATTATTTTCCAAATGTTCTACTATTTCATCAAAATATTCTTCTATTTCATAATTAGCTAAATCATAGTTTTCACTATCTACTACTTCTATTGGAAAATAAATCTTCATTTCTTTTACTTCCTTATTTTCTATATTAATTCCTACTTTATTTAATATATCTTCTAACTCTTTATTACAACCATAATATTTTAAATATCCTTTTTCTGTAATAATACTATAGTTATCTTTTTTCATCTTTCCATAGCCTTCTATATTTATAAATTGTTCTAAATCTTCTGTTAATTTTATATTTTCTTCTTTTTTTAACATATAAATACCATAATCTCTTATACTTGATATATTTTCTATATATTCAAACTCATTTAAGTTATCTTTTATTATTTTAAGTTCATTTAAATTTCTTATCTCTAAACAGTTAATAATATTACCTAAATGATTAGTTGTTTCTGAACTTAAAGGTATTACCATTTTTTATAGTTTCATTTATATCATTTATAGAAAATACATTTGCATGGTTATTTAAAAATTTATATATTTTTTCATTTAAATTTCTATTTTCAAGATTAACAGTATACATTTTATTATAGTCATTTTTTAATTCTCTATTTAAACACTCAATTTCTAACTGACTACAAGGTAAATATAAATTTGGTATATCTTTATTTTCTATGCTTAAAATAACTTTACATTGTTTTTCGTTAAACATTTTGTTTTTATCTTTTCTATAAAAGCTTTTCAACTCTATATCATTTCTTGTTAAAACTCCTCTAGATGTCATTAAATATTTATCTTTTAAATTTTTAAATTCTTCATTTAAAATTTTTTCTTCCTTATTATACAATATTTTATTTCCTATCTTTTGTATTTCTTTAAAATCAGTTATTAAATCGAAACCATCTAAATTTAAAGATATATTTATAACCTTTCCAATAGATTCAAAAATAACAGAAGAAATATATCCTTCAAATTTTTCTTTTTCTACTATACTAAAATTTTCAATTAAACTTGATAAAATATTTAGTTCATATAAGTTGCAATTTTTATTAGCAATAACTTTATTTAATTCTTTATTTTCAACTTCTAATACTTTACAATTTTCTTCATTTAAAAATGATGGTTTAAACTCTCCACATAAATTTAACAATTCACTATCACTTATAGGAAGATTAACTTTATGTTCCACATCATTAAATATAAATTTGGTTTCCATAACTTTACTCTCCTTTATATTAAAATTTATAACTTTTACTTATAGGTAATAAAAACCACCTCCTTTCTATATTAAATTTGATATATAAAAAAAGCTACTATTATAATTTAATTAGTAGCTTTTTTTAACTAATTTTTAACCCTTTTTTTAACACTTTGGCATCTATCGACCTATTTTTTTTGCTAAAAATTTTTAAACTTAAAAAACGCCTATACCCCTTGAATTTACTGGCTTACAGCGTTTTTCGTTTTTGGCATCTAAATGGTCGTCTCAACATCTTTAACTGTGTACCAACCTTGCTCAAGTCCATTAATAGTAATTAAACCGTTACTATCGGTAATATAATTACTACCAATTAATTCTCCGTTTACTTTTCTAACTTCAAATTTTGCTCCTTGTAAGGCTTTAGCAGTTTTGCTATCTCTTTTTAAGATTTGGATACCAGCTTTTTTACTGTTAAAGATTTCAACTTTTTGTGGCTCACCTTGTTTTAAATGAACAAGTTTAACAGTATTATCAAGTACATAGCCGTTAGGGGCTTTTATTTCTTGTACTTTGTAAGTACCAGCTTTTAAGTTTGGTACAACAATAGTACCTGTTTCATCAGTTCTATATTCACCAATAAAAGTATCATCAACAGTAGTAACTTTAATAGTTGCGTCTGCTAAAGGTTGTTTTGTAGTTGCGTCAAGTTTAACTATTGTTAAGCTATCATATTTTTTATTAAATAATTCAACAACTTGTACTTCACCCTGTTTTACAACAACTGTTTTTACTGTATTATCAAGTATATATCCATTAGGTGCTTCTACTTCTTGAACAGAATAACTTCCTGCTTTTAAGTATGGAATAACTATTCTACCAGTTTCATCTGTTCTGTATTCGCCTATTAATTGAATACTATTTCCTAGTTTTTCAACTTTTATTTTTGCGTCTGCAAGTGGTTCTTTAGTTTCAGCATCATATTTTTGAATAATCAAGCTATTTGTAGGATTGTTGTAAAATTCAAGAGTATAAACTTTTCCATTTTCAACTTCTATTGTTTGTGGAGTGCTATCTAAAATATAGCCAGCTGGCGCTTGTATTTCTTGAACAACATAAGCACCAGCATTTAAGTTAGGAATATGAATAAAACCTTTTTCATCTGTTCTAAATAAGCCGTTAGAAGTACCTACAACTTGACCTTTACTGTCAGTAACTTTAAATATTGCATTTGCCAAAGGTTCTTTTGTAATACTATCTATTTTCTTAATGCCAAGTCCTGCATTTTTTCTATTTTCAAATGTTACTGTAACAGCTGAAGTATCGTCTTTATTAAGCCATATAGTTTGAGCCTGTTCAACCATTACATAGCCGTCTGGTGCTTTTGTTTCTTCAATAATATAGCCACCAGCTTTAAGTCCTGTTACAACAGCTACACCATTACTATTAGTAATTACATTGGCTATTGTTGTACCGTGTGTTCCACTAGAGTTCCCGTCTGATATAATGCTAATACTAAAATGAGCACCACCTAAAGGTTCGCCTGTATCTGCGTCTACCTTTTTAATTACGATAGCGTTTTTAGCTACGTTTTCAACTGTTACTTCTTTGCTCTCTCCAGCTTTTAAAAAGAATTCATAAGTTCCAGTACCTTGAATTTCATAACCAGCTGGCGCTTCTGTTTCTTGAAGTTTGTACCAACCTTGTTTTAAAGTACCTTCTTCAATAATTATTTGTCCGTTTTCATCAGTTACATAATCTCCAACTTTTTCAACTGCACCACCTTGAGTAGTAGCATAGAAAAGGCTAAATTTTGCACCTTGTAAAGGCTCTTTACCAACACTTCCTATTTTATTAATAGTTAAGTTAGGCTTTTTAGCATTTTCAAAAATTACTTCTACTGTTTTGTCGCCTGTTTGGTTAGGCTCTAAAAATACAAATTTTGTATTATCTTCTGACAATAAATAACCGTTAGGTGCTTGAATTTCTTTAATACAGTACCAACCATACTCAGTAACATCAATAATAATCTCTCCATTATCATTAGTATAATATTCGCCAACTTTTTCAACTAAGCCTTGAGTTATGCTGTTTTCTGCTCTGTAAATTTCAAATTTAGCACCACTTAAAAGTGCTTTTGTATCTTTATCTCTTTTAATAACTTTTAAGCTAGGCTTTTTGTCATTTTCAAAAGTAATAGATACTTGATTATCACCTGTTTGGTTTGGTTCTAAAAATACAAATTTAATATTGTCTTTAGCTAGTAAATAACCGTTAGGTGCTTGAATTTCTTTAATACAGTACCAACCATACTCAAGATTATTTAATGTAATTTTACCTTGTTCATTAGTATAATATTCGCCGATTTTTTCAATTAAACCTTGAGTAGTGTTGTTCTCTGCTCTCCAAAGTTCAAACTTTGCACCACTTAAAGCATCTTTTGTTTGGCTATCAACTTTATTAACTGTAATGCTAGGTTTTTTACTGTTTTTTACAGTAACTGTATTTACTCTGTCGTTTTCTATGACTACTGTTATAGGGTCTTTATTTAATATATAACCATTTGGAGCTTGTATTTCAGTTAAAATATAAGTACCCTCGACTAATTCTTCAATAGTAGCTACACCATCTACTGTTTCGTCTGTGAAATATTCATCACCACTTATTGTATGTTTTAGTTTAAACCTTGCACCATCTAATTTTGCTCCTGTTTCACTATCTATTTTAGTAATTTCAAGACTTGTTTTAGGGTCATTTTCATAAGTTATTTCAGTAGTTTCTCCCCATTTTAAAACAGCAACTTTTGTTTCATTTGACAAAACATAGCCATTAGGTGCTTTAACTTCTGTAATCTCATAACTTCCTTGTTTTAAATCTTCAATTTCTATTGTGCCATCTGCTCCAGTTGTAAACTCTTGTTCGTAATTAAATAAAGGATTAGATATTTTTAAAACTGCTCCCTCAAGTGCCTTGCCTGTTATAGCGTCTATCTTTTTAATTTTTAATGTTCCGTAAGGGTTATTCATAAATCTAACTTGTGGATACAATGTAGCATTAGTTTGACTTTCTACTTGTACTGTCTGTGAATTTTGTCCTAAAGCTAAGTCAAAGTTTAGGGGTGGTGTAATCTCTGTTATTTCATAAGTACCAACATTTATATTAGATATTTCTATAACACCATCTTTAACGGTTGCTTTAGCCCCATTAGGAAGTGGTATCTCTGCTCCGTTACTTGCTTGTATTTGAACATTGAAATCGTATACGTCTTCTGATATACCCCTTACTTTAAATATAGCACCAGCTACTAACTCATTTGTTTTTGCATTATATTTAAGTATCTTTAAACCACCTTTTTCTTGTGCTCTTGTTGTAGTTGTTGATGAGGTAGTTTCTGTTGAGGTATCTGTACTAGGTACAAAAGATGGTTGCCAGTTAATACCATTTTTAGCAGTAGCATTACCAGTTGTAATTGCGGCATAATCTTGTAAACTAGGGTCTACATTTCTTGTTTTATAACCAACTTGCATATCTCCACCAAAGAATTTAGTAGTATAATCTACTGTATATTTGTCACCTGTAATAACACTATCAGCAATAGATTTATCAAGTACAATAGTTATAGTATCAGTTTTTCTAGCAGTTTTTTGTATTAATATACCCTCATACTGTTGTCCATCTATTTGATGAGTACCCCAGTTGAGTCTAGTACCATTTTCATCTACACCGTCATAAAACTGTATTTTAGTATCTCCAGTTGCCCATTCTTTAATTTTAGGGTCATCAAACTGTAATAATGCGTGAGAATACTCTATGTCACTATTTAAAGTAATAGTTAATTTGTATTTATCTCCAACAACTTTCATTGTACCGTCATTTTTATTGTTGTCTTTAAAGTTAATAGTAGCAATACCTTTTGTTTCATCATAAGGGTTAGCCATACCTTTATTATAAATTTCTTTTGCTACATTTATTATTTTTTGTGCGTTAGCGTCATTGCTTTTTGTAGGAAACCAACGTGTAGTATTCCAATGGTCGCCATTAAACTGAACACCTTTTTTATTTTTATATTCTCCTGTCTTTTGGAAGATTAAATGTTCCATAGCGATTAAAGTAGCATAATACTGGTCTTCTTCGAATAAGTCACTAAAACCACTAATGTTATACTTATTGTGTGGGTATCCAGCAATAGCTATACCTAAAAGCTGTCTATCCGTAGCAGTTATGTTACTATCTACTGTTACTGTTGTTGTGCCGTTTTCTTTAGCACCAGCATAAAAAGGGGATATACAATAACTAACTGCGTTAGGGTCATTGTTTTCTCTTGTAATGTAATCTATTAATGCGTGTGACGTAGCTCCACTTTCATCACCCTTAAAACTAACACTTGCGTCTGCTCCTTTATCTCCACCTACAAGAGTTAATGTTTTATCTCCACTTCTTGTTACCATTGGTTGTACCGTAGGTAAGATAGGTACTGTGACAGTTAAGCCTCCATTTTCATTAAATGT
>CAMMEG010000078.1 GCA_946495765.1 uncultured Eubacteriaceae bacterium
GATACAAAACTTTCACTAGAAACAATATATAAAAAATTATCTTCTAAATTTTTTGGTGTAGATTGTTGTAAATATGCTTTTTCTGGTTCACTAAATTTATTTATAAGCATTCCATAATTATCTATAGCTGTTTTTATATCTTCAGAAATAGCTAATTCTCTATGTTTAGTTTTTTCAGTTTTTTTTTCATAAACATTATCTTTTTCTATATATACAGTTTTTACACTTTCTTCCTCAAGTTTTTTTTCTAAAAATCTTATTTTTTCTTTTATATCTGTAATATCTTCTTCTGATACTGCTGAACATAATTTTATACAACTCGCTTCTAATACAATTCTTTCATCAAAAGAATACTTTAAATTAGCTTGTATATTAGAAAATTCATTTATAAGTTTTATTAAATATTGTGCATCTATTTTGCTTGCCTGAACTTTTAATTTTTCTAAATTCTCTTTAGACATATCTAAATTTTTATTTTCTTCTGTTGATATAGTAGATACAATAAGATTTCTAATATGATTAATTAAATCTGATATAAATTGAGATATATCTCTCCCATTTTGTATAAGTTCATCTATAATTGATATAACCTCTATAGAAGAAAAATCTATTATTGCATCTATAAATCTAAAAAATATCTCATTATCAACAGCACCAACTATGTCTAATACTTTGTTTAAAGTTATTTTTTCATCATAATAAAATGATATACATTGATCTAATATACTAAGAGCATCTCTCATAGCTCCATCTGATATTTTAGCAATGTAATAAAGAGCATCTTCATCTATGTCTATATTTTCATCTACCATATAACTTTTTATAGTATTTACCATATCTATATTAGATACTCTTTTGAAGTCAAATCTTTGGCATCTAGATAATATTGTAACTGGTATTTTATGTGGGTCTGTCGTAGCTAATATAAATATTACATAGCTAGGTGGTTCTTCTAAAGTTTTTAAAAGTGCATTAAAAGCACCTATTGATAACATATGAACTTCATCTATTATATATACTTTATATTTACCATCTGTTGGTGGATATTTAACTTCTTCTCTTATATCTCTAATATCATCTACTCCATTATTACTTGCAGCATCTATCTCTATTATATTTAAGTTTCTGTTTTCATTAAATGCTAGACACATACTACATTTATCACAAGGAACACTATTTATAGACTCTTTACAATTTAAAAGCTTTGCAAATATTTTAGCAGTAGATGTTTTACCAGTACCTCTTGTTCCACAAAATAAATATGCATGGCTTATTCTATCTGCTTTTATTTGATTCTTTAATGTTTTAACTATATGGTCTTGCCCTATAACTTGTTCAAAATTTTTAGGCCTAAGTCTCCTGTATAAAGCTGTATAGCTCATTTGTTCACCTCACTAAACATATTTAGCAATATTTAAAATTATTTTATCTTTTTTTGTTCTGCCTACAATATTTAATATTTTTATTCTTCCCATACCTCTAAGAGTTATTATATCATTTTCTTTCACATTTTTAGAACTGCTTGTTTCTATTGCAAAATTTAAAAAAACTTTTTCACCTTTTATATAATCTGATATTTTCCCTCTAGACATATTAAATACGCTTGATAAAACAGAATCTATTCTAATAGATGATATTATTATTGTTTTTTCTTGTAATTTAGGAGTTGGTATAGTATAATTTTGTAATTTTAAAACTTTTGTTTTCACATTTGTTGAAGCAACTTTTTCTAAATTAATATTAACATAATCTACTATATCATTATACAAAAAACAAATAGCTTTATTATTATCTATTAATATATCTCCAACCTTTGTTCTGTCTATCCCAAGTCCTAAAATAGCCCCTAAAAAGTCTCTATGAGTAAGTGGTCTACTGTATTTTTCATTATATGTAATCTCCAATATAGATATTGGAAAGAAATTATTATCAGGCTCTATATATTCTGGAAAAAAACCAATGATAATTCTTTCAGCCTCTTCAAACCCACCAAAAGTAGATATATTTTGTTCTATATGATGTTTAATTAATATAGACCTAAACTCTAAATATTTTAATATAGGCATAAAGTCTGTAAATGTATTTTCATAGTTTTTTTCACAAAAATTTAATTGGTCTATTATTTTTGAAAATAAAATTTTATCATCTTTACTTAAAACATTATTTAATATTTGTTGTTTATTAAACATAAAGTGCCTTTCTTTCATAATTATTGTTAATTATATTAATATAATATTATATAAAATATAAAAATTAACTCTAGTAGTATAAAATACTATATCACTAGAGTTTTAATGCTTTTTATTATGATTTAATATTATCTAATAAGAACACTAAACAATATATTTTGTATAACTTGTAAAATTAAAACCAATATAATAGGCGAAAAGTCTATCATCATACCATCTCCTAATGGAGATTTTTTTATCATCTGTCTAATAGGATATAAAAGTGGCTCTGATAAACTATATACAAGTCTTATTAAAGGATTATTCCTATCTATTGGTATCCAAGATAATAAAATTCTTATAAGTATAATAAAATCTATAATTTTTATTAACATTTCAAAAGATTTATAAATCAAAATATTCATTAATTATCGCCTTCCTTATCTCCACATAGAGTTAGGTATTTTTATACCACTAGCTTGTAATTTATCTTTAAGCTCTCCAGACATTTCCACATTAACTGGAGCAATAATCATTATTTTATCTGATATAAGCTGTATATTGCCTTCTAAAGCATAACTAGCACCACAAAGAAAGTCACTAATTCTTTGAGACATTTCATATTCTACTGTTTCAAGATTTACAACAACTATATTTCTATCTTTTATTTGTAAAACTACCTCAGCTGCATCTTCTAATGTAGATGGGTTAAACATACATACACCCATTTGTACACTTGTATTTATATTTACAATATTAGAGCTTGGTCTTCTTGATGAATATCTATTAAATGATGTTACATTACTATTTTGTCTTATAGGTTCTCTTTCTACTTCTTCTTCAAACTCTTCCATATCATCATATTCATCATCATATTCATCTCCAAAAAACATATTCTTCATTTTATCCATTATACTCATTTATTTTTCCTCCAAAAAAATCAATAATTTCTTTTACCAAATATACCTGCTCCTATGCGTATCATATTAGCCCCTTCTTCAATTGCAATGTGATAATCATTTGTCATGCCCATAGACAAATACTTCATATTTATATTATCTTTATTTTTATAGTTTATGTCAATAAATAATTTTCTCATTTTTCTAAAATATTGTGTGGTTTGTTGTGGATTTTCAACAAAAGGTGCTATACACATAAGTCCATTTAAAGTTATATTTTTAAATTTTTCTATTTCATCTATAACATGATATAAGTCCTGTACCAATAAACCTGTTTTTGATTTTTCATTAGCAATATTGATTTCTAAAAGTATTGGCATATTTTTATTTATATATGAAGCTCTTTTGTTTATTTCCGATAAAAGCTTTAAACTATTAACAGAATGTATAAGGTCTACTTTATCTATTATGTACTTAACTTTGTTAGTTTGTAAGTTACCTATAAAGTGCCATGACACTCCATTTATATTATCATATTTTTCTAATAATTCTTGGGCTTTATTTTCTCCAAATGTTTTGATTCCTAATTCTTTTAATATATTCATCCTTTTTATGTCTATTGTTTTTGTAACCCCTATAATCTTTACATCATCTACACTTCTATTACTCTTTATACACGCCTTTTCTATATTATTATTAATGTCTTCTAAATTTTTTAATATTATATCTTTTTCTGTCATTTATTAACTATTTCCTCTCCATTTACAACCGATACATCTGGAGCATATCTATCATAAAGTTTAATGTTAGTATTTTTGCTAGGTTCTAATATTATAAACTGATCATTTTGTACTGCTCCTTCTGTATTTATATTTTTAAATGTATATATACCAGAATTTACAACATATATACCCTTTTTAGTAAATATTTCATTTAATTGTTGTTCTTGGTTTGTTTGTGGATCTATTATATAATCCCCTATATCTATAATACCTGGAGAAATAGATACATAAGCATATTCTCCATTAATATCTTGCCCAGACACTTTTATAGGAACAGTAATAGATTCTCCTGTAGATATTTTTTTAGTTACATTACTGTCTACAATATAGGTTGTTGGAACTTTTAAAAGTTCTTCTTCAGCTATAGCATCTAAATATATTTTGAATCCTTCTTTTGGCTTACTTAACTCGAATGTAATGTTTCTTTTATCAATAAAATTTGTCATATTTTTATTAGATTTCATTAATAAATAGCTTTCCTTTTCATCTGTATCTATTTTTTCTATAACTACTTCTAATTGTTTTAGATTTCCATTATCATTAATATATATGTATCTTGTTTCACCTTCTTCCCAGTTAGATATATTTTCTGTTTTTATATAACTTGCTATATAAAAATTATTATCTCTAACTATTTTAAAAACAGCTTCGCCTTCTAAAATATTTACTTTATACTGTTGTTCACTTTCTTGTTGCATCAAAGTCTGCTCTTTAGTAAGATTATCTTTACTTTCAAAGGTAAAAACTTCTTCTAATCCATCTGTATAATATGATACTATACCAGAATCATTTGATACTATACTTTCCATATTTTCATTTACCCTTATTTCTTTAGATGCTTTTTGAGCAGATAATTCTTGAATACTTCCTATATTTTCTGATAATAACATTTGATTTCTTATAGTTAATTTTTTATTTATATTATTTTTTATTTCATATATTTCTGATATATTATAAATTGAAAGATTATTTATAGATTTATCTAAAAATGATTGTATTTGTGTGTCTATTTTTTTTACATCTTCATAAAATATTGATAGTTCCTCTCTCTGTTCTTGTAATTGTAATATTTTTTCATTTATAAGAGCTATGTCACCTTCTGTAGCTTTTATGGCTTCTTCATTTTTTACAGTAGCAATAACTTCTCCTTTTTTAACTCGTTCGTTTTCACTACTATTAAAAGTAAGTATACCATTTTTAGTAGCTTTATATACTACTTCATCTCTTATAATAATACCTTTGACTTGTGTAGTATCATCAATAGATCCATATTCTATTGTTTCATAATCTATTGGATTTTTATTTAGACTTTTAAATATGGATAACCCAAAATATGATATAATAATAATAAACATACTAATAGTAAATAATTTAGATATTATATGTATATTCCTAGGTTTAGATTTTTTCTTTGCTCTGTATATTTTTTTATTTTGTATAGGCTCCTTATTATATTCATTATAATAATTTTTGTTATATAAATTACTTCTATTAAGCTGTGTATTATATCTACTTTGTGTGCTATGATTATAAGTTCTATTATAAGTTGGAACTTTTGGATAGTTTGATTTATTATAAATTTTCATTTGTTCCATGCGTTTTTTTTCTATGCTAGTTATATTTTTATTTTGTACTTTTCTATTTGTAGTTGGTCTTTTTATATTTTGCTTTTTTCTATCCATATGTCACCTCCTTATATTTTTACAATAGCTTGTAATATATATTATATAAAGTTTATATAATATATATTAAGTAAGTAGTAAAGTAGTGATGAAATGAAACGTTTAAAAAATTTAAGCTATTATATTATACCATTATTAGTTGCATTTTTCAATATATTAATTATAATTGTTCCTAATGTAGTTATATCTTCTGCACAAGCTGGACTTTTATTATGGTTTAATAAAATATTGCCTTCAATATTGCCTTTCTTAATAGGTACAAACATATTAATACACTTAGGATTTATAGATTTTTTAGGCACACTTTTAGATCCATTTATGAAAAGAATATTTAATGTATCTGGCTGTGGGGCTTTTGCCTTAGTTTTAGGTATGCTTTCTGGTTATCCTGTTGGTGCTAAAATAACCTCTAATTTAAGAGAAAATAATAAAATATCTCAAATAGAGGCACAACGTTTAATAAGCTTTACAAATAATTCTGGTCCACTTTTTATAATAGGCGCTATTGGTATTGGTATGTTTGAAAATGTATATATTGGTTATTTAATGTTAGCCATTCATTATATCTCAGCTATAAATGTGGGATTTATATTTAGATTTTATAAAAAATCTGGTCCTATAATTGTATCAAATAATACTTATTTTAAAGATGCCTTATTAAAACTAAAATTAGCCAGAATAAAAAGTAATAAAACTATTGGACAAATTTTAGGAGAAAGTGTAAAAAGTAGCTTAGAAACCATATCACTAGTTGGTGGATTTATTATTTTATTTTCTGTCATTTCAGAAATTTTTAAGGTATCTGGAATATTTGATAAAATAGGTAAAGCAATATTTCCTGATAATTTAGAACCTTTTAGTAACGGTCTTTTTATGGGTATTGTAGAAATAACTAATGGTATAAATATATTGTCTTCAGTTGAAGGAATTAATTCTATAATTATTACCTGTGGCTTAGTTTCTTTTTCTGGATTATCTATATTAGCTCAAACATCTAGTATGATATATAAATCAGACATAAAAATGAATATATATATATTATCTAAAATATTACATAGTATTTTTTCAATATTATACGCAATAATTTTAATACCTATTTTTAATAAATTATTAAACAATAATACTCTATCTGTATTTAATAATTTTAATAATTCAAACTTAAAATATTCTACAATATATTTTATTATAGGAGTGTTTATTTTAATTTGTTTGGCTATATTTTGTACATACTTTTTTAAACCTAAAAAAAAATAATATAAATTTTGACAAATACTATAAACCTAATATATAATTTATAATATATACAAAATAAAAATATTATAGGTGAAGTATGATAGAAATAAAAATTAGTAAATCAAATGAAAATCAAAGACTAGATAAATATCTTTTAAAATATTTTAATAAAGCACCTAAATCATTTATATATAAAATGCTTAGAAAAAAAAACATTAAATTAAATGGTAAAAAAGCTGAAGGTAATGAAATTATTATAAATAATGATATTATAAATATATTTCTTTCTAATGAAACTATAAATAGTTTTAGAGAAGAAAAAAAATTGTTAAAAACTACTCAAGATTTTAAAATATTATTTGAAGATAAAAACCTTATTTTGTGTTATAAACCTATAAATTTAGTTTGTCAACCAGATATAAATAATAAAAATAATTCTTTAAATGACCAACTTATTTTTTATATGTATAAAAATGGCGAATATAACTTATCTTCAGATTTTACCCCTTCTATATGCAATAGATTGGGTAGAAATACAAGTGGTATAGTAGTTTTTGGCAAAAACTTAAAAACGTTACAAGCTTTAAACTATGCTTTTAAAAATGATTTAATAGATAAATATTATATAACTGCTGTATATGGTAATATAACTAAAGCTGGCGTTATACAGCTTTACCATAAAAAAGAAAATAATAAAGCTATAATCTCCAAAACTTACATAAAAGATAGTAAAAAAATTATTACACAATATAAACCTATAGTAACTAAAGATAATAAGACTCTATTAAGTATAAAGCTTATAACAGGTAAAACTCATCAAATTAGAGCTTCTTTAGAATATATAGGATATCCTATAATAGGAGATAATAAATATAACAATAATATTAGAGATGTATCTAACTTTAATTTAAAAAATCAGTTTTTACATTGTTATAAAATACATTTTAATAAACAACTTTCGTACTTAGATTATTTAACAAATAAAACATTTATTTGTAAACATATGGATAAATCATTTGACAGTGTTTTAAGATTTTTTGATTATAATATTTAAGGAGTAAACTAATGAAAAATATTGAAATATATACAGATGGTGCTTGTTCTGGCAATCCTGGTGTTGGTGGTTATGGTATAGTACTTTTATATAAAGATATACGTAAAGAAATATCAGCTGGATACAAACTAACAACAAATAACAGAATGGAAACAATAGCTGTAATAACTGCTTTAAAAACCTTAAAAGAACCTTGTAATGTAACATTATATACAGATTCTAAATATGTAGTAAATGCTATAAATCAAAAATGGGTTTATGGTTGGCAAAAAAATGGCTGGAAAAACTCAAGTAAAAAACAAGTATCTAATATAGACCTTTGGAAAGAACTTTTGCCCTTATTAGAAATTCACAATGTAAAATTTATATGGGTTAAAGGTCATGCTGAAAACAAAGAAAATAATCGTTGTGATTTTTTAGCTAGAGATGCAATAAAAAGTAGAAACCTCTTAATTGATTGTAATTATATCTCTTAATTTAAATCTAATACTATAAAACTTTGTATTATTGACGAAAAAACTCTTTATTGATATAATATTATATTATAAACAATATTTAAGCTTTAATTATTATAAATAAGGAGGTATTTTTATGAGTAAACATAACCTAATAGATATTAGGGTACCTATTGAAGATGATAACCCTTCTATTATTTTATATGAAGATAAATGTATAAAATGTAAATTATGTACTAAAATATGTAGAGATTTTATAGGTGTTTATGGACACTATGATTTAGAAAAAACAAATGATACAGCTATATGTGTTCACTGTGGACAATGTGCTAATGTGTGCCCTGTAGATAGTATTACAGAAAAATATGAGTATAAAGATGTCGAAACTCATATTAATGATAGTAACAAAATTGTAATCGTAAG
>CAMMEG010000079.1 GCA_946495765.1 uncultured Eubacteriaceae bacterium
TATTAAACTCATTTGATACAGGTTATACAAATGGATTTATTGAAGGCTGTAATAACAAAATAAAAGTATTAAAAAGAAATGCCTTTGGATATAAAAACTTTAAAAGATTTAGAAATCGTATATTACATATGTTCTTGTATAATAAAGATGTAATAATTTAAAATAAAATACTAAAAATTAATAAATATATAAATGCTATAAGTTAATTTTAAAAAATCATAAAATTAGCTTTTATTTGTATGCCTATTGACATAAATAATAAGTGTATGTTAATATTTAATAAAATAAAATGCATTGAAAAAATCTACTGAATAAAAAAATCAGTAGATTTAATAGTAAAATTTAACAATAAAAAATTTATTCATATAATGGCTCTTTGTTAATGTTGATGAATTTTAAAAAATTCGCCACAACTATTGACAAAGAGCCTATATATTTTAAATATATTAGCTTAATAATATCTATTTTAATTGTAATTCTTTTCTTTTATCTTTAATACCTTTTAAAATAATTTCTCTAGCTTTAATAGCATCCTCTTTTTTTAGAGCAGGCATACCTTTTAAAGGATACTTAATATTAAGATTGTTATATTTTACTTCACCCATTTCGTGATAAGGTAAAACATCTAAAGCCTTAACATTTTTTAATTCTCCAATAAAAATTCCTAAATCATATAGATATTTCTCATCAAAAGTATAACCATCTACAACAACATGCCTAATCCAAACTGGTTGATTTTTATCACTTAAATATCTAGCAAACTCTAAAATATGAGTATTAGGAACAGCACATAATTTTTTATGCTCTTCATTATCTATATGTTTTATATCCAAAAGAACTAAATCGGTAACAGACAAAAGTTTATCAATTTTTTCTATTATTTTTTTATTATTTTGGTCAAAAATAATACCAGATGTGTCTAAACAAGTATGAATATTTTTAGCTTTAGCTTTTTCAAAAAGTTCTGTTACAAAGTCTATTTGAAGAATAGGCTCACCGCCAGTAACGGTAAGCCCTCCATCTTTATAATAACTTTTTGTTAAATCATACTTAGCTAATATTTCATCTGCAGTCATTTTTGTACCTTTATTAAATTCCCAGGTGTCAGGGTTATGACAATAAAGGCAACGTAGAGGACAACCTTGCGTAAAAACAACAAATCTTACACCAGGGCCATCTACAGTACCAAAACTTTCTGTAGAGTGAATATAACCTTCCATAATTACATTGCTTTGTGGAATGTTCTATTGATTACGTCGTCTTGTTGTTCTTTAGTAAGCTTATTAAAGTTTACTGCATAACCAGAAACACGGATAGTTAATTGAGGATATTTTTCAGGATGAGCCTGAGCATCTAATAATGTTTCCTTAGTGAAAACATTTACATTAAGATGATGACCACCATTTTCAGTATATCCATCTAACATTGCTACTAAATTATCTACTTGTTGATTATTTACATTTGACATAATAAAATTCCTCCTATTATTTATAAAAATTTTTAATTTTAGCTATATATAAATTTTATTAGCTAACCTAATTATTATCTTCTATGCCTTCAAAAAGAGTAGGCACATTACAAGCCATATCGCCAGAAGAACAATCTAAACTATTGGCTATATCAACTTTTTTAGAATTAACTTTGCTATCTTTGCTTACTTCAATATTCATATGACCACCATTTTTAATGGTGAAGTTGTCAAGCATAGCAATTATATCGTCAATTCTTTTATCATTATCCATGAAATATCACCTTCTTAGGCTAATTATTTATCAAGTTCTATTTCTAAATCTCCAACAAATATTTGGTCTTCTTTGCCAAGAGCACCAGGTATGATAGAGAATGTATTAGAAATACCATCTTGTGCATCCATAAATGGTAATTTTGCTACAGATGCTAAACTAGCAACAGCACCAAGACTATCACGCCCGTGCATAGGATTAGCACCAGGAGCAAAAGGTTCACCAGCTTTTCTACCACAAGGAGTAGAACCAGTAGCTTTACCATAAACAACATTTGAAGTAATAGTTAAAATAGATGTAGTAGGGATACCATTTCTATAAGTTTGATTCATTCTTACATATTCCATAAATGTATGAACAAGTTCAACAGCAATACTATCTACTCTATCATCATTATTACCATATTTAGGGAAATCACCTTCAACTTCATAGTCAACAGCAATACCATTTTCATCTCTAATAGCTTTAACTTTAGCATATTTAATAGCAGATAAAGAGTCTGCTACAACTGAAAGACCAGCTATACCAGTTGCAAACCAACGAGTAACATGTCTATCATGTAAAGCCATTTGTAGTCTTTCATAACAATATTTATCATGCATATAATGAATAACATTTAATGTGTTAACATAAACACCAGCAAGCCATTTCATCATATCTTTATATCTAGGCATAACCTCATCATATGATAAATATTCATCAGTAATAGGTCTAAATTTAGGACCAATTTGTGTTTTCTTAACTTCATCAACACCACCATTGATAGCATAGAGTAAACATTTAGCAAGGTTGGCACGAGCACCGAAAAATTGCATTTCTTTACCAACTCTCATAGATGACACACAACAAGCAATAGCATAGTCATCACCATGTGTAACTCTCATAATATCATCATTTTCATATTGTATAGAAGATGATGTGATAGAAGTTTTAGCACAGAATCTTTTAAATCCTTCTGGCAATTTAACAGACCAAAGAACAGTTAAGTTAGGTTCTGGTGCAGTTCCTAAGTTGTTAAGAGTGTGTAAATATCTAAAAGACATTTTTGTAACAAGAGGTCTACCATCTATACCAACACCAGCAATAGATTCTGTTACCCATGTAGGATCACCAGAGAATAATTGATTATATTCTGGTGTACGAGCAAATTTTACAAGTCTTAATTTCATAATAAAGTGATCAACAAATTCTTGAATTTGCTCTTCAGTATATTTGCCGGCTTTTAAATCTCTTTCAGCGTATATATCAATAAATGTAGATGTACGACCAAGAGACATAGCAGCACCATTTTGTTCTTTAATAGCTGCTAAGTATCCAAGATACATCCATTGAATAGCTTCTTTAACATCGGCTGCAGGTCTTGAAATATCAAAACCATAGATTTCACCTAATTTTTTAAGTTCACCAAGTGCTCTAATTTGTTCTGATAATTCTTCTCTATCACGAATAATATCAGGAGTCATAACACTACCAGTAGAACGTTTTTGAGCTTGTTTATCTTCTATAAGTCTATCTACACCGTATAAAGCAACTCTTCTATAATCACCAATTATACGACCACGACCATAAGCATCTGGAAGACCAGTAATAATTTTGCTTGAACGACAAGCTTTCATTTCATCTGTATAAGCATCAAAAACACCAGCATTGTGAGTTTTTCTATGAATAGTAAAAAATTCACTAATTTCTGGGTCTACAGTATATCCATATGCAGCGCAAGAACTTTCTGCCATTCTAATACCACCATAAGGTTGTAAAGAACGTTTAAAAGGTTTTTCTGTTTGGAAACCAACAATAGTTTCTTTATCTTTATCTAAATAACCAGCTCCATGAGATGTGATAGTAGATACAACTTTTGTATCCATATCTAAAACTCCACCAGCTTCAAGTTCTTGTTTTGTAAGAGCCATAACTTGATCCCAAAGCTCAGTTGTATTTTTTGTAGGACCAGCTAAGAAACTATCATCACCTTCATATGGTGTATAATTTTTTTGTATAAAGTTTCTAACATTAATTTCTTTTTCCCAATTACCACCAATAAAATCTTTCCATTCAGTGTTCATTAATAATTCACCCCTAAATAACAATTTTAGTAAAAATAAAGTATATTAATTTAATCTATTTTTCAATTAACATTATATAATATATTTTTGTATAAATCAAGATACATATTAATCAATTTAGTTAAATTTTTTATTAAGGTTTTTTAGCAAGTTGAACAATATTTTAAAGGCTATATGCTAGGACTTATAAGCCCTATATTTCATAGCTGATAGATTACTATATATAAATGCTTATACATTATATATAGTAATCTAATAATGTATAAAATATACTATAAAATTTGTAAAAATAATTGTAACCAATTATTTTAATTTTAATATTATATTATTAGGACAAACAATGTCCTATTAATATAATTTAAGGAGAAGTTTTATGGGACTAGATATTTCAAATAAAGTAATTAATAAAGACAATATAAGTTGTGATGAAACATTTTTGGTTACACTTGGGCTTTCAGCTTCACCAGATATTCAATCTAATCCTACAGATATAGTTCTTATATTGGATAGGTCTAGAAGTATGTCTGGAGAACCTTTAGAAGAAGTTAAAATAGGAGCCAAAATTTTTATAGACATCATAGAAGAATCAACTGATGGTGTAAAAGATGGTATAATAGGTAACGGAAGTCATATAGGTATAGTAAGTTTTTCTACAACTGCTACACAAGACTCACCACTTACAACAAGCGTTTCTGATTTAAAAGATTCTGTAGACTCATTAGTGGCTGGTGGTAATACAAATCATTCAGATGCTTTTCAAAAAGCAATAGAATTGTTTAACCCATTATCTACCAATGATAAAGTTATAGTTATGTTTACAGATGGAGAAACAACAGTAGGTCCAAATCCATCAATAGATGCAGCTTTAGCTAGAAGTTTAGGTATAACAATATATTGTATAGGTCTTATTGGTTCAAGTGGTATAGATGTAGATGCATTAAATGACTGGGCTACTGATCCAGATAATACTCATGTTTCTATTGCGCCACAACCATCAGATTTAGAAGAATTATTTAAAGATTTAGCAACAAATATTTCTAATCCGGGTGCTACTGATATAGTTATAGATGAGGTATTAAATCCACAGTTTAATATTATAAATATTTTTACTCCTACTAAAGGAATTGCTACATTAGTAAATGATACTACACTAAAATGGACAATAGATGAATTAGGTAAAACTTCTAATGAAGGAGCATCTCTTGTATTTGAAGTTAAACATGTTGGAACAATGTCTGGCACAAAAAAAGTAAATGAATCTATAACTTATACAGATACAGAAGGAAACATAGCAAACTTTGATGACCCAGAGATTTATGTAGATTGTGAAGAAGTTATAGTAGTTGATCCTTGTCCTACACCGCAAGATATAGAGTTTAAAGGGTGTCAAGATTATTTAGCGTACGATTTAGGAGATTATGTTTTAGATGATCTAGGTCGAATATTAGAGCTTAGCTTAACTATTAAAAATGTATGTCCTAACAAAAAAGTGGCAGTAGCTGTTATGTTAAATGAAATAGATGATTATGGTGTAGAACATAAGAAAGCTATAAAAATAATTTCTATACCTGCTCATACTAATAATAAATGTAAAGATATAAAACTTACTAATATAAAATTAGTATTACCTGAAGAAGATAATAATATGTGTGAAACAAAAAAATTTGTTGCAAGAGCATTAGTTAACTATATAGATAATAATCCTATATGTTAGGACGTAAATATATTTGAGAAAATGAATAAAATTGACAATATATTTTAAGAATGTTATAATATAAAAAAATATGCTAGCAGGAGGAAAAGAAATGAAATCTACAGGGATTATAAGAGGAATAGATGAGTTAGGAAGATTAGTTATACCTAAAGAACTTAGGGATAAATTTGATTTAAAATATAAAGATGAAGTAGAAGTTTATACTGAGGACGATAAAATTATATTAAAAAAATATGAATCAGGTGATATTTTTACTGGTAATATGGAAGATTTAATAGAATATAAAGGTAAAAAAATCTCTGTAAATTCAATTAAAGAAATGGTAAAGTTAGCAGAAAAATCAGGATATAAAATCTAATAAATATATATTATTAAGTTATAAAAAATAGGTCAAATTTTTGACCTATTTTTTATAACAAAAGCTTATCATATGTATAATTATTTAAGCTATTAGGGTAAAAATCTATTATCTTTGAGATAGTCCAAAAAGGCTTTTCTTTTTTTAATATTTCTAACTTTAAAATATCATTAGTAAACAACTTATCTATGAGATTGTTAGGTAAATATAGTTTAAAAAAATTTTGTGTATCTAAATCTCTAATAATTACATAATTGTTAAACCATTTATTATATATTGAAAAATATCCAGTTTTTAATAATTTTGATTTGCTATTAAAAATATATTTTTTATATTCATTGAAGTTTACAATTTTATTATTATAACTTTTAGAAAAATTATAATTTAATATATGATTCTGTCTATTTATTTCATTAATAATAAACTTTCTGTTTACATTTATATCAAAATTAAAAAATTTATTAAAAAATTTAATATTACTATTTAATTTATTTTTTCCATCTAAAATTATATATACAGATATTAAATCATTAAAATTTTTATATTTTTTATAGTTGTTAATAAAAAAACGATAAAAAGATAAATATAAATTTTTATCTATATAATCTAAGTTTTTTATTTTATTAAATGTATTTAGTATATTGTACATTTGTTTATCCATATTTATCACCTACTATGTTAAAAGTATTTACATAATAAATGATATTTATCCAATAAATAAAATATTACTAAATTATAAACTATTTTTATATTTTTTATATATAGTTTTATAGTAGATATAGCATATAATAATACCCATTATAAAACCACCTATATGACCAGCATTATCTATACTGCTATCTGTAAAACTAGCCAATATACCTATTATTGAAAAAATAGCAATAGTATAATAGTCTAGTCCATCTAGTTTAATTTTTTCTTTTATAGAAAAATACAAAGTTGCACTTTCTAATGCAAATATTGCACCACTAGCCCCAATAGAATAAGATTTAGTAAATATAACGCTAAATATACCACTAAAAAAACCACCAATTAAAAATATTAAACAAAAAGCTAACTTACCTAAATATTTTTCTATCCTTGTTCCAAATATATAAAGACTTAAAATATTTGATAAAAGATGAGTTATGCCAGAATGTAAAAATAGAAATGTTATAAGTCTATAAAACTGTTTATCCTTTAAAAGATTAGGAGATATACCATAATTATATATAAAAGAGCTTTTATCAAAAACATTAGACATATTAATTATCATATGTACTAATATAAGTATAAAAATAAGACTATATGTAATATATGTGTTTTTTGATAAAATATAACTTTTAGGTTTAAAACTTTCTATATTATTATTTAAATTATCATTCATAGACATATTAATATATTTTTCTATATCTAAAAACTTTGTAGGTTGATTTGATTTTGTTATAATTTTTTTGTTTAGTAAATCTACTCCCCATACTATATTTACAGTATTCTCATCTAAATTTAGTTCACAGTTTAAAAAATTAATATCTTCTTCTAAGAAGTTATTACTAATTAATATTTTAAAAATAAACATTTTAGATAAGTTATATTTTTTTAAAAATAATCTACAATTTTGTTCTAATATATTAAAATAATTTTTATAATTTTCTTCTGTTTTAAAGATAGGTGCTACTATATATCCATTAGACCCTATATTTTTAAAGTATATATTATTAGAAAAATTAGTTTCTATTTTAAAAAAGTCATTATTTAATAGATAGTTATAAAAGTTTGATAAAAAATATGAATTCATTATTATTTCCTCTTAAAATATAGTTTATTTAAAATATTATCTATTTTTGTATTTTATAATAATATTTGTAATATGTAAAGGCAAATTATTCCTGGGATGCCTAAGATACCAGAAAAAATGCCTGTAAAAAGATTTATATTTAAATGTAAACCAGTAGATGATAATATTATATTAGCTATATATATAAATAAAACACCAATAAGTATATTAAATAAAAGCTTTAATGTAGATTTACTATATAATACTAAGACTAATAAAAGAAATCCTATTAGTATATAAATAAAATTTGATGGTGACATAATAACCTCCTATGAAGCAGGGAATTTTTGTAAAATCTTAGGAAAATTTATAACTATTCCTTTTTTCTTACTTAATTTTAAATAGTAGTCATATTTTTTTTGTAAAGACATTATTTCATATATAATACTATCTATTAAAGTATCATCATTTGCAAAGTTTAAACAAAGCTCAGCATAGTCTAATTTAGACTTAGTATCTTCTAAAAAATATATAATTTCTGTAGCTTCATTATCTAAAGAATTAGTAGACTTTAAAATGTTTTTTTCTTTTTTTAATAATAATAAATTTTCCATTTGTATTACCTCCATATACTATCTATAAGTAAATTTAAAACTAGCTATGACTTAATTATTATTAATATAGTCAAAATTTTACTTATTTATTCTATAAAATAGCAATTTATTTATTATGTATTAAGAATATTAGTGTATTGACTAGTATTTATAAATTATGTATAATATTATTATTTTATATGTACTCTTAGCTTAAAAGGATAGAGCTTTTGGCTCCGGACCAAAAGATATGGGTTCGATTCCCATAGAGTACATATTTATTAAAATAATAAATTTAAATATATAATAAATTGTTAAAAATATAGCGTTAGATATATAAAGTACATTAAAATATATTATTAATTAATAAAAAATATATAATAAATATAAATTTTTTCAAAAAATTGTATAA
>CAMMEG010000080.1 GCA_946495765.1 uncultured Eubacteriaceae bacterium
TGAAAATGAAAAATAATAAATTAAAGGCAACAGTAAACCAAGAGAACTTTATAAATAAGCATTTAACAGAAAATTTAAAAAATAGTTTTGAGTATGAAGAATATATAAAAAATAAAACAATGATAAATGCATCTATGTTAATAGACAAAATAGTTGAGGAAAACATAGAAAACCCAGAAATATATATAAAATATATAGCAACAAGACCAAGAGTGAAGAAGATAGAAGAACACGGATTATTTACAGAAAAAGATGAAATATTAAATTTAAAAAAGATAGGAGAAGAAGTAGGCAATCATAAAGGAGCAATATGGTTGCCTATTATTTCGTTAAAAAGAGAAGATGCAGAGAAAACAGGATTTGATAAACTAGAAGCTTGGAAAAACTTAATTGAAAGTAACAAGGTTGAAATAGCAAAAGCAATGAAAATACCAATAGAAAAATTTAAATGGTATGGAGCATTTCACGATGAAAGTTATCACCCACATATGCATATGATAGTGTATTCAACAGATGGTAAAAGTGGATTTTTAACAGAGAAAGGAATAGAAAGTATAAAAAGTATTTTGTCAAAGACAATATTTAAAAATGAGCTTTATGAAATATATAGCAAACAGACAAAAGAAAGAAATAACTTAAGAGATGAAACTTTAAAGTATATGAAAATGTGTATTAGAGATATAAGTGTCAATAAGTTTGATAATAACAAGTTAGAAAATCTAATACAAAATTTATTTGAAAAATTAGAAGTTACAAAAGGCAAAAAAGTATATGGATATTTAAAAGCAGATGTAAAAAATATAGTTGATGAGATAGTAGATGAAATTTGTAATAATAAGCAAATAAACAATTGTTATAATAACTGGTGGAAGTTGAAAAAAGAAATATTAAATATATATGAAAATGTAGGAGATGAAATACCAAAGCTATCAAGCCAAAAGGAATTAAAGCATATAAAAAATATAGTCATAAGTGAGGTAGTAAAATTTAATAAAAGCAAAAAATATTATGAGAAAGAAGAAGAAAAAATAAATAAGCTTTTAAAAGAATACTATGAAAATAAAAATAAGCCTAAATATTTTAATATAGGTGAAGAATATATTTTAGCTAAAGAATATTTAGAAGATAAAGACTATGAAAATGCAGAAATTATATTAAAGCAAGAAGAAGAACAAGGAAATCCTTTTGCTATGTATCAACTAGGGAAAATATATGAAGAACACAATAAACTTAAAGCTTTAAAATATTATAAAAAAGCATTTAATAAATTTAAAGAGTATAAAGAATATGAGCAAGTTAAAGATTTTGTAGAAAGTATATATAACTATAAAATTGAGCCAATAGAAAAAGAATATAATTTATTAATAAAAAATATAAGTTTAAGTTTATTAGAAATATTTGAAAATACTATAAAAGAAAATTTTAAAAACAAACCATATAACCAAGTTGATAGAAAAAGAATTAGAAAAATAAGAGAAAAGAAAAGTAAACAAGGATATAACCGAGATGATAATATTGAATTTAATATAAAAATTTAAATTATTTTACTAAAGCCTAATAAAAGGAGTGAAAAATATGTATTTTACAGAAGAACAAATATTGGTAGCTAATGAATTAAATCTTGAAAGATTTCTAATTAATCAAGGAGAAGAAGTTAAAAAATCAGGAAAAGAAGTAAGGTGGATGAGATTTGATAGTGTAACAGTAAAAGAAAACAAATGGTATAGACATAGTCAAAGTAAAGGAGGATACCCAGTACAATTTTTAAGAGAATTTTATGGAATGGAATTTTTAGAAGCAATAGCATTTTTATTAAATGAACAAGGTATAAATTTAAAAGATAAAATAAGTTTAAAAAACTTAAAAAAGGAGAATAAGATGGAAAACAAAGTAAAAGAAAAAAAGCCCTTTAAATTACCAAAAAAAATAAATAGTACACAAAATATATATAACTATTTAGTAAATAAAAGATTTATAGATAAAGAAGTAGTAGATTATTTTGTAAAAGAAAATATGATATATGAAAATTACTATGGAAGTATAGTTTTTGTAGCATATGATGAAAATAAAATACCAAAGTATGCTCAAATAAAAATATTGGAAGATAGAAAACACAACAGTATAGTAGTAGAAAGTTCGGACTATAAAGAAGGTTTTAAATATTTAGGAAATAATGATAATTTATATGTATTTGAATCACATATAGATTTGTTATCATATATAACATTAAATAAAGAAAGTTGGAGAGAAAATAGTTATATATCACTTTCAGGAGTAAATCCAAATATGTTACTAGGTTTACTTGAAAGGAGAAAATATAGTAAAATTTATATGTGTTTAGATAATGATAAAGCAGGGATAGAAGCAAGTTACAAAATAGCAGAAGAATTAAAAAGTATATATGAAGATATAAAAGTATATTTAAAAATACCAGAAGAAAAAGATTATAATGAAACATTAAAAAAGTTAAATGGAGTTGAATATATACAGAAAAAAGGACACCCTAAAATAGAATTTTGTAGGAATATGATAGTAGGATATGTTAGTAAATATTTAGATTTAAAATATGAAAGATTAGATGAATTAAAAGTATATAGAAAAATTTATAAAATATTTAATGAAAAAGAGATGTTACCTTTAAATTTAAATGAGGAAACTCTCTTTTTTTTATATGAAAAAATAGATGAAAGTGTTGAAGATATATATAAAGTAATAAAACAAAATAGTAGTTTAAAAACAGAAGAAATATTTTTAAAAGCTTATTCAATATGTAATCCAATAAAAGATGTAGGAAATAGTGAAGAAAGAATTAAACTTATAGAAAACCAAATAGTAGAAATAGGTAAGGGATTTAAAAATAAAATAAATATAGAAGAACTAGAAGAAAAGCAAATAAATTTAATAAAAAATTTAATACAATTTTCAGGGTTTTTATTAGATGAGTTTGAATTAAGTTTTAAAAATAAGGAGGAAGAAAATGAGCAAACAAAACTTTCCATTAAAATGTAAATTAGAAAAAGATATAAACCTAAATAATTTATTAGATTTAACAAGAAAAACATTAGAAAATAATAAATTAGATTATATGTATAAAGATATATTAACAAAAGTATTAGAAAGCAAAGATTATGTAGAAGCAGTAGAAATATTATGTGATTATATAGATTTTTATATATAAAAATTAAAGAAAGGAAAATTGAATAATGGAGCAACTAACACCAATAATAATATTTGCAATAGTAGGATTTACAGTTATAGGATTAATAACATTTTTATCAAACAACCAATCATTAAATGGAATAAAAAATAAAGTAGTAGGAGATGGACAACACGGAACAGCTAAATTTGCAAATGAAAAGGAAATAAAAGAAGTATATAAAATAATAGATTATACACCAGACTTATGGCGAGAGGGTAAAAATTTACCAACAGTAGAAGGTTTAATAGTAGGGAGTAAAACTATTAAAAATAAAACAAAAGCAATAGTAGATAGTGGAGATATACACGCATTAATGATAGGAGCAGCTGGAGTAGGAAAGACTGCTTATTTTTTATATCCAAATATAGAATATTGTTTAGCTTGTGGAATGAGTTTTATGACAACAGATACAAAAGGGGATATAATGAGAAACTATGGAAATATTGCTAAAAAATATTATAACTATAACTTATTAATAATAGATTTAAGAAATCCAACAAAAAGTGATAGTTATAACTTACTCCATTTAGTAAATAAATATATGGATTTATGGAAAGAAAACATTGAAAATGTATCATATAAGGCAAAGGCAGAAAAATATGCAAAGATAGTAGCTAAAACAATAGTAAATTCAGGGAGTGAAGAAAAAGACAGGGGACAAAATGCTTTTTTCTATGATTCGGCAGAGGGTTTAATAACAGCAACAATATTATTATTAGCAGAATTTTGTGAAAAAGAAGAAAGGCATATAGTTAGTGTATATAAACTAATACAAGAATTATTAGAACAGTCTGAAGATAAAAAAGATAAAGGGAAAAATCAATTTCAATTGTTAATACAAAAGTTACCAGAAACACATAAGGCAAGATGGTTTGCAGGTTCTTCATTAAATACAGCAGGAGAAACAATGATGGCAGTAATATCAACAGCATTATCAAAGTTAAATACATTTTTAGATAGTGAAATGGAAAGTATGTTATGTGTTGAAAAAAGCAGTATAGACACAGAAAAGTTTTGTAAGGAAAAAACAGGAGTATTTGTAGTTTTACCAGAAGAAGACAATACAAAATATTTTATGGCATCATTAATAATACAACAAATGTATAGAGAAATATTGACGGTAGCAGATGAAATGGGTGGTAAGTTAAATAAAAGGGTAATGTTTTATTTAGATGAAATAGGAACAATACCAAAAATAGATAGCCTTGAAATGATGTATTCGGCAATACGTTCAAGAAAAGTAAGTATAGTAGGAATAATACAATCTTTTGCCCAACTAAATAAAAACTATGGAAAAGAAGGTGCAGAAATAATAGTAGATAATAGTCAAGTAACAATATTTGGAGGGTTTGCCCCTAATTCAGAATCGGCAGAAGTATTATCAAAAAGTTTAGGAGAACAAACAGTATTAAGTGGAAGTGTAAGCAAAGGTAAAAATGAAGGTAGTAAAACATTACAAATGATGAACAGAGCATTAATGACACCAGACGAATTAAAAAGTTTAAAGAAAGGAAATTTTATAGTAACAAAAACAGGAGCAAATCCAATGAAAAGCAAGTTAAAATTATTTTTTGAATGGGGGATAAAATTTGAAGAAGAATTTTATATGGAAGAAAATAAAAATATAGAAATAAAATATGCAAGCAAAGAAAAGTTAGTAAAGTTAGTAGAAGAAAAATATAATAAAAGTAAAAATTTAGAAACAATCAAAAAATTACAAAAATTAATGGAAAGTGATACAAATAGTAGTATTAAAAAGCCAAAAGTAGATTAAAGGAGAAATTTATATGGATAAAATATTTTATAAAGATTTATCAAGCAATGAAAAAATGGTATATATGTATTTAAAATATAGAGCAAACAAGAAAAATAAATGTTTTCCATCAATAAAAACAATAGCAAAAGATATAAGCTTGTCAGAAACAACAGTAAAAAAATCAATAAAAATGTTAGAAAAAGAAGAAGTAATAGAAAAGGTAAATAGAACAAGAGCTAATGGTGGAAAAAGTTCTAATTTATATATATTAAAATAAATAAAAAAAGTTTTAAAATATATTGACAAAATAATATAAAATATAACATAATATAAATAGGAATATATTGTTAAAAAATATTAACTTAAAGTTGAGAGGTGTATTTTATGAGTGAAGAAAAAAATTATTTAGATGAAACAATACTTGAAATGAAAAATTTAAAAAATAAAGAAGAAAGTAATAATATAAAAGATGGAGTATATATAAAAAATGAATATATTGAATTTGAAGAAATAGAATTATTTGAAAAAAGTATGAACATACTATTTCCAAAAAGTTTTATAGACTTACCAGAAAATATGAAAAAGATAAAATATCCATCAGAACAAAGACCACAAATAATAAAAACAAGTTTAGATACATCAGTAAATTTTGGATTTAGTTTACTGCCATTACCAATAAGAAATGAGCAAACAAAAGAAGCATTAAAACAGTTTAAAACAGTATTAAAAAGAGTAAATCCAGCGTATGTATTTTATGATTTTAAAGAAGAAAAAATAGGAGAAAAAACAATTAGTTGGTTTGATTTTAAAAGCTATGGAGTTGATTTTCCAATGTATAACATAATGTATATATTGCCAATAAGAAATAAAGTTATGCACGGAATATTTAATTGTTTATATAAAGATATAGATGAATGGAAAGAATATGCATTTCAAGTAATAAAAAGTATAAAAGAAACTGAAGAAGAAAGTAACTAAAGGGGGGTTATGAATATGAGAGAGCAAAATATACTAATAAAACCATTTAAGTTTACAAATTTATTAAGTATAGAAAGTAAACTAGAAGAAAATAAGCACGGAGAATTAAAAGCATCAATGTATATACAAGAAGAAGATGCAAAAGAATATTTAGAGTTAAATTTAAAAGATTTATGGGTAGAAGTAGTATTGTTAGAAGAAAACAAAGAAGAAGAAATATTATTTTGTGGACTTTTAACACAATTAGAAATAAACTATGAAAATACACTTTGCAAAATGGATATAGAATTAAAAACCGGAAGTTATTTAATGGATTTGGAAATTCATACAAGGACATTTCAAAGTGGTGGTTTGTTGTATAAAAATTTATTAGAAGTATGTAAAGAAAGCTATGAAGATAGTAACTTTATAATGACAGTAGGAAATGGAGAAAGTATAAATAAATTTATATTACAATATAAGGAAACAGATTGGCATTTTATAAAAAGACTAGCAAGTCATTTTGAAAGTGTATTATTTCCAGAGTATAAAGTAAAAGGAAGTAGATATTATTTTGGAGTACCAAATTACTCAAAAGAATATGAATTTACAGAGAAGACATATTCAATAAAAAAAGATTTTAAAGAGTATGGAGATAAAACAGGAAAAGGGTTAAAAGGAGTATATGAAAAAGATTATACTTATTATATAGTGAAATCAAGAGAAGTATATAGATTAGCAGATATATTTAAAATAATGGGAAATAATCTATATATAAGTAAAATCGAAACAGTATTTGACGGAAGTGAACTATATCATATGTATTATATGAAAGCTAAAAATGGTTTTAAAGTGCCAAAAGATTATAGTATAAATTTATTAGGAGCATCATTAGAAGCAAACATAACAAATGTAAAAAGTGATGTAGTACAAATAGAAGTATTGGAAGATGAAAATAAAGGAAAATGTGGAGCAAGATGGTTTCCGTACTCAACAGTATATTCAACACCAGATGGAACAGGTTGGTATTCAATGCCAGAAATAAAGGATAGGGTAAGGTTATATATGCCAACAGAAGATGAAGCTGGAGCATATGTAATAAGTTCAACACATTTAGAAGTAAAAGAAGAAAATAAACATAAGGATATAGGAGATAACAGACGAGTAAATCCAGACTATAAATCTATAATGAATAAACAAGGGAAAGAAGTACTATTTACACCAAATACATTACTAATAACAAACAACAAAGGAATGTCAATAGAAATAGTAGATGAAGAAGGTATAAAAATAGTAAGTGATAAAGCAATAACAATACAGGCAAAAGAAGATGTAACAATAGCAAGTGCAACAAAAGAAGTAGAAATATTAGCACCAGAAAATATAAATATGACACAAGAAAGTAACAATGTAAGGCTAGAAAATAACTCATATACACAAGGAGCAAAAGTAGAAGTAAATTAAAGGGGAAATGAAAATTGAGTAGAGTAGAAAAAATGCTTGAAATATTAAGATTATCAATAGAAGATAAAATAAAAATTAAAGCATTAGAAATAAAAAGTAAAATAGAAGAAGAAAAAGAGAGCATAAAAATAGAATTTTTAGAAAAAATTGAGTTATTATTAGAAAAAGTAATTAATGATAATAAAAAAATAAAATATATACTTATATCCCCATTAAATAGTTCTATAATAACAGAAAGTTATGAGATACAAATAGCATTATATACAAATGAATTTTATTTCCAAAAAGAAGAATATATAGGGTATTATAAAATACCATTAATATTTGACAATATAGAAGAAGATATGAAAGAACTTGAAAAAATAGTTGAAAATAATTTTGCAAGGTTAGAAAAATATGAAATAAAAGAAATTAAGTATAGTTATATTAAAGAACATAATGTATTAATAATGTTATTTATAAACTATTTTATAAAATATTTAGAAGAAGTAGAAATTTTAAAAGAAGTAAAAGAAGAAGAATTGGATATATTGTATGGAGGATATATGGAAGAAAATATAAGTTTATTAAAAATATAGAGAAGGTGGAGAAATGAATTATTTTTTAATAAGCAAAGATGAAATATACGAAAAAGCACCAAATATAATAAATTGGTATGAAGATGAAAGACTAATAAATGAAAGAAATTTAAATTTATTAGAAAATAGGAAAATACTAAAAATAAGAAATGAAGAAAAAATAGTATGGACGGATATAATAAGTAATCCTAACTTTTTTGTAAGTGAAAAAGTAAAAGGAGTAATAAATAAATATGATAATAAAATAA
>CAMMEG010000081.1 GCA_946495765.1 uncultured Eubacteriaceae bacterium
CTTTATCTAAACTTAAGTATATAAATATATTTTTAGAATTTTTATATTTTTTTAGGTTAAATAGTTTGTTAGATATAGATTTACTTACACTATTTATATATTCTTTAGAAAAGTTATTTCTTAGATTTATATATTTATTTCTTATTTTTATTTTTGTTTGTTCCATCTATTACACTCCTTAAAATAAATATAAAAATAGCAAGGCTTGGTTGTATAAGAAATAATATAATAGATATAATTAAAAAAAAGTTAAATTTATTTTTAGCTTTAGTTTTATTATTAAAGGTATTTTTAGGTTTACTATGTGAAACTTGGCTAGGCTTATCTATACTATTATTTTCTAAACTTGATTGTTTTAGATTTTTATCATATTTTACTTGTGAGTAGGTACTTTTTTTATAAGTATTTTTTTCATAACTATTATTTTTATTAGGTATATAATTTTTATTTTTTATTTTGTTTAATGTATTAGAATAGGTATTAATATTTTCATTATCACTATATGAATTTTTGCCATCTATAAAATCAAATATATCAAAAACACTTCTATTTTTGTTATATTGATTATTAATACTTTTAATTTTATATCCACACATAACGCAAATATCATCAGTTATAAGACAGCTACACATAGGACAAGTGTCCATAAAATCACCTCTTTAATATTATAATAAATTTAATATCAAGTTAAGTTTAACAGAATATAATTATTTATTCAATAATTTATAAAAAATATTTAAAAAAGATAAATTTTATGATATAATTTTTTTATATTATATATTAATGTAAGTATATATTAATTTGTAATATTTATCTTTATGTAAAATAATTAGTATTTTATTTACTATAAAATAGAAAAAAACTATAAGAATTAATGGGGAAGGTATATGCTATAATAGCATTTACAAATTATTATAAATATTTTTAACTAGACTGTAATTAAAATTTTTTATTTTAATACAGTTTTTTAGTCATGTAAAAAATTAAAATATACTAATGAGAATTATTATGTACAAAAAATTAATTTCAATATTATTATCTTTTACTATGATATTTGTATTAGTAGGTTGTAGTTTAGGAGGTAATATAGGAAATAAAACCACAAATGAATAAAACACAATAAATAAAAAAGGTAAAATTACAATAGCATACCCATATGATACACAATATGAACTAATAGATATTATGTAACATAAATAAGTTCTTAAATATTTATAAATATAATAAGTGAAATATAAAAATGAAATAACAACTGTAATGGAAATGGAGCAATTTATGGAAAGAGAAGGGTATATTATTAAAGCACCAGCAAGTTTAGATGAAGTATTAGTAAATAACTAGGTGATTATATGAAAAATTTTATTAATAAAATACTTTTTATAGGAGTACTGATTATTACTTGGCAATTAGTTTATATGTCACAAATATTTCATACTTTAATTTTCCCAGCTGTTCTAGATATATTTAAAGTAATTATTAATAGTTTTATAAAAAAGTCTATGATTAGTGATATTTATTATTAAGTGGAATTAATTTTAAAAGGTATTATTATAGTTAGTATAATAGGGATTATAATGTCATCTATAACAGTTATTTTTTGAGTAGTACAGATCTATAAATAATATGATTGTAGCTATATTTAAACCACTTCCTAGTATAGTTTTGTTAATTTTAGTTATATTATTTGGTGCAGGTAAAAAGTCTATAATTTTTTATTTTGTACTATGGCAAATAGTAAGAAATATGACTAATGGATACAATACTTTTTCTAATACATATGTTGAACTTGGTAAAAATTTAGGATTAAGTAGATTAAAAATAATTAGTAAAATATATATACCAGTTAATTTTCCACATTTATTATACAGATTTAAAATTAGATAGGCTAGAGGTTGGAGAGTTCTTATTAGTGCTGAAATGATATTTGTGGTTTCATGTATCCAAGGTGGAATGGGTTAGTATAATTTATATAAAATGATGTATGTTAGAAACATATGCTGTTTTTGTTTTATTAGCAAATTATTATATGTAATGGGCTTTTAGTAGAATATGGCTTATTTTCTATAATTGAAAAGTTTACAATACGAAATGAGTTATTTCAAAATGAGTAAAGTTATTTTAAGTATAGAAAATTTATCTAAAAAATAAGACAATAATTAAGGGAGGTTTAATTTTAAAAGATTTTAATTTATCTATTGAAAAAATGATTTTTCATATAAAGATAAAGAATTTGATTTTATTATTTCTAATGGTGTTATAGACAGTATGGAATTTGATATAGCATTTAAAGGAATGGAACAAGTTTATAGAGTTTTAAATGATGATGGTTTATTTTATTTTAATGTTATAATGAACTCTGAAAATAAAGTATATGAAGAAACAATAAAAACAAAACATGAATTTGGAACAATTCAATCATTTTTTGACATAGATAAAGTTAAAGAAATGATAAAAAATAAATTTAATATAATAGAATATCAAATTCATAGTATTTGTGATGAAAATGGTAATGTAATAAATAAACGAGCTCACTTTGTTTGTGAAAAGATTAAATAAAATAAGGTTTACAATAACTAATCCACTAGTTTAACTGGTGGATTAGTTATTATTTTGTATTTAAAAGATAATTTAAAAAATCTATTAATGAATTTAATTTAGATACATTTAATTTAGATATTTTATTTAATAATTCACCATATGTTATAGTATTTAGTAATACGTTATTTAAAGATGATAAATTATGTTTATATGACACACGACCTAGCAGAAAATCAGTAGAAACGTTGTAAAATTCAGCAAGTTTAATTAAATGATTTAATGGTATTTCAGATTTAGCATTTTCATAATTAGAATAAGCTTACTGTGTTATATATAATAAATTAGCTATATCTATTTGTTTTAAATCTTTATCCTCTCTTAGATTTCTTAAAATTTCACTTATATTCATAAAATCACTCCTATTTGTAAAATACTTTAGCATACAAAAAAATTGTAAAATGCAATTTTACAAATTGTTTATTTATTTTGATACTTTGTATCAAAAAAACTATTAATCTTTATCATATTCAAAAATTTCATTTGGAGTACATTCTAATATTTGACATAGTGCCTCAAGATTTTCAAAACGTATAGATTTTGTTTCATTGTTAACCATTTTATTAAAATTTTGATAACTCATACCCATTTGTTTATATAGCCAATATTTAGTTTTATTTTTATCTTTTAAAATTTCTAATATTCTCAATCTCATATTTTCAACTCTAAATATATATTGATTAATATTAATACATTAAGTTTATGTAAAAGTGAGGGAGGGGAAAGGTTTAAATTTATAGTCAATTTTTATCTTTTGTATCAAGCAGAAAATTTATAAATCCTTTAATTATTTTTAATTTTTCTTCGTCATAATCAGACACTTTACTAATCAAATTATCTAGTTTAATGTTATCATCAACCGACTTAAATATTAGGCTATCAATAGATATATTAAGTACATTTGATATGTTTATAAGCGTTTCAAAAGATGGAGCATTTATTCCGTTTTCAAGTTTTACATAATGGCTATAAGAAATATCTAATTTTTCACTAAGCTTTTCTTGAGTAAAACCTAATTGTTTTCTTCGTATCTTTAAATTTTCAGAAAAGTTATTAACATAATTTTTATACAAAATACCCACCTCCATTAATATATAAAATGGTATTATAAAATGAATATAAAATACATACAATTAAAATGAAAGCATTTGCATTTAAAATCCAATGTATGTATAATATATATTATATGAAAATTGACATTTTATTATTTAAAGGGAGTTTTTATTATGAGTGTAAATAAAGTTTGTTCATTTACAGGACATAGACCAAGTAAATTTAATTTTAAATATGATGAAGAACATATTGATTGTATTAGATTAAAAGCTAAACTAATAAATGAAATAGAAAGATTATACTTAAAAGGATTTAAAATTTTTTTAACAGGTTGTGTAATGGGAGTTGATATATGGTGTGGAGAAATAGTTTTACAATTAATGAAAAAATACAAAGATATACAATTATTTTCTATCCTTCCTTGTAATAATTATTATATAAACTGGAGTGAAAATTATAAACAAAGATTAAAAAATATTATGAAAAATTGTACTAAGACCATTTTACTACAAGAAAGGTATTTAAATGATTGTTATTTAAAAAGAAATATTTATTTAGTTGATAAAGCTAATTTGATTTTGGCAGTTTATGACATTAATTCAGATAAAAGTGGAACAAAAAGCACATTACAATATGCCATAAAAAAGGAGAAAGAAGTAATTATTATAAATATAGATGATTTACAGATTTATAGGTATTTTAGATTGTAAATTAATGTTGCAAAAATGGAATATAACAAGGCCAGTTACAATAGTATAATTATTAAAAAAATAACCACCCATTAAAATGGGTGGTGTAATTTTTAACTATTTTTTAATAACATTTCTAATATTTTGTTACTTCTTTCTATAAAGTTAGTCATAGAGTTCATATCTAAATGTTTATGGCTCATTGTAGCTAAATCGTATATTTGATTACAAATGAGTTTAGTTTCATCTTTTTTAGTTTCATCGTCTTTTATTTTAAGAAGAAGTTTAACAACATTATTATTACCATTTAAAATTAAAGTTTCTTCAGATGGCATAGCACCAAAAGGCATATTCATACCATACATTTTAGACATTTCTTCCATTCTTCTAGATTGTTCACTAAGTTGAATAACACCAGATATATCACTAGCTTTAAGATTTTCTACTTTAATTTTAAGACTATCACCTTTTTCTAAAGTTTGTTTAAATAAAGCTTCTAAAGCCTCATTAAGTTCCTTGTCTTCTTCTTGTGAGCTATCTTTTAATGTATCAGCTAAGTCGCTATCTATTCTAACAAAATTAATTCCTTGATTATACATTTCTAAAGTAGACATATAAGGATTATCTAATCTAGTGTTTAAAATAACAGCATCCATATTATTGTCTTTAAACATTTTAATATATTGAGCTTGTTGATTTTCATCTGTAACGTAGAATACTTTATTTTCGTGGTGTTCTTTATTTTGTTCTAAATATTCGTTTAAAGTTACATATTTATTATTAATAGTTTTAAATAATAAGCTATCTTTTACTTTGTCATAAAAATCTTTTTCTCTAAGACAACCATATTTTATAAATTGACTTATATCATCCCAAAATCCTTCAAATTGTTCACGTTCTTTTTTAAATAAACTATTTAATTTATCAGCAACTTTTTTAGTAATATATTTACTCATTTTTGTAACATATCCGTCATTTTGTAAAAAGCTACGGCTTACGTTAAGAGGTAAGTCAGGGCAGTCTAAAGTACCTTTTAAAAGAAGTAAAAACTCAGGAATAACTTCTTTTAAGTTATCAGCTATAAAAACTTGGTTATTATATAATTTAACTTGACCTTCAATAGAATCTAATTCGTGTTTTAATTTTGGAAAATATAAAATACCTTTAAGTTTGAAAGGATAGTCCATATTTAAGTGTATCCAAAATAAAGGTTCATTAAAATCTGAAAAAACTTGATGATAAAACTCTTTATATTCTTCATCAGTACATTCATTAGGTTGTTTTAACCAAAGAGGGTTAGTTTTGTTTATAGGTAAAAGTTCTTTAATTTCTCCTTCGTCTATTGTATCATTTTCTTTGTCTTTTTCTTCTTCTTTTTTCATTGTTTCTATATCTTCAAAGAAAATCTCAATAGGCATAAAATAACAATATTTATTTAAAATTTCACGAAGTTTAAAAGCATTTAAAAAGTCAGCTCCCTCTTCTCCTACAAAAAGAGTAATAGTAGTACCACGCTCTGTTCTATCACTTTCTCCTATTTCATACTCTATACCACCATCACAAATCCATTTAGCAGAAGATGCACCTTCTTTATAAGAAAGTGTATCAATCATAACTTTGTCAGCCACCATAAAGGCAGAGTAAAAACCAAGACCAAAATGCCCTATAATATCATTACCATCTTCTAATTGGTCTTTATATTTATTAACAAAATCACTAGCACCAGAAAAAGCTATTTGAGTGATATATTCTTCTATTTCATCAGCAGTCATACCGATACCATTGTCAATAATTTGAATTGTTTTATTTTCCTTATCAAGTACAACTCTTATACTAAATTTTTCATTTTCTTTAAGAGTAGCTTCGCCCATAGTAGCTAATTTTTTTAATTTATTTATAGCATCACAGCTATTTGATACTAATTCTCTAATAAAAATATCAGAATCTGAGTAAAGCCATTTTTTTATAATCGGTAAAATATTTTCGCTATTAATTGAAAGATTACCTTTTTTCATTTTTATACCTCCTAAATATTAAAATACTAATTATATTTTAATATTATAACTTAAAAATGTCAAGAAAAAATTAGCACTCTTTTAAAAAGAGTGCTAATAAATATATTAAAGACTATTAATTAAAGCCTCAGCACATTTTATACCATCTACACCAGCAGAAACTATGCCTCCAGCATATCCACAACCTTCTCCACAAGGATATAACCCTTTGTATTTTATAGATTGTAAAGTTTCTTTATCTCTAATTATTCTAATAGGAGAGGAACTACGGCTTTCAACAGCTGTTAAAAGCCCATTCTCATTAGCGAAGCCTTTAATTTTTTTGTCCATTTCTATAATACCAAGTCTAATAGATTCATATATAAAGCTTGGAAATATATTTTTAAAATCGGAAGGAGTAACACCTGGTTTAAAAGTAGGCTCTATGTTACCAATAGATGTAGATTCTATACCTTTTAATATATCTCCTATTTTTTGTACAGGTGCGTAATAATTTTTACCACCAGCTAGAAAAGCTTTTTCTTCTAATTCTCTTTGAAATTTTACACCAGATAATATGTCATTATCATCTAAATCAGATGGATAAACTTCTATTAATAAAGCACTATTTGCATTTTTACCACTACGACTAAAATAACTCATACCATTTGTTACAAGTCTATTTTCTTCTGAAGATGCATTTACTACATAACCACCTGGACACATACAAAAAGTATAAGCTCCACGATTATTAGGAAGTCTAACAGATAGTTTGTAGTCAGCAGGAGGTAAAAAACAAGCAAATTTACCATATTGTGCATTATTTATAAATTCTTGACTATGTTCTACACGAACACCAACTGCAAAAGGTTTTTTTTCTATAGGGTGACTTTTATTATTTATAAGTTCAAAAGTATCTCTTGCACTATGACCTATTGCTAATATAACGTTATTTGTATCTATATTAAAAATCTCATTTGTTTTTAAATTCTTGACACTAACACCAATAACAATATTATCCTTTGTTAATAAATCTATCATTTTATGTTCAAACACAACTTGACCACCAAGAGAAATTATTTCTTCACGAATATTTTTAACCATAGTTATAAGTTTATCAGTTCCTATATGTGGCTTTGCATTATATAATATTTCTTCAGGAGCAGAGGCTTTTACAAATTCTTCTAATAATACTCTACATCTATAATCTTTTATACCAGTTGTAAGCTTGCCATCAGAAAATGTACCAGCACCACCTTCGCCAAACTGTACATTAGAGTTTTCATTTAGTTTCCCTGTTTTCCAAAAGGTATTTATATCTTTAGAACGCTTATCAACACTCTTTCCTTGTTCTATAACAATGGGTTTAAGCCCAGAACGAGCAAGGATTAAAGCAGACATAAGTCCAGCAGGGCCAAAGCCAACTATAACAGGATTTTTATCAATTTGTTTTTTAGGTATATGATAAATAAAAGATTCAACTTTTGAAATATCTTTTAATTTTAAATACTTATTTTCATTTTTTATATTTACATCTAAAGCTAAAACATAAAAACCACCACGTTTTTCTCTTGCATCAATAGACTTTTTATTTATTTTTATATCTAAAATATCTAAAACATTAGCTTTTAATATTTTAGATACAATATCTTTTAAATTACTTTCTGTTATTTCTTTTTCTAAAGGATATTTTACATTTGA
>CAMMEG010000082.1 GCA_946495765.1 uncultured Eubacteriaceae bacterium
TAGATTACTATTTAATTTTTGTATAACTATTTTTATAATTGGCAAGCATATCTTTATAGATTTATTAAATTTATAATAAAATATAAGGAAGGGTGTATATGCAAAAATTAAATAAAAAGTATATATATATTTTTTTTATAATATTAATTAATTTAATGTTTATTATTCCTATAATAATAAATTTTATATTTTTCCCTAGTCAAATAAATCTTTTAGCTGGTAATACTCATAAAATAGATTTTAATATACCAGCTGTTGCTACTATAGTTTCAGATGATGAGAACATATTAAATATTAATAATAAACCATCTAAAAATAATGAAAATATAAACCTTAATGAAACAGTTTATTTAAAGTCTAACAAAGAAGGCTCTGTTAATATGAAAGTTTCTTTAATGGGTATACCTTTAAAAAATGTAACAGTATCCGTCTTACCTAATATGGAGCTTATACCTTCTGGAGATTCTGTTGGTGTAAGAATAGATACACAGGGTGTTATGGTTTTAGGCCTTGGAAGCGTTGTTGGAGAAGATGGAAAAGAATATGAACCTTCAAAAAATATTTTAGAGCCTGGTGATATGATTTTAAAAATAAATAATCAAGAAATAGATAGTAAAGAAACTTTAATAAATTGTATAGAAAATAATAATGTTTTAAATATGGAAATAAAAAGAGATAATCAAATAAAAAATATAGTTGTTAACTGCATTAAAGGTGAAGATGGTAAAAATAAAATAGGTGTGTGGGTTAGAGATAGTACCCAAGGTATAGGAACACTAACATATATTAATCCTACTACAAAAACTTTTGGCTCTTTAGGTCATGGTATAGTAGATGTAGATACAAAAGAAATAATGGAAGTTAAAGATGGTAAAATAATGAAGTCTAATATAGTTGATATAAAAAAAGGAGAAAAAGGAACTCCTGGAGAGCTAGTAGGAAGTATAAAAAAAGATGAAGAAATAGGAATAATAACTAATAATACTAATGTAGGTATATATGGGAAAATAACAAATGATGATTTTATTTATAATAAAAAATCTATTCCTATTGGGCTTAAAGATAGTGTGGAGATAGGCCCTGCTAAAATACTTTGCAATATAAAAGATAATCTTATAGAAGAATATAACATAGAAGTAGAAAGTATTAATAAATATAATATTGATAATTCAAAATCTATGGTTATTAAAATAACAGATAAACGTTTATTAGATAAAACTAATGGTATTATACAAGGAATGAGTGGAAGCCCTATAATACAAAACGGAAAAATAATTGGAGCAGTAACTCATGTATTTGTTAATGAACCTTCAAAAGGATATGGTATATTTATAGAAAATATGTTAGAGGCTGAAAAATCTCAGTAAAATAAACATTTTTAGCCTCTAAATATAAAATTTTACTAACTTTTTTACTAACTTTTTTATTTAAATCTATTTATTATATAAATATTTAAATTATAATAATATTATACATTTTTAAAAATGAAATCAAGATGCTTAACTGCATCTTTTTTCTTTTCTTCATCTAAATGTACATATATATTACTTGTTATGCTCGTATCTGCATGCCCTAATTGTTCCGAAATAGTTTTAATATTTATACCCATTTCATAAAGTTTACTACCACTTGTATGTCTAAAAATATGAAATCCACTAGCTTGTATATTACAATTTTTAAAAAGAGTTTTTAAATTAAAATCTAATGTTCTAGAATTTATGTAATCAAAAGTTGTATTAGTAAAAATAGCATTATCTGGATCATACTTCTTACCAAACTTTAAATATTTTTCTTTTTGTAAAGAAATATATTTTTTTATATCATTGGAAATATTAGGATTAAAATATACTGTTCTTATGCTACTATTGGATTTAGGAGTAGTTACAATTATTTGTTTTTTATAACTTGAATCATCTTCAAATATTTTACAACAAGATAAAGTTTTATTTACTTTAATTGAATAATCCTCAAAATTAAAATCATTTTCTGTTAATGCTAATATTTCATTTATCCTCATACCTGTAGATAAAGCTATTTTTATAATTACTAATAATTTTATATCTTTACAATTTTGGAAAATTAGTTTTATTTCTTCATCTGTTAGATATTTATTTTTTTTTATATTATTATATTTAGGCAATTTAACTGAAGTACAATAATTTTTAATTATATAATCTTCATCTACAGCATAATTCAATACTGTAGTTATAAAGTTTTTAAATGTTCTAATACTAGATAATTTTAGATTAGATTTAACTAGACTGTTGAAATACCTTTGTAAGTGTTCCTTTTTCAAATCTATAATTTTTATATCTCCTATAGAACTATCTTTTATATGATTTCTGTAAATTATTTCATATGATGTTAATGTTTTAGGTTTAACAGAACCACTAGGGAGTACAATGTCAAACAAGTAATATTTAACAAATTCAGAAAAAGTCATATTTTTAACATCTAAATTTGTTATATCATTATTTAAAAATTCTTCTAATTTATTAAAATACTTTTTTTTTACTTCATCTTTAGATTTACCAGTAACATTAACTTTATTATTTTTATCAAGTTGTTTTTGGATACGATAGTAAGTATATCCTTGACTTTTAAACTCTTTTATATTAAATTTAAGATACTTTAAATCTATATTAGATATATTTAATTTACTCATATTATCAAATCCTTTCTAATGTTTTGGTAAGTTTCATGTATAAGTAAAAATGTTTAGCTCCTATTAAATAGTTTATTTTTTATTATATAAATTTCTTTTATACTTGTAAATAGAAATATATACAAAATAAAATAAATATGTCAGAATTTAGAATGTTTATAATTATATAAGGGGCTATCTTTCATTTATATGAAATAGGTAAGACTTATATCAGATTATGAAACAATAATAATTGTATTAATAATTATAACAATTATTATTAATTTGATAAAAAACAAAAACAGTACTTGATAAATTTAAAATAATATAAAGTGTTAATTAAAAAATTTAAAGCTTGATGACAGCAGAATAAAAAGGTTGATAGTCAGTAAATAAATAGATTATGCTTACGCAAAATATGTACTTTGTGTAATATACCTAGATAAAGGTTTATTTTTACTATAAAAAAGTTAAAAACACTAATTAGTATTTTTAACTTTTCTTATTTAATAATTATCATGTAATAAGTAAATTATTTAAATTATATCATCAATTTGTTTTTTAGTTGGGATAGAATCCATAGCACCATAATTTGTACAAGTTATAGCACCAACTTTATTAGAAAATTTACAAATATTTTTTAAAGTATCAAAATTTAATTGCTCATTACTTTGTATAGTTTCTAATATTAAAGCAAGCATACTTCCTACAAATGCATCACCAGCTCCTGTTGAATCTATTTGATTTATTTTTATACTAGGTATGGTTTCTATATGGTTATTAAAGGAAAGTAGAGTTCCTTCTTTACCTAAAGTTATGGTGACTATTTTTGAACCTAAAGAATGTATATAATTTATACCATCTTTTAAATCATTTTTTCCTGATATAATTTTTAGTTCTTCATCGCTCATTTTTACAAAACTACTATTTTTTATAAAAAATTTACAATCATCTATAAATTGTGTAAGCATATTTTCTTTTATAAGATTTTTTCTATAATTGGGGTCAAAAGATATAAAAATATTTTTAGATTTAGCATACTCAAATAATTTTATATAAGTTTCTTTAAGATTACCATCTAAAAGTCCCGTTGCACTTCCAAAATGTATAATATCTTTATTATCTATACAAGAAAAATCTATTTTTGTATAGTCATAATCTTTATCACAACCTTGCATAAAAGAAAAATCTCTTTCACCATTTTCATCTAAACAAACAAAAGCTAAAGTAGTATTTCCTCCCTTATAGCAAAGATTAGTACCTATATTATATTTTTGTAAAACTTCAAGTAAATATTCTCCAAAAAAATCTTCACCTATTTGTCCCATAAATTGAGCCTCTTTACCCATTTTAGTAATAGCACAAGCAACATTTGCAGGAGCTCCTCCAGCTTTTTTATCAAAAGATCCAGCATTTTTAAGTCCATTTTTAGAGGTAGAAACCATATCTATTAAAAGTTCACCTATACAATATACTTTATTCATAATTACTCCTTAATTTAATTAATTTATATTTTTTACAGACTCTCCTATAATAAAGTTTAAAGGAATAGTTATATTTTCTTTCCTATTTTTATTTTTTATAATATTTAATATGTCTTCAGCAGATAATTTACCTAATAACTCATAATCAAAACTTATGGTGGTAATAGAAGGCTTTACTACAGAACTTACTTCATATCCACCAAAACCAGCAACAGATATTTGTTCTGGAACATCTATTCCTTTTTCTTTAAGATAAAGCATAAGACCTAAACATATATTATCAGTAGCACATATCACAGCAGTAGGGCTAAGGTTAGTAACCATTTTACCCATAGTATAAGCTTTTTTAAATGAAAAGTCTGTTTCTAAAAACTCTATTTTATAATTAGATACATTTTTTTTATAAAAATCATAAAACCCTTTTTTTCTTTCTAGACCAACAGACTTATCTTGTTCACTAACACCTAAAAAAATAATATTTTTATGGTTATTTTTGTAAAAATATTCTCCCATAATATATCCTGCTTTATAGTCATCTATACTAATATAACTTACATTATTATCTTTTTGATTTAAAAATAGAATAGGGGTTTTTACACTATTAACAAAACTTATATGTTCGTTAGTTATACCTATAGTATAAACTATAATACCATCAACACCTTGGTTATATAAAGAATTTATACATTCTAATTCTTTTTTTAAACTAAGATTTGAAGATTGCATTAGTATAGTATATTCATTTTCTTCACAAACACTATTTATTCCATTTAAAACTTTACCAACAGTAATAGAATCTATTCTAGGAATGACAACACCAATAAGGTTACTATTTTTACTTTTTAATCTTTTAGCAAAGAAGTTCGTTTTAAATCCTGTTTGTTCTATTGCATTTTTAATTTTTTCTTTATTTTCTTTACTTACATATCCACCATTAAGATATCTAGATACACTACTCTTTGAAACTTGGCACATATTAGCAATATCTTGTATAGTAACTTTACTCATTTAAAACCTCTTTAATAATTATAAATTTTAATAATATTTAATATTATCAGTTTAATAAATTTGTGTCAATTATTATTTAATAAAAAAATTATTTAGTTGCCATAAAGTATTATTACTATTATTGGAATTTATTTTAAGGTTAATTTCTTTTTGTTCTGGATAAAATCTTGTAGAAAAAACTTCTTCTCCATTATTTATAAAAATTTCAATAGAAGAATAATCTACAAACATTTGAATTGTATTGCAATTATTTAATAAAACACTTCTACTTGTTCTTCCAGCACCTAAGTTTTCATTATTAAACTTTAATGTAAATAATTTATTTTTATAATTATATTCAATAAAAATATCTTTTTCTAATATAATTTCTATATTTTCAGAAATGTTTTCTATAAGTAACTCAAAACAAGAATTTAGTAAATACTCTTTAGTAGAGATAATTTCTAATTTATCTTTCCTTAAGTTTTTAAGTTCGTCTATTGGCTGTTGATAAAGTTTTCTATCTATAACTTTTAAAACTCTAGGAATGGTCAAAGCGTGTTGCCAACCATCTTTTATTGTTTTATTAGTATAAAATTCCTCGCAGTCAGGTAAACCTAGCCAGCCTATTAATATTCTTCTACTTTTATTATCTAAAAATGTTTGTGGAGCATAAAAATCAAATCCTCTGTCTAATTCTGAAAATTCATTTAAAGTATAATTAGAGGTTTTAAAATCTCCTTCTAAAATATAATATCCAGATTGATATACATTTTGATATTTATATCCATAAGGTTCAATACCTTGAGGTGAAAAGACTAATATATTTTTATTATCTAGTTTAAATAAATCAGGACATTCCCACATGTATCCTAATTTTTCTTTACTTTCAATTATATTTTTAAAAGACCAATTAATTTTATCAGTAGAGTTATAAAGTAAAATTACACCTTTATCTTCTTGTGTTCTAGCACCTAAAACCATGTAATATTGATTGTCTTCTTTCCAAACTTTAGGGTCTCTAACATGACAAGTTAAATTTTTTGGATAATCATCATTTGTTAGAATGCATTTTTTACTATTAATATCAATGCCATTTTCACTTATAGCTAAAATAGTATTGGATCCTCTACCATTAGTTATATAGTTATAATCTTCTCCACTATATTTAACATTACCTGTATAATATATATACATTCTTCCGTCTTCAACTAATGTAGAACCTGAATATGCTCCATGGCAATCAAATGTTTGGTCTGGAATAATAGGAACACCTAAATATTCCCAATTTATTAAATCTTTACTTTTATAATGTCCCCAAAATTTTAACTCTCCATTGGGGTTAAATGGTGAATACTGAAAAAATATATGATATTCTCCTTCAAAAAAACAAAGTCCATTAGGATCATTTAGCCAACCAATAGGTGGCATAAGATGAAAACCAAGTTTCCATAAATCTAAATCTTTAATTTTTAAGCAATCTTTTTCTATTAATTCAATTGATTTTTTTAAATGTTTTGTTAAAGTATTCATTTTAATTATCCTTTCTAAAAGCTATTAATCCTCTTTTATACCAAATATCCAAGAAAGAGTAAAAGATACAACTACGGCAATCCCCATTGCAATAATGTATTGAATAGGTTTATGTAAGTGAAGAAGTATACCAAATATACCTGTTACACCAGTTCCAGTAGCTCCTAATTCAACAATGGAAGCATATAAAGCGCCAAATCCAGATCCAATTGATGCAGCAATAAATGGTCTTATATATCTAATATTAACACCAAATATAGCTGGTTCTGTAATTCCCATAAATGCACTAAGAGAAGAAGGTAAAGCCATAGATTTTAATTTTTTATTTTTTGTTTTTAAAGCAACTGCTAAAGCAGCACCACCTTGTGCAACATTGGCAGCAGATGCAAGAGGTAACCAGTATGTGTATCCATATTTATCTATTTGTCCTAAATCTATTACCGTATACATATGGTGAATACCAGATACAACAGTTGTTGCATAAGCTCCACCCATTAAAAAGCTACCAATACCATAGGGTATAGTTAAAATATATTGAATTCCTTCTATAAGTACATTTTCAATCCAAACAAAAATAGGTCCAACTGCTGCTAATGTAAGATAACCCGTTATAAATACACTAACTAAAGGAGTAACAAATAAATCTAACATAGCAGGTACAACTTTATGAAGTTTTTTCTCTATTAAACTTAAAATCCACACAGCAATAATAACTGGTATAACATGACCTTGATAACCTACCATATTTATTTCATAAAGCCCAAAAAAAACAGACTGAGTTTTTAAAACTCCTTCAGATGCAACAGTCCAAGCGTTTTGTAACTCTGTATGTATCATTAGCATACCAATTACTGCTGCTAAATAAGGATTTGCTCCAAATACTTTACCAGCACTAAATGCAATTAATATAGGAAGAAATATATATGCAGTATTACTAAATAACTTAGCAAACACATATATAGAACTAGAAGTGTCTATTTGTAAAAAGTTATTATTAACCATAAAGTTTAGTGCTTCTATTATTCCCATTAAAAACCCACTAGCCACAATAGCTGGTATAATAGGGTCAAAAATATCACCAATAGTTTCTATACATCTTATAAAA
>CAMMEG010000083.1 GCA_946495765.1 uncultured Eubacteriaceae bacterium
TGTATAATAAATGAGTTTAGAAGTATTTTAGAAAATATGGTTGAACTTGATAAGGGGTATTTAGTACCTAAATGGTTAATAAAAGGATTAGAGGTTACTAACAAGCTAATTGATAAAAATGTTGATAATGTGGTCAATAGTTTAGATGAGAAAAAAGAATAGGGGGCAGTTGCCCCCTTATTTTTTTGCATACTTATACATAAACCCACCCACATTTTTTTCTAACTTTTTACTAATTTAAAATAAATGATATAAAATTATAATGAATAAAATATTGATTTTTATTTGAAAATTATTTATTATAAAATATATTAATTATATTAATGCAAAATCATATAATATACTAATATTCACAAAAAATTAAATAAATAATAGTTGAAGAAATTACTCAAATTGGATATAATATGAATTAAGGTAAATTTTTAACTAACTATTAATTAGAGAGGAAGATTTAGATGAGCAATAATATAAATGAACCACAAAAAAATGGTTCTCCCAATAATAATAAAAAGCCTAATAAAAATACAGCTTTAACTATACTTATTGTAGCTATTATTTTAACTTTTGTTTTTAATATGGCCACTATGTCTATGATAACAAAAGGTAGTAGAGAAGTAAGTTATAGTGAGTTTTTAAATATGTTAGAAGAAGGTAAAGTAGAAAAGGTGGAAGTACAGTCTGGAAAAATATTAATATTTCCTAAAGATAATAACGAAAATGACACAAATATATTTAAAATAGGGACTTCTAGTCAGCCGTTATATACAGGAAGATTTCCAGACTTTACATTAAAAGAAGATTTACAAAAATATGACGTAGACTTTAAAGCACCTATTGTAGAAAATAATGCTTTTGTCAATTTTTTTGTTTATTATGTACTACCTATTTTATTTATGTATCTTATACTTACTCTTTTATTTAGAGGACTTAGTAAAAAAATGGGTGGCGGAATGTTTGGTATGGGTAAAAGTAATGCCAAAGTTTATATGCAAAAAGAAACAGGAATTACCTTTAAAGATGTTGCAGGTCAAGAAGAGGCGAAAGAGTCTTTAAGAGAAATAGTAGATTTTTTAAATAACCCAGAAAAATATTCTAAAATAGGTGCAGTACAACCTAAAGGAGCACTTTTAGTAGGGCCTCCAGGAACTGGTAAAACTATGCTTGCAAAAGCTGTGGCTGGTGAGGCAAATGTTACATTTTTATCAATAGCAGGGTCAGATTTTGTAGAAATGTATGTGGGACTTGGAGCATCTAGGGTACGAAGCCTTTATAAACAAGCTATGGAAAATACGCCTTGTATAGTATTTATTGATGAGATAGATGCTATTGGTAAAAAAAGAGACGGACATGGTGGTGGAAATGATGAAAGAGAGCAAACTTTAAACCAACTTTTATCAGAAATGGATGGATTTGACTCTTCAAAAGGAATAGTTATTTTAGCAGCTACTAATAGACCAGAAGTGTTAGATAAGGCACTTTTAAGACCAGGAAGATTTGACAGAAGAATAATCGTAGAAAGGCCAGATCTTAAAGGTAGAGAAGATATTTTAAAAGTACATGCTAAAAAAGTTAAGCTTGATAAAGATGTTGATTTAAAAAAAATAGCCTTAGCTACAAGCGGAAGCGTTGGTGCTGACCTTGCTAATATGGTTAATGAGGCGGCACTTAGAGCAGTTAGATGTGGACGAGAGCTAGTAAAGCAAGAAGATCTTATGGAAGCTGTAGAAGTTGTTATAGCAGGTAAAGAGAAAAAAGACCGTATTTTATCCGAACAAGAAAGACGAATAGTAGCGTATCATGAAGTTGGTCATGCTTTAGTATCAGCTATGTTAAAAAATACAGAACCAGTACAAAAAATAACTATTGTACCTAGAACGATGGGTTCTTTAGGTTATACATTACAAGTTCCAGAAAAAGATAAATATTTGAAAAATAATGTAGAAATGCTTGAAGAAATAATGGTATTATTAGGTGGACGATGTGCAGAAGAAGTAGAATTTGGAACTATAACAACAGGTGCTAGTAATGATATACAACGTGCTACAAGTATAGCTAGAAGTATGGTTACTATTTATGGTATGACAGAAAAATTTGATATGGTTGCTTTAGAAGATATTGAAAATAGATATCTTGATGGTAGACTTGTATCAAATTGCTCATCAAAAACTCAAAGAGAAATTGATAAAGAAATACAAGCTATAATAAAAGATTGTCATATAAAAGCTAAAAATATATTAGAAAAAAACAAAAAAGCTTTAGATAAAATATCAGAATATTTAATAGAAAAAGAAAATATTACTGGTGAAGAATTTATGAATATATTAAATGAAATTTGTAAGAATAAAAATAAAGAAGAGGAAAATTATACAAATTACGAAAAAGATAAATTTATAGAAGATGAAAAAAGGAGAAAAAGAAAAAGATTTATATTTAAAGTTAGAAAACACAACTATAGAGTTAAAAAAATATTAGAAAATAATAAAAAATAATATTTAGGACATTGTGGTGATTATATGGATATAATTAATTGGAAAGAAGAACTGTTGCCTTATAAACAGGCAACAGATGAACTATATATAAAATTTAGTAGCATAAAAAAAGAGTATATAGAACTTGAACAACATTCACCTATAGAACTTGTACAAACTAGAGTAAAATCTATATCAAGTATTTTAGATAAAGCAAATAAGCGAGATACACCATTAAGTAAAATATTTGAAACTATAGAAGACATAGCAGGTGTTAGAATAACTTGTAAATTTGTAGAAGATATATATAAAGTAGTTCAACTTATAAGAGATAGAGATGGAAAAGACCTTATTATAAAAGAAGAGGAAGATTATATAAATAATACAAAAAGTAGTGGTTATAGAAGTTATCATATAACAATAAAATATAAAGTAATAACTACTACTGGTTGTAAAGAGATTCCTTGTGAAATACAAATAAGAACAATGGCAATGAATTTTTGGGCTACTATTGAACATTCACTTAGATATAAATATAATGGCAACATGCCAAAGCATCTTAAAGAAAAGTTACAAGCTTGTGCTGAAGCATCTTTTCAACTTGATACAGAAATGGGAACTATAAGAGATGAAATAATACAAACCCAAAAAATAATACAAACAAAAGAAAATTTAGTATATAAAATTTTAAAAAATATACAAAATTTATATTATATTGGAAAAATAGAAAAAATGAATCAATTTAATAGAGAATTTATTGACCTTTATCAAGAAGGAGATATAGATAAGCTTTTTAATTTTAATAATAAGTTAGAAACAATGGCAAATTTATATAAAGTAAGCTATATGTAATAAATTTTATTAGTAAATAATAGATTTATTTTTTAAATTATACTAAAATTACATATATAATTTAAATGTAATAAAGAGGAACACTAAAATGTTTAGCATATTAAGAATATAAAGATTTTAATACAGAAATAGATAAAGTAATTTTAACTATTGGTAAGGATTTAGACTATTCTAGTTTATCTATTACTATATAAATATTTTATAACTATGATAAAGGATTTTTTAGAGAAATTTTTAATAGTATATAAAATGATTCAATAATTTATAATAAATATAAAAATAAACTGAAATTTCAAACAACAGCTCTTATATAAAGTGTGACTTAACAATTTCTATTATGTATAGTTTAAAAGAGTGGGTTATTGTTACATAAAAAATACTGATAATATTATTTATGCAAATTAGTATGCTAAGATTTTATTAGGATGTTATTATAAAGTATTAAAAATTAATAAATTAAAATTTAAGGTATGGATATTAAACCATACCTTTTAAAATTATTGAAAAATTTATAATTAAGCTTTAGCATTAAAACTACTTAAAGGTATATCAGTAATATTTTTTATAGTATTTATATCTTTATTTATGAGTGTAAAATTTTCATCTAAATTTTTAAAAGATATATCTTTTAAATTTAGATTTTTTTGTTTTAAATAATTACATAATAAATTAATATTATTTTTAACAGCATTTTTTGTTTCTTCTTTCTCTAATCTAAACTGACAGCTAATATCTTTATTAGACTTATGTATATATACTTCTAATTTACCTAAATATGCAAGGTTTAAAGAAATTAAAGCAGAACCATCCGTATTTTTTTTATTTATATTTTTATTTTTTTTATTAGAAAAAATAAAAAGTTCAGCAGTAGTGGAAAAATTATTTATATTTAAAGGTATTTGAAGGAATATGCTATTTTTGATACTAGACATAAACTCAAGATTTTTGTTTAAATCATCTATATTCTTTAATATTTCAATATTATTATCTTTGATATTAGAAATATTATCTTTAATATTTTTTAAAATAGTGTCTAAATCATTAAAAAAATCATTTAATTCTTTAGGTGATGAATTTTCAATATTAAAATATTTAAATTTACTTTTTATTAGATTAAACTTATCAAAAAAGTCTTTAAATTTTAAGTTGTATTCTGGATTAGATTTTATAATATTAAAAATTTCTTTTTGGATATTTAATAGAGTATTATTATCTATAATACTATTAATATTATTCATTAATTTAGGAGAGTTATCTATAATATTAAATTTTTCATTATTATTTATCATTTGTTTTAAAGCTTCTACTTTATTAGAGTTAAATATTATATTTTCACTTAATGTAAAATCTAAAATAGTATTTAATATATTAAATTTATTTTCATTTTTTAGTTGTAAATTTTGATATTTTTCTATGTTATTATTTATTATAAGATTTATATTAGCAGAGTTTTTATCTTTATTATTTATTATACTATCAAATAAATTTAATTTTATATCTTTTAAAATATTATTAGTTTTAGATATTAAATTTTCAATAGTAGTATTATTAAACATATTTTTTAGTATATTAGAATTGTTTTCTAAGTTATTAATATTATTAAACAAATTTTCTATTTGTTTATCAATGTTAATATTTTTAGATATATAATTTTCTAATTGGTTACATGTATCTAATGTAGGTTTTATATTATTTTCTATTAAAAATAGAGCTTTTTCTATAGAATGATTTTTAAAAATCTTTGTAGATTTAATCATACTTTGAACATTTTCTTTATTTATTGGTAATGAATTTTGAATTAAAGTTTTTATTAATTCGATATTTTCCTCAGTAGGAAGTTGGTTAAGATTAGATAAAATTAGTTTTATTTGGTCATCATAATTTAATGATAGATTATTATTAGAAACATCTTTCATAACATATTGATTTATATTATCTAATATATTATTTGTAAATATATCATTTGTATTATCTATATTTTTAGTTAAATTATTATATATAAGAGAATTAAGTATATTTTGGCTATTAATATTCAAAATCTCACCTCCTTATTAGTATATATTTATATCGGTATATTTTAATAATTTTTTAATAAAATAAATTATTAAACATATAGTATAAAATAATATAAATACATTTTGTAAAAACAAGTCGAATAAAAGTGATAAAAAGTGAAAAATTTTAGTTGAAAAAAATTAAGAAATATATTAAAATTAATAAAAAGTGGCTTAATATGGTTTAAAAGTGGTAGAAGGTGGTTAAAGGTTGGTGAGATTATATGTTTATGGGTGAATATCAGCATAATATAGATGCTAAAGGTAGAGTTATTATCCCAGCTAGGTTTCGTGAAGAACTTGGACAAACATTTATACTCACAAAAGGGCTTGATAAATGCCTTGTTATTTATACTATGGAAGAATGGAAACTATTTGAAGAAAAAATGAAACAATTTCCTACCACAGATGAAGGTGTTCGGCGCTTTTTTCGTTTTCTATTTTCTGGTGCTTGTGAATGTGAGCCAGATTCTCAAGGAAGGATTATAATGCCACAAAACCTTAGAAAACATGCTAATATATCTAAAGAAATAGTATCTATTGGAGTTGTTAATAGGGTTGAAATATGGAGCAAAGAAAATTGGGAAGATTATAATAATGAAGATAATTTTATAGATAATGAACTAGCAGAAAGAATGGCAGAACTTGGCATATAGGTGATTATTATGAATTTTGAACATATATCAGTACTTTTAAATGAATGTATAGAAAATTTGAATATTAAAAAAAATGGCGTTTATATAGATGGAACTATGGGTGGTGCAGGACATTCTAGTGAAATTGCAAAGTTATTACAAAATACCGGACGACTTATATGTATAGATCAAGATGAAAATGCTATAAAAACGGGAAAACAACGTTTACAAGATTTTAATAATATTTATTTTATACATAGTAATTTTTCAAACATAAATAATATATATAAGTCTCTTGAATTAGATGAAACAGGAATAGATGGTATTTTATTAGACCTTGGAGTATCTTCACATCAATTAGATGAGGGGTATAGAGGATTTTCATATATGCAAGATGCACCTTTAGATATGCGTATGGACACAAGACAAGAATTATCAGCATATACAGTTGTAAATACATATTCAAAAGATAAACTATCTAAAATTATATATCAATATGGAGAAGAAAGGTGGGCAAAAAGAATATCAGACTTTATAGAGGAAGAAAGAAAAACAAAACCTATAAAAACTACATTTGAACTTGTGTCTATTATAAAAAAAGCTATACCCAAAGGAGCAAGAATAGATGGACCACATCCGGCTAAAAGAACGTTTCAAGCAATAAGAATAGAGGTAAATAAAGAACTAGAAATATTAAAAGATACAATAAATAAAATGGTAAATATATTAAATAAAAATGGTAGATTAGCTATAATAACTTTTCATTCACTTGAAGATAGAATTGTAAAAAGTGCTTTTAAAGAGTTAGAAAATCCTTGTGTATGCCCTAAAGATTTACCAGTTTGTGCCTGTGGAAGATTACCATTAGGAAAAGTTATTACAAGAAAGCCTATATTACCTTCAAAAGAAGAAATAGAACAAAATCATCGTTCAAGAAGTGCAAAGCTCAGAGTTTTTCAAAAATACTAAAAATTTATTATAAAGGAGAGTAAGTGTATGAAATATAGGATAAATCAATATAACAGTAAATATAGAGATAATTATTATAACCATACATCAGTGGCGCATGATTATCAATTAGATTATGATTATCAACCTAAAATACCTATTAATAGAAGAATTAAAAAAATAAAAAAAGAAAAATACGTAAAAGTAGAACAAAATTTAAAAATTTTATCTTTAAAATTTTGGAGTACATTTGTTATATTGGCCACATTTATAATTTCAGTTATTTTTATAGAAGCACTTACTATCCAAAGAAAATTTGAAATAGATACTTTAAATGCAACATTAAAGGAAATATCAGAAAATAATAAAAATTTAGAAACAGAGCTTGCTAAAAATTTAGATTTAAAATATGTAGAATATATTGCAACATCAGAACTTGGAATGCAAAAGCCAGCTAATTACCAAATAGTATATATAAATGTTCCTAAAGAAAGCTATTCTGAAAAAGGACAAGTTAATAAAGAACAAACTTTTATATCAAAAATAAAAAATTTATTAAAAAATAAGGAATGATTTTATTGAGTACAAACAGAAGAAATATGACTAATAAACAAAAGAAAAAAAAGAAGAAAAAAATTAAAGGACGTATAATTTTT
>CAMMEG010000084.1 GCA_946495765.1 uncultured Eubacteriaceae bacterium
AAATACATTTGAAAAAAAAGATATACCTATTGACGTAGTATACTTAGATATAGATTATATGGACGGATTTAGAGTAATGACTTTTAAATCTCCTGAGTTTGATGGTATAGGAGAGGCTATATCTAATTTTAAAGAAAAAGGTATAAAAACTATAACTATGTTAGACCCTGGTGTCAAAGTAGATGAAAACTATGGCGTGTATAATAGAGGTTTAAAAGGTGATCACTTTACAAAAACATTAGATGGTAAAATATTTGTAGGTGCAGTTTGGCCAGGAGATAGTGCTTTTCCAGACTTTTCTAATGAGCAATGTAGAAAATGGTGGAAAGAGGAACTTAAATCATTTATTTCAAAATATAACATAGATGGTATATGGAATGATATGAATGAACCTTGTGTATTTAATAATGATTATAAAACTATGTTAGAAAATTGTCTACACAATAGTGATTATGGCATAATTGAGCATAAGGAGTTTCATAATAGATATGGATTTGAAATGAGTAGAGCTTCTTATGAGGCACAACAAGAACTTTATCCTAATAAAAGAGGATTTTCTATGACAAGAGCAACTTATGCTGGTGGACAAAGATATTCTTCAGTATGGACAGGAGATAATATGAGTTTGTGGCAACAACTTAGAATGTCTATTACTATGAATTGTAATTTAGGTATTAGTGGATTTTCTTTTGTAGGTAATGATGTAGCTGGATTTGGGTTAGATAGTACAGAAGAATTATTTATAAGATGGAATCAACTTGGAACATTTTTACCAATATTTAGAAATCACTCTAATATGTATACTAGAAGACAAGAACCGTGGGCTTTTGGAAAAAGAGCAGAAGATATAGCAAAAAAATGTATAAAACTTAGATATGAACTTATGCCTTATCTTTATAACTTATATTATCAATCTCATAAACTTGGTTTTCCTATATTTAGACCAATGATTATGGAATTCCCTAATGACATAAATCTTTTAGATAAAAAAGAACAATTTATGTTTGGAAATAGTATGCTAGTTGCTCCTGTCTTATACGAAGGTGAAAGAAGAAAAGTTGTATATTTGCCAAAAGGTAATTGGTACAATTATTTTACTAATGAAAAATATGAAGGTGGTAAATCTTATGATTTACAATGTGAATTAGATGAAATTTTAGTTTTTGTAAAAGAAGGAGCTATAATACCTGTTTATGAAAAAGAATATCAAAATACTAAAAATAGACCAGATGAGGTAACATTTAAAATTTATGGAGATACATCTAGTATGTTATATTATTATGATGATGGTGAAACAAATGATTATTTAAGTGATAAATATAATCTTTGTGAAATAAAGTTTGAAAACAATCAGCATAGCATTAATTATGTAAATAAATCTATTATAGAAGAAAAGTTTAAATTTAAAAAAGAGGTTTAAAATTACAACTTTTATAAAATAAATTGTATTAAAAATATAATAAATATAAAACAGTTAAAAGGTTGTAGACTTTGTCTACAACCTTTTAAATAAAAACCAAAGTTTAATATTGTGGTTATAATTTTTATTAAAATTACTTAAACTTTAAAATTTTTATTATAGCTTTATTTATAAATTTCTTATTAATTTATTAATATGTATAAGTTAATTATCTAATTCTATCAAAGTAATAATCTGCGTCATTTATAGCTCTATTCAAATCAATTACAAAATTTGCTGCCACACCAACAGAAGAAGCAGCTGCAATTCCAGCTCCTACACCTCCTGTAGCAATTGCTGTTAATATTGTTGTTACGGTTCCAATACCAGCAGTCCAAATTATGGAATTTTCCTTAGAATTTACAGTTTCTACTGCATCTCTAAAATTTTTTAAATCATCTCTATTGCTTGAAGTTTCAATAATACCATTTTTCTTTTTGTAATCACTCCTTATATCCCATTTTATACAACTTCCTAATTTAGAATCATAACTATTATAATATCTATATTCTCTATTAGAAAATGTATTTTGATAGTTTGCTCTAGATAAATTGTCTTTAGATGAATTTTTAGAGATTTCACTTAAATTTAAAGTATCTATAGATAATAATTTATTAGAATTAATATCATACTTTTCAATTGTCATAATATTAGATTGTTTATTTACTTTTGAAATTATAATTTTATTATTTTCCATAGATTTTACTTTAACTTCATTATCATTATCAACTAAAAATTCAATTTTAATATCATTAATATTTCTAATTATTTCGTTATTAGCATAAATAGTATTAATATTAGTGCTTAAAAGTGTAAAAGAACTTAATAAACAAATAAAATACTTTAAATTTTTTTATCTATAATTACATCACCATTAGAGTTTAATAATGGTGTTATTCCTCCTGCAGATAACCCATTTAACATTAAATAGTTTACTCCTGTTTCGTTATCTACAATAATAGAAATTTTTACTCCATTTATATTTTCTTTATTGATAACTTTAAATCTTTTTTCCATAAATTTACATAAAGCTATTAATTATAATTAAGCTATGACTTTATCTTTCAATTTTTACTAAGAAAGATATATAAATAGCTGATTTTTGATACTTTGTATCAAAAAAATTATAATAATAATTATTTTAACAATTATCCTCCTTTCTACTTTTGATTATAATTTACTATAATTAAAATGTAAATAAAAATTTGTTACTATTTTATATTTTTGTAACTAAAATTAAATTTATAATATTAATAAAAGTAATATGAAATTTGCATTATAAAAAGACAAAATTATAAATATTTTTTATGATTTTGTCTTTATTCTAAGTATATTATACTATTCTTTTTATTTTTCTATAATTTTTTTAAAAAATTCTTCTGAGCTTGTGCCATTAGGACGATTAAATCTACCTAAGTTATAAAGAAAATCAGGATTATCTTTATCTACAACATTTACAACTTCAGCACAAGTAAAAATAACAGAAAAGCCTAACTCTTTAATGATTTCTTTTGTTTCTTTAGAGTACCTACCAAAAGGATATGTAAAAATATTTGAATTATAACTTGTATAATTTAATATTTCATCTTGTAATTTTAATACATCTTTAGTTAAAAATTCTTTATATTGTTCTAAACTTTCACCATTTTTTTTACTACAGCCTTTACGTCCTTTGTCTATACTATGTAAATCATATGTATGATTACCTATTTCTACATAAGGACTATCAGCCATTTCATTTATTTGTTTCCATGTTAAATAAGAATAATCTATATTATGGTCTTCATTTTCACTATAAGTATCTGTAAAAGAACCTACAATAGATAAAATAGCCTTTAAATCATACTTTTGTAGTATCGGATATATATACTCATAAAAACTTTCGTGACCATCATCAAAAGTTATCATAACAGGTTTTTCTGGTAAAGGAGCATTATTGTATACATAGTCTAAAAGTTGTTCTACGCTTATTGTTTCATATCCTTTTTCTTTTAAATATAACATATCTTTTTCAAATTGTTCTGGGGTTATTGCAAAATCATTTAAAAGTTTTTGTTTTTTAGATATGTGATGATACATTATAATAGGCAATTTTGTACCGTTATTTTCATTAAAACAAGGTTCTGCATTATTATAAAGATATTTAAAAGAAAAAAACAAACAAAGTAACAATATAAATAGTAAAATTATATTGATTATTATTTTTTTTGATTTAATCATTTTTTACCTCCATATTTTTTAAAAAATTTTCTATATTATTTATTGTATTTTTATCAAAAAAATGTTCTATTTGTTCTACTAAATATAAATTATCTTTTTTATTTATTATATTAAAAAATTTACAAAGTATGTTATGGCGTTTTAAAAGATAACAACCTAAATCTTTGCCTTGTTTAGTTAAATATATTAATCCATATTTCTCTTTTTCTACTAAGTTTAAATCTTTTAATTTTTCAATCATTTTAGAAACAGATGATGCTTTAATATTTAATAAACTTGCAAGCTCTGTTATTTTAATATTTTCTTTATTTGTTCTATATATCATTTCTATATAGTCTTCCATAGCAAAAGTTATAGAAGATTTTCTTTCTAAATCATAGGCTTTTTGTGTCTTAAAAATAATATCATCTCCTTTATTAGTAACACTTTATATTTTATATTAATATACTATATAAAAGTTTCCTTAAACTAAATATATTAAGGGGGATAATTAATATGAGTATAATAATGCTTAACAATTTAAAAATTGGTGAAAGTGGATATATAAGAAAAATATTTTTAGAAGAAAACATAAAAAGACGTCTTCAAGAGTTAGGATTTATAGATGGAACTATTATTAAATGTGTTTTAAAAAGTCCTTTAAATGACCCTAAAGCTTATTTTGTAAAAGGTACTACTATAGCACTTAGGGAAGAAATAACAGAAAATATATTAGTAGAAAGGGTATAGTTATGAAAGAAGATAAAATATTAACTCTTGCAGGTAACCCAAATGTTGGAAAGAGTACAGTTTTTAACTATTTAACTGGTATGAAACAACATACAGGTAATTGGGCTGGAAAAACAGTTACTAATTCAAAAGGCTATTTTAATTATAATAATCAACATTATACAATTATAGATATACCAGGAACATATTCTTTAACAAGTCAATCTAAAGATGAGGAGGTAGCAAGGGATTTTATATGTTTTGAAGATGTTTACAAAATAATAATGGTTTGTGATGCAACAGCTTTAGAAAGAAATTTATCTCTTGTTTTACAAACAATAGAAGTAAGAAAAAATGTTATTTTGTGTATAAACCTTTTAGATGAAGCTAAAAAGAAACGTATAAATGTAAATATAGAAAAATTAAGTGAAATGTTAGGTATAGATGTAGTAGGAATAAGTGCAAGAAAAAAGCAAGGTATAGATAAGCTTTTAGAAAAAATAGATAATAATAAAGAAAATAGAGTATATAGTATAAAATACAATGAACATATAGAAAATAGTATAAATATTTTGCAAGAAAGTTTAAGATATATAAACACAAAAAAATTAGATAAAAAGTGGATTTGTATAAAATTATTAGAAAATAATAAAAAAATAATAAAAAATATAGAAAAGTATATTAACTTTAATATTTTAGAAGACAAAAATATATTAAATAGTATAGAACAAGCAAAAAAATATCTTAAAGATAATAATATTAATATTATAGATAGTATAACAAAAGGAATTTATGATAATTGTGAAAAAATAGTTAAAGAAACTGTTGTCTATAAAGATAAAGATTATTATAAACAAAATATAAATATAGATAAGTGGATAACAAGTAAAAGTATTGGTATACCAATTATGATTTTATTATTAGGTTTAATATTTTGGATAACAATTGTAGGAGCAAATTATCCATCTAATTTATTATCAAATTTTTTATTTTCATTAGAAGATGATTTGAAAAGTATGTTAGAATACTTAGGTATATCTTCATTTATAATAAGTATGCTTGTAGATGGTGTTTATAAGGTTGTTGCATGGGTTATTTCGGTTATGTTACCTCCTATGGCTATATTTTTTCCTTTATTTACTATATTAGAGGATTTAGGATATTTACCTAGAATAGCCTTTAATATGGATAAAGTATTTAAAAAATGTAATGCATGTGGAAAACAAGCTTTAACTATGTGTATGGGATTTGGATGTAATGCTTGTGCTATAACAGGTTGTAGAATAATAGATAGCCCACGAGAAAGGCTTATAGCCATTATAACTAATAATTTTGTACCTTGTAATGGACGTTTTCCTACTTTAATATCTATTATATCAATGTTTTTTTTAGGAGGTGTATTAGGCTTTTATAGTTCGTTTTTGTCGGCTTTATTTTTAATATGTGTAATACTATTAGGTGTATGTATGACACTTATAGTATCTAATATTTTGTCAAAAACTATTTTAAAGGGAATACCTACTAATTTTACATTAGAGTTGCCACCATATAGAAGACCAGAAATTTTAAAAACAATAGTAAGGTCTATTTTTGATAGAACAATATTTGTATTAGGTAGAGCAGTTATAGTTTCTATACCAGCTGGTTTTATAATATGGCTTGTAGCCAATATAACAATAGCAGATAAAACTATTTTATTATATATAACAGATTTTTTAGATCCAATAGCTAGTATTATGGGATTAGACGGAGTAATATTGCTTGCTTTTATATTAGGATTTCCAGCAAATGAAATAGTGTTTCCTATAATAATAATGGGTTATATAGGTGCAGGAAGTCTTGTAGATATAGACAGTATATATGAATTAAAAGAACTTTTATTATCAAATGGTTGGACTATAAATACTGCTATATGTATGTTAATATTTTGCTTATTTCATTGGCCTTGTTCTACAACTTGCCTTACTATAAAAAAAGAAACAAAAAGTATAAAATGGACTTTAATTTCATTTTTTATACCTACAGTAATTGGAGCTTTAATGTGTATATTAATAACATTCATTTTTAATATTTTATAATGAAAACTATATATTTTTAATATTATTCTACAGAAAAGTTAAAATAAATATTTATTTATAAGGTTTATTTTTATAATCTTTATATAGATTATACATTGAAAACTATAATAATTTAATGTATAATCTATATAAAGCAAAATTGTGAGGTGTGGTTATGAATATTAGAATAGGTAATGGATATGATGTACATAAACTTGTAGAAGATAGAAATCTTATAATAGGTGGAGTATTAATACCTTATGAAAAGGGACTATTAGGACATTCTGATGCTGATGTATTAATCCACGCTATTATGGATAGTTTACTTGGTGCTACTAAAAAAGGTGATATAGGTAAACTTTTTCCAGATAATGATAATAAATTTAAAAATGTTTGTAGCTTAGAACTTTTAAAAAATGTATACAATATTTTAAAAGATGATGGATATGAAATAATAAATATAGATTCTACAATCGTAGCACAAGCTCCAAAGATGCGTCCTTATATAGATAAAATGGAAGAAAATATTTCTATGTGCCTTAACATAGATAAAAGTCAAATAAATGTAAAGGCAACAACGGAAGAAGGTCTTGGATTTACAGGAGCATTAGAAGGAATAAGTGCTAGTGCAGTTTGTCTTTTAAATAAAAAATAATATAGGAGGAAAATATGAAATTATATAATACCTTAACTAGACAAAAAGAAGAGTTTATACCATTAAAAGAAAATAAAGTTAAAATGTATGTTTGTGGACCTACGGTATATGACTTTATACATATAGGTAATGCAAGACCATATATTGTTTTTGATACAATAAGAAGATATTTTGAATATAAAGGATATAATGTAGATTATGTTCAAAACTTTACGGATATAGATGATAAAATTATAAATAAAGCTAATATGGAGGGTGTATCTATGGATGTTATATCTAATAGATACATAGAGGAGGCTTTAAAAGACGCTAAAGCATTAAATGTAAAAGAACCTACCTATGCACCTCGAGTAACTCAAGAAATAAAAGAAATAATAGAAATGATTAAAACTTTAATAGAACAAAAAAATGCTTATGAAGTAGATGGTACAGTATTTTTTGATACGTCTTCTTTTAAAGAGTATGGCAAATTA
>CAMMEG010000085.1 GCA_946495765.1 uncultured Eubacteriaceae bacterium
ATTTAATTCAAAAAAAATATTAAACTATCCCAATAAAAAAGAAATAATAAGTTTAACTATTTTATTAATTAAAAGACTTATAAAATGTATAAAATTTAAAAAAATAAAGATAAATATAGATTATGGGTTAAATGATCCCTTTAAAACTGGCAATATATGTGGTATAATAAGTACTATAATACCATTTTTACCTAAAAAATATATTAAAGATATAAATATTATGCCTGATTTTGAAAAAGAAATATTTTTAGCTAATGTTGAATTAAAATGTAAAACATCTTTAATTAAAATATTATTACCTATAATTATATTTATTAGTAAAAAATCTATAAGAAAAATTATTTTTGGAAAAGGAGAATGATTATGTCTAATCTTAGTAGTAGTTTAGAAGTATTATTTAATAAAATGGAAGGATTTATATCTTCAAAAACAGTTGTTGGTGAACCTATAAATATAGGTGATGTAATAATTGTTCCTTTAGTAGATATTTCTGTTGGAGTTGGTGCTGGTTCATATGAAAGAAAAGAGAAAAATAATGAAAATACCGGTGGTGGGTTAGGAGCAAAATTATCTCCTTCTGCTATGCTTGTTGTTCAAAATGGCTCTGTACAACTTGTAGATGTTAAAAATCAAAATAGTATAAATAAACTTATTGATATGGTTCCAGGTGTTGTTTCTAAATTTAATTTATCATCATTTTTTAAAAAAGATGAAACTGAAGAAAATATAGAAGAAAGCACAGAAGATAAATAATAAAAATTTTTGGAGGAAATTATTTTATGAAACATGAGCTTATTATTGTTTTAGACTTTGGAGGACAATATAACCAACTTATTGCAAGAAGAGTTAGAGATTTAAATGTATATTGTGAAGTATTATCCTTTGATACTCCAATAGAAGAAATTAAAGCTAAAAATCCGAAAGGTATTATATTTACTGGTGGTCCTAGTGTTGTTACAGAAGAAGATGCACCTATTGTGGATAAAGAAATATTTAACCTTGGAATTCCTGTTTTTGGTATATGTTATGGATGTCAACTTATGGGATATTTAACAGGTGGTCAAGTAGGAAAAGCAGATAAAAAAGAGTATGGTAAAGCTGAATTAACAGTTGATAATACTAATCCTTTATTTGAAGGTATAAATGAAGAAAGCATTTGTTGGATGAGTCATACTTATTATATTACAAAAGTACCTAATAACTTTGAAGTTATAGGAACAACTCCAACTTGTCCAACAGCCAGTATTTATAATAAAGACAAAAATCTTTATGGTGTCCAATTCCATCCAGAAGTAGTACATACTGAATTTGGTAATAATATAATTAAAAACTTTTTATATAATATTTGTAAATGCTCTGGTGATTGGGTTATGACAGATATAGCCAATGAAATGGTACAATCTTTAAAAGAAAAAATTGGAGATAAAAAAGTTTTATGTGCATTATCTGGCGGGGTAGATTCTTCTGTTGCTGCTGTATTAGTACATAAAGCTATTGGCAAAAACTTAACTTGTGTATTTGTTGACCATGGACTTATGCGCCTTAATGAGGGTGATGAGGTTATGTCTGTTTTTAAAGAACAATTTGATATGAACCTTATCCGTGTTAATGCTGAAGATAGATTTTTAAGTAAGTTAGCCGGTATATCCGATCCAGAAACAAAAAGAAAAATAATAGGTGAAGAGTTTATTAGAGTTTTTGAAGAAGAAGCTAAAAAAATTGGTTCTGTAGACTTTCTTGTACAAGGAACTATATATCCCGATGTTATAGAAAGTGGTACAAAAAATTCTGCTGTTATAAAAAGTCATCACAATGTTGGAGGACTTCCTGATGTTGTAGATTTTAAAGAAATTATAGAACCTCTTAGAGATTTATTTAAAGATGAAGTTAGAGCTGTTGGAACTGCTCTTGGTATACCTGATTTTCTTGTACATAGACAACCATTTCCAGGACCTGGTCTTGCTATAAGAATAATTGGTGATATAACTAAAGAAAAATTAGACATACTTAGACAAACGGACTTTGTTTTTAGAGATGAAATAGCAAAAGCAGGTCTTGATAGAGAAATTTGGCAATATTTCACTGTTTTAACTGGTCTTAGAAGTGTTGGCGTTATGGGCGATGAAAGAACTTATAGCTATACAGTAGCATTAAGAGGTGTTACAAGTCTTGATGCAATGAGTGCTGATTGGGCTAGAATACCTTATGACGTCTTAGAAAAAATTAGTGTTAGAATGGTAAATGAAGTACATAATGTTAATAGAGTAGTTTATGATATTACTAGTAAACCTCCAGCAACAATAGAGTGGGAATAGAAATTAATAATAATACTTTGTAAAATTATTGTTTGTTAGAAATATAAAAGCCTTAATTTAGATTAAGTAAATTAAAATTAAAAATTTTTTATTAAATGTAGATAGTGATTTATTAAATTCAGAGCATAAAATCACATCTTTAACCTAAAAATCCATTAAAAGTAAAGATATTTTTCATTATATCATCAAAAAGTAATAGTTAACTTATATTATAGTTTTAAATCTAAAAAGCGTGTATCCAATTTTTAGGATACTCGCTTATTTTAATAAATCTTTATACCATTGTCCCCAATTTTGCATAGCATCCAAAATTGGTTTTAGACTTTTTCCTAATTCTGTAAGTGAATATTCTACTCTTGGTGGAACCTCTGCGTACACTTTACGATTAATAAGCTTGGTTTCTTCCATACTACGAAGTTGTGAAGTTAATACTTTTTGAGAAACATTACCAATTGATTTTTTAAGTTCTCCAAAACGCTTTGTACCAGAAAGTAAGTCACGAAGAATTAATACTTTCCATTTATCACCAATTAGAGTTAAAGTAGTTTCTACAGGGCAAGCTGGTAATTCTCTTACCAATTTTTGTTCACTCATATTTATTCCTCCATTAATAACTTATCTGTTAAAATTATCTCATTAAATTATACTATACAATCTATTGTGGGTCAACACTACTATTTATAACTAAAGAATTAATATTTAAAAATCATATAATTATAAATTTGTATAGTTTCCAATTAGTAACTATACCACAATAAAGTGCTTACTTTACGAATGAAATTTAGATACTTATAATGTAAGTAGGAGCTAAATATTAATAGCTAATCAAAGTTCCATAAAATTAAAAAGATAAAATTAAAAATGAATCTTTTTAAAAATTATTTTGTAATGAATATATTAACCTTAAGGAGGAATTTAAAATGACAAATATTAAAAAAGCAATAGAATTAATCAATACGTTTATTTCTGGAGATATTAAAAAAGCTTCAAATTTATTAGCAGATGACTATATTCAGCATAATCTAGCTTATGGTACTGGTAGAGATTCATTTATCAATTCTATTTCTTATCTTGCCTCTTCTTCTATAAAAACTACTGTACAAAACATACGTGCTTTTGAGGATGGCGATAAAGTATTTTTGCATACAATTTACAATTTTGCTGGTACTGGCGAACAAGTAGCCTTTGACATATTCCGTTTTAATGAAGATGGTAAAATTGCTGAGCATTGGGATAACCTAACTAAAAAAACTGAACCAAACCCTTCAGGCAGAACACAAATAGATGGTACAATTGAACTTAAAGATTTAGATAAAACTGAATATAATAGAAAATTCATAAAAAACTTTCTTTATGATGTAATGCAAGGAAATAACCCTTCAAAGACACCTGATTATTTTGATGGGGATACTTACATTCAACACAATGCTGATATTGCTGATGGTTTATCTAGTCTTGGAACTGCATTAGCCAATTTTGCTGAGCAGGGTATTAAAATGATTTATAATAATATAAATCAAGTATTGGCACAAGGCAACTTTGTTTTGGCAGTTAGTGAGGGTACATTTGCTGGAGTTCCAACTAGCTACTATGACCTATGGAGAATAGAAAATGGAAAAATTATTGAACATTGGGATGTCATAGAAACTATTGCTGATAAATCAACTTGGAAAAATCAAAATGGTAAGTTCTAATTAATTTTTTGAATGTTTTGCATTTAAAAATATACATTTATATTATTTTTCTTTATTATAAATTAAAGTAACAAGCTATTTATAATTTATAATAACATTTTAATTTATACTTTAAATTATAATAATACCATTAAAAGATTAAAACTCTTAATAATAAAAATTTCAATATTAAAAAATAGCAAATATACTATATAAGTTTTAAAAATAATAATAAAGTATTTTATATTATAATTTATAACAAGATAAATTAACTAGAAAAAATCATTTATCTATATATTTACTAAATTTATAGTTAGTCTATCTAAAAATTGTATTGACTTTTCTCAAATTAATTATATAACAAATAATTTATACTATAGATTCTACTTCAATGTATACTGCCAAAATAATGTTATTAGGAGAGATAAAATGACTCATACTGAAAGAAGAATATATCTAATTAAAGCACTACTTGCAGAGCAATCAATATATTCAATACTAGAAATCCCCAAAGAAGAATGTGAGCAAAAAAAATTACTCCGCTCTTTATTTAATCTTCGTCCTCCTATGAATAGTACAAAAGAATTTCTAGCGATACAAGATGAATATTTACAAGAAGAAATACGACAAAAAGGAATTACTGACCTTATCAATTTGAATATGATACAACCTGAAATTTATCTATGGCAGGGTGATATTACTACTCTGCGTTGTGATGCAATTATTAATGCCGCTAATAGTCAAATGCTTGGTTGTTTTATCCCTTGTCATAATTGTATTGATAACGCTATTCATACATTTGCAGGGATTCAACTTCATATAGAATGTGCAAAACAAATGAAACAACAAGGTCATGAAGAAAAAACTGGTAAAGCAAAAATTACACCAGCCTTTAATTTACCATGTAAGTATATAATTCATACAGTTGGACCAATTATTTCTGAGCATTTAACAAAAAAAGATGAAGAACTATTAGCTTCTTGCTATCGCTCTTGTTTAGAACTAGCAGAAAAAAATAAAATAAAAAGTATTGCATTTTGTTGTATCTCTACTGGAGAGTTTCACTTTCCAAATTATAGAGCAACAGAAATTGCCATACAAACAATTAATGAATATAAGGTACAAACAAAAAGTAGAATGGAGGTTATTTTTAATGTTTTCAAAAATAAAGACGCATCTATCTACAAAACCTTACTTAAAAAAGATTGAACAATTAAAAAATATATTAAATGAAATAGATACAGTTATCATTGGAGCTGGAGCTGGTCTTTCCACTTCAGCAGGCTTTATCTATGATGGTGAACGCTTTAATCAGTATTTTTCCGATTTTGAAGAAAAGTACGGATTTCACGATATGTACTCTGGTGGATTTTATCCATATAAGTCACTAGAAGAATACTGGGCTTACTGGAGTCGATATATTACAATCAATCGTTATATGGATACACCAAAACCGGTATATAACACACTTCTAGAACTTATAAAAGATAAAGACTATTTTATAATTACAACAAATGTTGACCATTGTTTTCAAAAAGCTGGATTTGATAAAAATCGATTATTTTATACACAAGGAGATTATGGGTTATTTCAATGTAGTGAACCTTGTTGTCAAAAAACTTTTGATAATGAAGTAACTATTAAACAAATGATGGAAAAACAGAATAATATGAAAATTCCATCTATGCTTATTCCAATATGTCCTTATTGTGGAAAATATTTAACTATGAACTTGCGTGCAGATGATAAGTTTGTAGAAGATAAAGGTTGGCATAAAGCAGCAAATCGATATAAAAATTTTCTAAATGTAAAAAATAATCAAAAAATTCTATTTTTAGAATTAGGAGTTGGGTATAATACGCCATCTATTATTAAATATCCTTTTTGGGAAATGACATCAAATAACCCCAATGCCTTTTATGTTTGTATAAACTTTGGTGAAGCTATTTGTCCAAAAGAAATTGAAAGTCAATCTATATGTATAAATACAGATATTTATGAATTAATAAATTCTTTAATATAATAATCAAATAATACAATCTTATATTTATTAAAAATATATAATAAAATAAGTATTTTAATATGTATAAAAATCTTTGGATTTCTTTATTGACATATATTATTATATGATATATCATATTATTAAGTAAGAAATACACTAAAGTAGAAATTGATAATTAAAAAGTTAATTATCACATACCAATTAATATAAACTAAATTATATTAAATCCTCTATATAACTTTGTCAATAATTCAAATTTTATTGGTAAATTATCTAGATTGACTATATTAAAAATTATAAAGTCTAATAAGATAATATTATTTATAACATTAATATTTTAATACAAAATATAGTATAATAAAAAGGATTAAGTTACTATGAAATATTTTTTGATTGAAGGAATTGTTAATAATCCAAACAAGATAAATGATTTAATAATGAAAGAACATCAAAATTATACTAAAAAAGCTATGGAAGATGGACTTATTTTAATATCATCTTTAAAAAGTGATATGACTGCATCAGTCACAATAGCTAAAAGTATAAATTATGACACAATAAAATTATTTTATGAAAATGAGCCTTTCTTTAAACAAGGAATTTTAACTTACAATATATCTGAAATTGATATACATTACCATTATCAAGATATTGAAAAGTGGTTTGATAACTTCTAATAAAAGAGTAAAAGAATTAATTATATAATTAATTCTTTTACTCTTTTATATAATATCTTTATTATGTTGTTGTAATGAATAAATAGATTTATTAAAATTAAATGTATATGCAAAAGATGAAACAATAAAAAAATAAGGTATATATTTATATCCAAATACTTCTGCTCCTATAAAAATAGGTGTTATTAATGTATTTGTAGCACTACCAAAAATACTTAAATAACCAAGACTATCAACAAATTCTATTGGTAAATTAAAAATTTTAGCCAATAATACTCCAAAACTTGCTCCAATAGAAAAGAGAGGAGTTACTTCACCACCTTGAAAACCGATAGATAAAGTGAGAATAGTAAGAATAAATTTTAATATCCAATCATAAAAGTAAATTTTTCCATTATAAAAGCTATCGTCTATTAAATTTGTACCTAAACCAGAATATCTTCCCATATGAAATATTAAAAATAAAATACTTAGTATAATACCTACAACAAAAATTCTTAATAAAGGATTTTTAAATCTATTATTTAAAATATTTTTTGTATATTTTAAACAAAAGGCAAATCCTCCACCTACCAATCCAAAAATAATACCTAAAATAATTAATTTTAAAATAGTGTTAAAATTTAATGATATATTAGTCGATAAGTCAAATGAGAATTTCTCTAAGCCCATAAGTCTTGATACTGTACTAGAAGTAAAAGATGCTATTATAGCTGGAATTAATGAACTATAGTGTATACTACCCGCTATTAATACTTCAACAGCAAAAAAAGTTGCAGCAATAGGGGTGTGAAATAGACCAGAAAATCCAGCAGCCATACCAGTTATTAAAAATACTTTTGAAAAATTTTGAATTTTTATTTTTTCTCCAAACCAATTTGAAATTGTAGCACCTATT
>CAMMEG010000086.1 GCA_946495765.1 uncultured Eubacteriaceae bacterium
AAAGCCTATGAAAAGGGAATATTTGCTTGTGGATGGCTATAACATAATATTTGCGTGGGAAGATTTAAAAAAAATATGTGAATATTCATTAGAAGATGCTAGAGATAAACTTATATCTATCCTTTCTAATTATCAAGGTGCTAAAGGCATAGAACTTATTATTGTTTTTGATGCCCATATGGTAAAAGGAAATAGAGGAAGTCTTGAAAAAATAGGTAAAACATACATTGTTTATACTAAAGAAGCAGAAACTGCCGATAATTATATAGAACGTATAACTAAAAATTTAGTAAAAGACTATATTGTAAAAGTAGCTACCTCAGACAAACTAGAACAAATTATTATTATGGGCTCAGGCGCTATTAGAGTTTCAGCAACAGAACTTAGAGCTGATGTAAGATTTATGGCAAAAAAAGTATCTAAAAAAATAGAAGAAATAAAACCTATTAAAAATAATATGCTTTTTGATAATCTAGATCCTAAAACAGCAGAATGGTTTGAAAAAATGCGTCAAAATAAAAATATGTAAATTTTTTAATATAAAATATTTAAAATAAATTAAAATTTTTATAAAAAGGGGTTAAGTATATAAATTTTTATTCGATATATATATTGAAAGATAAAATTTGGCCAATGTTATCATTTCAAAATTATAATTTTATAAAGTTATAATTAATAATCAAGGAAGATTATTAATTTATTCAAGGAGGAATTTTATTATGGCATCAAATACAGTTATTAATACAAATATTAGAGCGTTAACATCTCACAGAAACTTAGCTATGGTTGGTAATAGCCAATCTAAAGCTAGTCAAAGATTATCATCTGGTAAAAAAATCAATACTGCAGCAGATGATGCAGCAGGTTTAGCTATTTCTGACAAAATGAGAGCTCAAATTAGAGGGCTTGATATGGCTGCTAAAAATGCAGAGGATGCTACAAGCTTAATTCAAACTGCTGAAGGTTCTTTAACAGAAGTAACAAACATGGTACAAAGAATTAGAGAACTTGCTGTTCAAGCAGGTAATGATACTAATACACATGAAGATAGAAGTAAAATTGCTAAAGAAATGGTACAACTTTATGAAGAGATTGATGCTATCGCTGGTAGAACAGAATTTAACGGTAAAACTCTTACAACTGGTGCTTTTGCAGCTGGTAATGGATTACACTTCCAAATTGGTGCTAATGGTGGACAAAATCTTAATTTAAATATAGGTACTATGACAGCTGATGCTTTAAATTCATCATTTGGTGGAAATATTAGAAATAGAATTGGTTCATTAGCAAATGGATCAGACTCTATAAGTGGTGCATCTTGGTCAGGTTTTTTAACTCATATTGATAGTGCTTTAGCAACTGTAAATGACCAAAGAGCTAAACTTGGTGCTAGTCAAAATAGATTGGATTATACTATTAAAAATTTAAATGTATCTAGTGAAAACTTATCAGCTGCTAAATCTCGTATTGAAGATACAGATATGGCTAAAGAAATGATGAACTTAACAGCTGCTAACGTTTTACAACAAGCTGCTACATCTATGCTCGCTCAAGCTAATCAAGCGCCACAATCAATTACTCAATTATTAGGATAATAGTATTATATAAAATAATAATTATTATTTTTCCATATAAGGGCTAATATTAGCCCTTATACTTATATAAGGGTAAAATATTTTTATTTTTATATAAGTATAAGGCGAATATAAGGAGGTAAATAATGAACAGGGAAGTTTATGAAAAAAATATAAAAGCCTATAAAGAACGATATAACAAAGAATATAAGCCAATAGATAATAATAAATATAATAATAAATTAGAAGAGACAAAAGATGGTAATAAAACTATACAGTTAGAGATAGGAAATAAGAAGTTATATTTACATAGTAAATATAGTCCAATTAAAGAGGCAGAAAGATATTATAAAGATTTTAAAGTAAAATATGGAACATTGATTATATGTTTTGGATTTTCACTATCATATTATATAGAAGAATTGCATAAAAAAATTAATAGAACAGATAATATTATAGTATATGAACCAGATAAAGAATTATTTGATATTGTAATGAAAAATATAGATATTAGTCATATAATATCTAATGAAGATATAAAAATAATATTTAATTTAAATGATATAAAAATGGGATTGTTAGGAAGACCAGTAGATAAAAAAATAGAAATAATACCTATTTATGAAAAAATCTATGAAAAAGAAATAATAGAATTTATGAAAGAGGTAAAAAGAGCTATAGATTTAGACCTTGTAACTGTTAATACAAAAGAAGCATATAAAACTGAATGGGCTAGAAATGACTTTGGGAATATAGAGAATATTTTAAACTCTTATAATATATATGATTTTAAAGATATATTTAAAGATAAGCCTATTGTGGTTGTAGGAGCAGGACCTTCCCTTAATAAAAACATACATTTATTAAAAGAAATAGAAGGAAAAGTATGTATTATATGTGCCTTTTCTGCAGCTAAAGCCTTAGAAAAACAAGGAATAAAGCCCAATTTTTTAGTAACCGTTGATAGTGAACAATATGGACTCGAAGAATATGAGGCTAATATACCTTTATTATATATAAAAGAGGCAGGAAAAGATCTTTTAAAAAATCATAAAGCAGAAAAATTATTTTGTTTAAGTATAAAGGAGGTATTTTTAATAAATATTTTAGATGCAGAAGAAAAGGTATCTCTTATACCTATGAGTGGAACAGTAGCTAGTTTTGCAGCAGGAGCCGCTAGGCATTTTGGAGCGTCAGAAATAATATTAATAGGACAAGACTTTTCGTGGACAAGAGAAAAGGCACACGCAGATGGAACTGTTCATATAAAAACAGAAGAATATAAAATATATCATAATCAGGAAATGGAAGAAAAAGATATTTATGGTAATACAGTATATACTAATAAACCTTTTTATGGCTTTAAGCTTTGGTTTGATGAATTTACAGCAAGTCTTCCAGATAATGTGAAAATGATACAAGCAACAGAAGGTGGACTTCCAATAGAAGGAGCAGAGATAATTACTTTTAGAGAAGCAATAGATAAATATTGTTTGGATAAATATTGTGATATAAATAGTATATTAAATAATGCTTATGAAAAAAACAAACTTATTGGAGAAGGAATAGAAAAAGAAAAAGTATATGAAAATATAAGACTAGTATATGATGAGCTTAAAGATGTAAAAAAATTAATAGAAGAAGCTGTTGAATTATCTAAAAGAATAACAAAAAATATAAAACATTCAACTAGTGGATTAAAGAAAAATAATAATTTAATAGATAGGCTTAATAAAATAGATAGAATATTAAAAGACAATATTAAAATAAAGGCTTTAATGGCAACATATAGTAATGATATATATACTTATTATACAATAGAGGAAACCGAGGATGAAAAATTAAATTTTGCTATTATGAATGAAAAATTATATACAGAAATAGATAAAATATTAGGCTATATTATAAAAATATCAAAAGAAGAAATGGAATATGAGGATTAAGGAGAACAATATGAGTGATTTTAATAAGCAGGAAATTTTTAATGAAATAAAAGAATATATAAAAAATATTAGTAATAATATGCAAAATATTATTGAAAATATCAGAGAAAATGGTAATATTAGTGACTTAACTGATATATTAGATGGTTTAGCGTATTGTTATAGGGGATTAAACCTTACAAAAGAACTTCATATAAATATAGATGAAAATAATTTTAAAGAAAAAGTAGAAGAAATTTTAGAAGCTATACAAAACGAAGATTATAATCTAATAGCAGATATTGTAGAATATGAAATATTAGAAAATGTAGAACGTTTAAATACAAAATTAGAAAATATATAAACTATTTTTTTTAATTTGCCGATATATATTTGATAATAATATATTAATTATTTTTAGGAGGGATTTACAATGGCTATATATACATCTAATATAAACCGTGTTACAGGTTTATCAGGTATAGATACAGAATCTATGATAGATCAAATGATGAAAGCGGAAAGTACTAAATATAATAGACTTGAAAAACAAAAAACAACAGTAACATGGCAACAAGAAGCATATAGACAATTAATAACATCTATAGAAAATTTTCAAAATAAGTGGTTTAGTACAAGTAGTGTATCTAATAATATTGGATATGATGCTTTTTGGAATAATTATTCTACTAGTATAAAAGATTCTAGTACAGGAATAGATAGTAATGTAATTACTGTTAATAGTACAACTAATAGTGGGAAATATAATATAAATGTTATACAAAAAGCAGAAACTGAAAGTATAACAGGTGGTTCTGTAGTTAGTGAAATATCAACAGATAAAACTGCAGCCCAAATTGAACAAAGTATAAATAATTATGGAGAAATTAATTTAGAAATTAATTTAGATGGTGCTACTAAAGAAATAAGTGTAACTCAAAGTGATTTATTAGGTGGGAAAAATTTAGAAGATGTGCTTAATGATAAATTACAAAGTGCTTTTGGTAGTACTAATGGTAAAGGAAAGGTAACAGTTAGCAAAGATAGTTCTGGTAAACTTACTTTTAGTCCAACTGGTGATGGGCATACTTTAACTATATCTGATGGTAGTGAAAGAAAAACAGGTGTATCTTTTACACAGACTGGAGCTTTGGCCAGTAGTGTTAATAACTTTGAAATAACTATAGATGGATATACTGCAAAAGTTACCTTTGATTCAAGTGATAATGCAGATAAAAGACTTGAAAAAATACAAAGTGCACTTAAAGAAGCGCAAAATACAACTGGAGATAAAAAAGATTTAAGTTCATATGTAAGTGTATCTAAATCTGGTACTGAAGACTTAGTTATAAAAAATGAATCCAAAGACACCGAAACTAATGTTTCAATTAAAGTGGATGGAACAAATAATACACAAAAACTAAACCCAACAGGAAATTTAGGTTTAATGGGAATTAAAAACTCTACTACTAAAGTGGATCTTACTTCTAAATTATCAAATGTTTTTGGAGATGAGTTTAATAAGTTATTTAGTGGTAATAATGATGAGATAACTTTAAAATTTGGTGGTAAAGATGTTACAGTAAATAAAGATGACACAATTCAAAGCTTGATTAATAAAGTTAACTCTAGTGATGGAGGTGTTAAACTTAGTTTTAATGAGGTTACTAATAGATTCAGTCTAGAATCAACACAAAGTGGATCTAATGGAGATATACAAATAAGTGATATTGCTACTCAAAATTTTTTTAGAAATATTACTAAAATAGATGTTCAAAATAAAAGTAATAGTTTAAATTCAAAGTATACTAAAGGTCAAGATGCTATATTTGAAATAGATGGAGTTCAAACTACTAGATCTTCTAACGATATTAATATGAATGGTATAAGCTTTACAATTAATGGAACTGGTAAAGTAACTCTTGAAGCTAAAAATGATGTAGATGGAACAGTAAAAAAAATAAAAGAGTTTGTTGAAGACTATAATAAACTTATACAAGAAATAAATACAGCTATAACAGATACAAGACCTAAATCTGGTGAATATGGATATTATGAGCCTCTCACTGATGATGAAAAGAAAGCTATGAGCGAAGATGAAATTAAAAAGTGGGAAGAAAAGGCTAAAACTGGTCTTTTAAATGGAGATGAGCATTTAAATAAGTTTTTATCTAGCCTTAGAGGAAATGTTTATAAAGCTGTTGATATTGGTGGTAAAAGTATATCTTTATATGAAATAGGTATAAATACATCTAAAAATTATAATTCTGGTGGGCAACTTGAGATTAATGAAGAAAAACTTAAAAAGGCCATTGAAGAACGTGGCGATGAGATAAAACAGTTATTTACAAATGAAAAAGGTATAGCAAAAAATATTCAAAACAGTATAGATGATGCTATTGGTTCAAAAGGATATTTAAGACAAAAAGCTGGTATAAAAGGTACTATATCAGCAACTAATAATGACTTAACAAAAGAGTTAGAAGATATTGCGAAAAAGCTTGCAGAAGAAAGAGAAAGATTGTATAATAAAGAAATGCAATACTTTAATATGTTTGCTAAAATGGAAGCTGCTATGAATCAGCAAAATAATCAAATGGCTGCTATACTTGGTATGACTGGACAATAAGGTGGTTTCATGGATACCTATTTGGATTTATTAAAACAAAAAAATGTTATTCTTACTGAAATTTTTAAATATACCAAAAGTAAAACTTTTAAAAAAGATGAAAGTGAAATAGATAGAATAGTTTATTATTTAGAAAATAGAGAAGAAATGTACGATAAACTTTTTTATGTTGAAAATAAAATAAAGCTTTTAAAAAATGAAAATTTTAATAATATATTACACAAGGAAGTTGATGATATTATTAAAAAAAATGACATTATAATAAATAGCATAATTATATTAGATAAAGAAAAAAAAGAAATAATAGAGTCTATCTTAGAATTGTTAAAAGATAATATAAAATCTGTAAAATCTATGTCAAAAGTTAATAATAAATATTTAGGTGCATATGAAAATGTAATAGGTGGAAATTTTTTTGATAGCTCTAGATAAATGGAGGTTATTAAAATGGATGTTAATAATATAATAAATTCTAATATATCAATTAATAATACATTTAAATCTATTAATCAATATAAAGTAAATAGTGATAAATATGAAAATGAACAAAATAAAACTAATAATTATCAAGAAAGTAATAAAATAAATAGAGAAAGTTTAGATAAATTAATAACAGATGTTAACCATAAGTTTAAACTTTCTAATAAAGAGTTTTCATATGATATACATGAAAAAACTAACAGAGTTACTGTAAAAATTAAAGATTCTGAAACAGGAAAAATTATTAAAGAAATACCATCAGAAGAAAGCTTAGATTTAGCTGCAAAAATAATGGAAATGGCAGGACTATTAATAGATGAAAAAAGCTAAAATTAAGGAGTGATTTAATTGTATAATAATCCATATGCAAAAATTAAAGAAAATGCAGTAAATACAGCTACACCAGAAGAGTTAACATTAATGCTTTATAATGGTGCTGTAAAATTTGCAAATCAAGCTATAATAGCAACAGAAAAAAAAGATTATTATTCTGCAAATAAATCTATACAAAAAACTAAAGATATAATTAGGGAATTTCAATTAACATTAAATATGGATTATGACATATCTTACCAATTATATTCATCATATGATTATATGTGTAGAAGACTTACAGAAGCTAATATGAAAAAAGATGTAGAAATAATGAATGAAGTGTTAGAATATTTAAGATTGTTTAGAGATACATGGAAAGAAGCTATGAAATTAGCTAGAATTAGTAAGATTTAATATAATTAAAAGTTACCTATATTTTAATGATTTTAAATTTAAAAGTCTATTAGAATATAGGTAATTTAATATTTAAGGTTGTTTATCATTTTTAGTGGAGTTTAAAATATTAAGTAATAAAAAGATATTTGTATATATTATTATTTT
>CAMMEG010000087.1 GCA_946495765.1 uncultured Eubacteriaceae bacterium
GTAATAATATAAAAATTTATAAAATTAAATTCTATAATTTATTTTATATTTTTAAATAAACCAATTTTTTTTGATAATTTATATAAAAAATAGTTACACCTGTTATTCTTAAATAAAAATTTAAACAAAAGTAAGTTTATAGTTTTTATTTAAGAATAACAAATTCATAGATTCCATTATATAAATAAAAATAGTATACTATTAATAATAGTATACTATTTTTATTTATTTGAAAATATACAAAAAATTATTCTTCGTCATCTTCATAATCTAAAGCATGGTAATCTTCGTAGAAATCATCATCATCATAATAAAAATCCTCATCTTCAGATAATAACTCTATTTTATTTTTAATCTTTATAATTAAAAATAAAATACTTATTAAAGCTATAACAAAACCTACTATAATAAATAGCACAGTTTTATTATTTATTCTTTTTGAAAACTTTTCTAGTTCTCTTTTTAAATCTTGGATTGAAACTTCCGCTTTCATAACTAAATCCTCCTTATCTAGATAGATTTTTATTCTTTGTAAAAAGCCTTTTTTTGTAAAATACATATTCTTCATATGCACGCTTCATAATTTGCCTTTCATCATTAAATTTAAGTAAATAATAGGCTTCGTGCTGTTTGTAGTATCCAGCGTCTACAAAAAATTCTTCTGCTTGAGGTTTACAATAAAAAGAATCTGTCGTCATAAGATACCAATGCACTGTTTTATTAACAATATCTGAATTACCTTTAAAAGTATATACTGTTTTGCCAATATATTTAATAATTTTAGCAGAAGCACCTGTTTCTTCTTTAACTTCTCTTAGGGCAGTTTGTTTAAAGGTTTCACCTTCTTCAACAGTGCCTTTTGGCATAACCCAACCCATATATCGCCCATTTTGATTTTTATAAAGCAATAAGACTTTTCCACGATGAATTACAACACCTCCGCAACTAACAGCTTCTATCACAATTAATTCCTCCGATGTTATAGCATTGGTAGCATAAGCTAAACTAATTTTATACAAAATAGGTTTGTTTATATAAAATTTTAATTATTATGGTTCTATGCCAATCTTAAATATTAGTTAAAGAACCTTTAAGCTCTTATTAAGAGTATACTCCTTTTAAAATGATTTTTCAATAAAAATTTTAATAATTTTAAAAATAATTATTTATTTTTTAATTAACTTTTTTAAAAGGTGAAATTTTTATATACTTATTAATTCTTTTAATACTTATAAAAGTTATATAAATAAAGAATATTATAAAAAATATATTGCTATATTTAATTTTAGTAAATAGTAATAAATCATATATCCCATGTATAAATATAGGTACTAATATAGAAAATATTTTTATTTTTTTTAAAAATTTTTCTTTTGATAAATAATATCCCATATATATACCAAATATAGCATGAGCTGGTATAGAAAAAATTGCTCTAGCTATTCCAGTATATAAACCACCTATAATAGGATTAAAAACATATAATATATTTTCAATCATTGCAAACCCAAGTGATATATAAACTGCGTATAAAATACCATCAAATGGTTCATTATAATTATTATTTTTCCATATTAAAAATTTTAATATAATATACTTATATGTTTCTTCTACAAATGCTGCTACTATAAATGATATAAAAAATGGATAATATATCGAATTTTCATTAGGGGCAAAATTTGTGATATATTTTTCTGTAAAAGTTATTGGTATAGATATTATTATACCATATAATGTTCCTGTCAAAGCTAACTTAACAGGTTCTTTTTCATATTTGTCTTTAATATATATAGTTAATAAAATTATAACTATAGGAGCTAATGCTATATATAATAATGTTTCCAATTTATTCTCCTTAAAAATATAATTCTAATCTATATAATTGTATTTTGGGTTGATTTTTATACCTAATTTTTAAATTTTTTTACTATCCTTATATCATTTCCAAAAAATTTTAACATATCGTATTCTCCATATAATCTAGATACAATTCTTCCAGAATATTGAGCCATAAGTTCATCTGTACCTAAGTTAGTAGATATTATAGTAGATTTTTTAGTTAATATCCTACTATTTATAATATCAAAAAACTCTGCCGTTGAAAGCGAAGTAATAAATTCTGTACCTAAGTCATCTATTATTAATAGTTCCGCATTTTTAGTTAGATTTAAAATTTCTTTATCTACTTCTTCACTATTTTTATTAAATTTTTCTTTTTCAAACATATTAAAAAGATTAAAAGCTGTAACATATAAAACAGTTTTACCTCTATCTAAAAGTTCTTTTGCTATACATCTACATAAAAATGTCTTACCAAGCCCTGTTTCACCAGAAAAAACCATATTTTTAAATTTTTCATCAAATTCTTCAATAAATAAGCTACATTTTCTCATTATAAGTTTCATATTTTCATATGGTGACATATCATTTTTAGAATCTTTTTGTTTAGAATAATAATCTAAGCTAAATTTAGAGAAGTTTTCTGTTTTTATTATTTCTGATATATTAGACATATCATAAGCTTTATTTATTATTTTTTGTTTAAAACAGTCACATTTTTCATTATTTACAAATCCAGTATCTTTACACTTATTACAATTATAAACTTCATCAAAATAATATTTAGAAAAACCATTTTTTATCATAAGAATTTCTTTTTCTTTTTTTAAGTTCTCAGTTAAATTTTTTATATCCTCTATATATTTCTTCTTATCTTCTTTATTTGCATATATAATAGCCTTTGATATTTTTATAGCAGTCATATTAAGTTCATCGTCTATTTCTTTTATTCGAGGACATTTTTTATAACATAACTCTTTTTTAATCTCAAGCTTTTTTTTAGCATTATCTGATAATTCTTCATACTCTCTAAGAATTTCTCTATATATATTTGGACTAATCATTATCATCTATCCCTTCTTTTAAGGCCATAATTTCTAATTTTCTAAGTAATTCATAGTCTGGTTCTTTTTGGCTATAATTTACAAATTTATTTTTATTATAATAGTTTATATTATTTTTATAAGTTTTCTGCATGCTTACACTTTTTTTAATTTCTTCTTTAGCTTTTCTAGAATTTTCAAATTGGTCATCTAGTTTTTTAATGTCATCTAAAGTTTTGATATTACTTTCTTTCCAATTTTCAATAATTTTATTTGCATAGTCAAAACTAACTTGTCCTGTTTGTAATATTGTTCTTGTACAAGCTTCTTGTACAACTGGTATAGTCATTTTATATTCTAAAATCCACTTTTTAATAAAATCTTCCTCTTTTTTAATTGGAGCTCTATTGCTTATACCAAATGCTTTCATTATAGTCCTATAATCCTCATTAGTAGTTTTTAAATATGCCTCTACTTTTTCCAAAGAATCTATATTATTTTCACACCAATCTATTCCAACTTTTCCTATATACCTAAAATTATTTTTTCCATTTTCTACACAATAAGTAAGTAAAACTGCTAAAATCTCCATAGACATACCATAATCTTCATATAGCGATATTAAAGTATGTCTATCTTGATATGAAAGTGTTTTAGCAAGTTTTTTTTCTGCTAATCTAAAGAGTTTTTGAATTTCATCTTTTTGGCTATAAATAGTCACCTTATCTTCTTTAGTATTTATATTATTTGATATTTCATTAATATTTTCTTGTTTTTTAGAAAAAAATGTTATTTCTACTTTATTTTCTACCTGTTTATATGATATAATTTTCTCATACTGCCAGTAATCTAAAGCTTTTATAACATCTGAGGCTAACATATTTAATTTATTAGATACATTATCTAAATAAATATCATCGTTATTAATAAACATTTTTAATATATATATATATACTATGACAAAACTTGGATTAGCTTTTATCATATATTTTTCTATAAAAAAATTGTATAATGGTACAAAGGAAAAATAATTATTTATATTTTTAAATTCATTCATAATATTTACCTCGTTTAAACAATAATTATTATAATACCATCTATAAATATAGTTTTCAATAAAATTTTAGATAAATTCATAAATATTTTAAATGAATAAAATATATACATATAAATTTAATAAATAATAAATTATAAGGAGAAAATAATGAGTATTTTAGAAATAATATTTATATCTATAAGTTTAGCTATGGACGCTTTTGCTGTTTCAATATCTAATGGGATAGTTTTAAAAAAAATTAAAATAAATTATGCTATAAAATTTGGTATATTTTTTGGTGGTTTTCAATTTATTATGCCAATATTAGGATATTATTTAACTAATTTATTAGGAGAACAAATACAAAAATTTGACCACTGGATAGCATTTATACTTCTAAATACTATTGGTATAAAAATGATAATAGAAACTTTAAAAAATGATAATGACAATAATATATCTAATGATGAAGAAATATTATCTATAAAAAATTTAACAGTTTTAGCCATTGCTACAAGTATAGACGCATTAGCAGTTGGTGTTAGCTTTTCTCTTATAAATGTAAATATACTACAATCTTCTTTAATAATAGGTGTTGTGGCGTTTTTATTTTCATTTTTAGGAATATTAGTTGGTAAAAAAATAGGTAATTTATTATCAAAAAATGCTGAGAGAATAGGTGGCATTATACTTATTTTTATTGGTTTTAAAATTTTAGTAGAACATTTGACAAATTAAAATGATTTTTAGTATATGAGTAATATAAACATTATAGAAAATATCATTGTGGAGGTGTTTTTATGACTATAAGGTTAAAAAAAGAACAAATAGAAGAACAAATTTTAAGTAAATTTGCAACAAAAAGTAAAAATAGCCTTGGCAGATATAAAAACGAAGAAGAATGTGATATTAGAACTTGCTTTCAAAGAGATAGAGACAGGATAATACATAGTAAAGCATTTAGAAGGTTAAAACATAAAACACAAGTTTTCATATCTCCAGAAGGTGATCATTTTAGAACTAGAATAACTCATACTTTAGAAGTTGCACAAATTGCTAGAACAATTGCTAGTGCATTATTTTTAAATGAAGATCTTACAGAAGCTATTGCTTTAGGACACGACTTAGGTCATACTCCTTTTGGTCATTTAGGAGAATATGTTTTAAATGAAATTATAGAAAATGGTTTTCATCATAACGAACAAAGCGTTAGAGTGGTTCAAAAAATAGAAAAAAATGGTAATGGTTTAAATCTAACTAAAGAAGTGCTAGATGGTATATTAAACCATAGAGGTAAAGGTAAACCTTCTACATTAGAAGGTAAAATAGTACAGATTTCTGATAAAATAGCATATATAAATCATGATATAGATGATTCTATAAGAGCTGGCATATTAAAAAAAGAAGATTTACCTAGAGAATGCCTTAATATATTAGGTGAAACACCTAAGGATATAATAAATTTTTTAATACGGGATATAATAAAAAATAGTATTGATAAAAATAATATTATTATGACTAAAGAAATTAAAGCCTGTATGTATAAATTAAGAAAATTTTTATTTGAAAATGTATATGATACTGGTATTTTAGCTGAAGAAAGAAAAAATTTTAAGTTTATGATAAAAGAAATATATGAGTATTATTATAAACATTTTGATAAAGTACCTCTAGAATTTGCCAATATATGTAAAACTGGAGAAAATAAAGAACGTGCTATTTGTGACTATATTGCTGGTATGACTGATAGATACGCTATAAAAGTATATAAACAAATAAATATGTAATAAGGCTATAATTATAAATTTTATATTTCTTTACTTAATATAAAAAGGGTTTTTAAAAACATTGTCGAATAAGTATATAAAGAATATAATATTATGAAAAATAAATGGAGACAGTATATTTTATGAGATACTCTGATGATATTATAGAAGACATTAGATTTGGTAATGACCTTGTAGAAATTATAAATAGTTATACACCATTAAAACAACGTGGAAACTCTTATATTGGGCTATGCCCTTTTCATAAAGAGAATACACCTTCTTTTTCTGTTAGCCCAGATAAACAGCTTTATCATTGTTTTGGTTGTGGTGCTTCTGGTACAGTTTATAACTTCATTATGGACATAGAAAACTATGATTTTTTAGATACTATAAAATATCTAGCAGATAGAATAAACTATCCTTTACCAGAACCTAATGGAAATTTTGATAATAAGGTTTTAGAAACAAAACAAATTTTATATGAAATACACAAATTAGTAGCCAAAAAATTTTATCAAAATTTATCTAACCCACAAGCAAAAATAGCTAATGATTATTTAGATAAACGTGGTATAAAATCTAATGCTAGAATAAAATTTGGACTTGGTTATTCTTTATTTAAAAAGGATGATATATATACTTTTCTAAAAGAAAAAGGTTATAGTGATGATATAATTCTTGAAAGTGGGCTTGTATTTAAAACCAAAAATAATACATTTTTTGATAGGTTTTGGGGTAGGCTTATGTTTCCTATAATAGATGTTCAAGGTCGAGTTATAGCATTTGGTGGTAGAGATTTAATTGATAATAAAAATACTGCTAAATACTTAAATTCTCCAGACACACCTATATTTAATAAAAGTTATAACTTATATAGTATAAATATTGCAAAAAATAGTAAAAGTAAAGAGTTAATATTAGTAGAAGGTTATATGGATGTAATAGCTCTTTATCAAGCTGGCATAACCAATGTAGTTGCTGCTTTAGGTACTGCTTTTAATGAAAATCATATAAAATTATTAAAAAAATATGCTAATAAAGTTATTATATTATTCGATAGTGATGATGCTGGTATTAAAGCTACTCTTAGAGCAATCCCTATATTAGTTGATAATGGTATATACGTTAGAGTTGCTCAAGTAGAAAATGCTAAAGACCCTGATGAATATATTACTAAGTTTGGTACAAAAAGTTTTATAGAACTTCTTAATGATGCAAAAAGCTACATATCTTTTCAAATTAAACAAAAAATGCAAGAATACAATATAAATGACCCTATACAAAAAGTAGAATTTACTAAGCAAGTATCTAAAATAATATCATCTCTTTCAAGCCCAGTAGAAAGAGATGTATTTATTAAAGAAGCAAGTTATATAACTAAAATTTCTCAAGATGCTATATCACAAGAGATTAAGATTATTTTATCTAATAACAATAATACACAAAAGTTAGTAAATAAAAAGCCTAAACAAGTTATACAAAATAATAAGCTAGAAGAAGCAAGACAAAGTATATTATATATATTATCTACTAATATTAATATAT
>CAMMEG010000088.1 GCA_946495765.1 uncultured Eubacteriaceae bacterium
TTATATACAAAGGAAGTATTGAATCAATTAGTTAATAGAATAGAAGTAGATAAAAATAAAGTAATAAATATTCATTTTAAATATAAAGATGAGCTAATACTAAAATAATATAGGTGATTTAATGGCTAGAAAGAGTAGAAAAAATGTAAAAGAAATTAAATTTACAACAAATAAGGAAATATATAATGTTGGTATTTATTTAAGAATATCTGTACTTGACAAAGAAGATATAGATACAATAGAGAATCAAAAAAATATAATTTTAGATTATGTAAAAGATAAAGAGGAATTTAACTTAGTTGAAATCTATGAAGATAGTAATAAAACGGGTACAAATTTTGACAGAAGTGGTTTTAAAAATCTTTTAGAAGATATAAAAGCTAGTAAAATAAATTGTATAATAGTAAAGGATTTATCACGTTTTGGAAGAAACTATATTGAATGCGGAAATTATCTTGAAAAAATATTTCCATTTATGAATATAAGATTTATAGCTATAAATGATAATTATGATAGTAAAAATGAAAATTCTAGCGAAATATTAATAATGCATTTAAAAAATATTATAAATGAAATTTATGCTAAAGATATTTCAAAAAAGGTTAGTACAGTATTTAGAGAAAAACAAAAGAGAGGAGAATTTATAGGAACTTGGGCAAGTTATGGATATTTAAAAAGTCCCAATAATAAAAATAAGCTTATAATTAATACAGAAATATCTTATATTATTAAAGAAATTTTTGATTTAAGGTTAAAAGGGTATAGTTATAATAAAATAGCTATATTTTTAAATGAAAAAAATATTTTATCACCATATGCTTATTTATATAGTAAAGGATTTATTAAAAATGATAGGTTTAAAGATACTAAATGGCTTGAAACAACAGTAAAAAAAATCTTATCAAATGAAATTTATATAGGTAATTTAGTACAGAGAAAATATAAAACTATATCAAATAAAAAAAGAGAAAAAAATAACGTAGAAGACTATATTATTGTTGAAAATACACATAAACCTATAATTTCAAAAGAAATATTTTATAAAGTTCAAGAAATTAATGAAAAAATTAAACAAATATATTATAGTAGAAATAAAAAAACTAAATTTCGTGAAAATATATTGAAAAAATATATAAAATGTGGTGAATGTGGAAAAAACTTAATAAAAAGACAAAAAGAAAGAAAAGAAAATTCTAAAGTATACAGTTTTTTTGAGTGTAAATATCATAGATTAAATAACTGTAAATTTACGATAATTAAATCAAATTATATTGAAGAATTAGTATTTAATGAAATAAAAAATCAAATAGAGGTTAATATAAATTTACAAAATATATTAAATAAAAATATTATTTCTTTAGAAGAAAATATATTAAATAATAAAATTAAAGATATAGAAAAAGAAATTAGAAAAATAAAAAATTTTTATAAAATAATATATGAAGATTACATAAATAAAATTTTATTAGAAGAAGAATATATTTTTAATAAAAATTCATATTTAGAGAAAGAAAAAGTTTTATTAGAAAAGAAAGAGTTATTAGAAATAGAATTAAAAAATATAAAAAATAATTTAAGTATGCAAAATAAATGTTTAATAGAATTTTTTGAATTTAAAAATAAAAATATATTAACAAGAGAATTAATAAAAATTTTAATAAAAGAGATTATTATATTTAAAGATAAAACTATGAAAATATATTTTAATTATAAAAATTAATAATTGTAATAAATAAAAGAGTTAATTTTTAATATCTAAAAATTAACTCTTTTATTTATTGCAATTAAACTATGCCTTTATTTTTCAAGATAAAAATTCTAAATTGATTTTTGTTTTAATTTATATTTATTTAATTTGTTTTTTATAAATTTTCTCATCTAAATTATTTTCAGATTTAGAAACAATTAAAGCAGTTCCAGCATCACCGACAACATTTAAAGCTGTTACTAACATATCCATTGGCCTATTAATGGCAATAATTAAAGAGTACGCTATTAAACTGGCTTGATTATTATATCCCATAGCAGTTAGTATAGAAAATAAAATAATTGTTGAAGAACCAGGAATAGATGGAGTTCCAATAGATGCCATTAGCGCTAAAAATGAAATTAAAATAATATTAAAAGCAGTTACATTGTATCCAGCACTAGATGCAATAAATACTGTTGCTATAACCTGCATTATGGCAGTTCCATTCATATTAATAGTCATACCTAATGGAAGGGTAAAAGATATTATTTCTTTATTAATTCCTAATTCTTCTTCACAAGTTTTTTCATTTAAAGACAAAGCAGCAGCAGAAGAGGCAGCAGAAACACCTAAAAGGGCAACTTTACTTATTTTTTTAATAAAAATAAAAGGATTTAGTTTTGTTTTAATATAAATATAGCTTGGATATCCTAAAATAAAAAATATAACGCAGCCTAGGGTTGTAACTAACATATATGAAACAGCAGGTTTTAAGTGCTCTATACCATATATAGCAAATGTTCTTGAAATAAGGATAAAAATAGCAACAGGACTAAACTTATTAATAATAAAGCTTAAAAATTCAGAAACTATACTATTAATATCTTCTAAAACATTTTTTATAACTAATATTTTATCATCTAATTTATTTATACAGATTCCTGTTATAATAGCTAAAAATACTATTGAAAGAACTCTAGAATTTGTCGTAAAAACACTTAAAAAGTTATTAGGTACTGCGTCTAAAATAATCATTAAAGGATTTGAACTATAATTAGTAGTTTCAGAAGAAGAAATACCATTTATTTCAACTTTAAACATACCTAAATTATCTGCAATTAGTCCTAAAACACAAGCTAAAGTTAAAGCTAATATATACATAATAAGAAAGTTAGAAACGGTCTTTCCAGCTATTCTACCAAATTTTTTAGTATCTTTAATTTGACACATAGAAAGTGCTATTGAAGAAAATATTAAAGGAATAATAACAAGTTGTAACGAGTTTATAAAAAGTTGTCCTAGAATATAGAATATTCCAATACTATTTTTACCTTCGCCTACGCTTATATCTTGAAATAAAATATTATTTATTATATCCCAAATATAAGAATAATTAGACTTTAATAAACTTTCCCTTAAAAACATAAAAATAAGACCAACTATAACACCAAAACTTAAGGCTATGCCCATTTTTTTAGCTAAAGTTTTGGGTTTTTTGTTTTTGATATTATCTGCCATTGAATATTACCACCTTTAAAATACATATGATTACAAATTAATAGTATATTTATAAAATTAGACTTTGTCAAGAATATAATTATTTAAAAACATTATAATGAAGAAGGATTTTTCTTTATGTATTCTAAAAATTTTTGTATAGCAGGTGGAAAGTATCTATTTTTTACATAAGCAAGGTATATATGTCTTTTATAATTAAGTTCTTTAACTTTTATTTGTTTAATATTACTATTTTTTAGCAAAGGTGTTTTTCCAACTAAAGCTATTCCAAAATTTTCAGCAACTAATCCCAATATAGCATGTTCATTTTCTCCCTCAAATATAATATTTGGATTAATGTTGTTATCATTAAATATTTTAGATGTTAGTTTACCTAATCCACTTTCTTTAAAATAAATAATAACATTATATTTTTCTATTTCTTTAATACTTACTTCTTTTTTATTAGAAAGGGGATGATTTTTAGGAACTATTAATACTAGTTCTTGTTCTATTATAGGTTCAAAAATAATATTTTTTTCGTTTTCTATATAAGAGCAAAATCCTAAATCATATTTTGAATTTTTGAGTCCTTCTATAATTGCTGAAGTTAATTCTTGTTTAAAAGAAAAAGAAATATTTTTATTTTCATTTTGGTCTAAAAAATTTCTAACTATTTTTGGAATATAAGAAGGAGCTAATGGAAAAACATATGCTATATCTATATTACCTCCTTCATTATTTGTTAAAGTTTTAATTTTATTTATACCAACTTCTAGTGTTTCTAAAGAGCTTTCAACATATTCTAAAAATATTTTTCCATACTTTGTTAATTTTACATTTCTTCCTTGTCTTTCAAAAAGTTTTATTCCTAACTCATCTTCTAAGTTAGCCATAGAGGTACTAAGACTAGGTTGAGATACATTTAATTTTTCTGATGCTATTCTAAAATGTTGTAAATTTGCTATTGTTTTAAAATAATAAAGTTGATTTAAGTTCATAAAAACCTCCAAAATAATGCAATAAATATATTATAACAATATTAATAAATAAAATCTATCAATTTATAAAAAAATTAGTATTAGATTTATTAAAATAACTATAATATAATTAAAGAAAGTTAATCTATTAACAAACAAAGTTTACTTTATATTAAATATTTTTTATCTTAAGGAGAATTTTATGCAAAAATATATTCAAATTAGAAATGTTAAAATTGGAGAGGGTGTACCTAAAATTTGCGTACCTTTGGTTGCAAAGAGCAAACAAGAATTTTTAGATATGACAAAAGAATTAGAAAATATAAAATTAGATCTAGTTGAACTTAGAATAGATCATTTTGAAGAAGTTGAGGACTTAGATAAAGTAAAAGAATTAGCAAAAGACTTAAGACAAGTTTTAAACGAAACTCCTATTCTTTTTACATTTAGAAGTCTTAAAGAGGGTGGAGAAAAAGAGGTAAGTGTAGAATATTATAAAAAGTTAAACATTGAAATAGCTAAAACAGGATATGTTGATTTAATAGACGTTGAACTTTTTACTGGTGATGAAATTGTTAAAGAAATAGTTTTAGAAGCCCATAAGACTAATGTAAAAGTTGTTATGTCTAATCACGATTTTGATAAAACACCAGAAAAAGATGAAATTGTTAAAAGACTTTGCAAAATGCAAGAATTAAATGCAGATTTACCTAAAATAGCAGTTATGCCTAAATCTACAACAGATGTTTTAACTCTTCTTTGTGCTACAGATGATATGGTTACAAAATATGCTAAAACACCAATTATTACAATGTCTATGGCTGGACTTGGCGTTATAAGTAGACTAGCAGGAGAAACATTTGGTTCGGCGTTAACATTTGGTGCAGCTAAGGTTTCATCTGCTCCAGGACAAGTAGAAGTTAATAAATTATCAGAAATTCTTGAAGTTTTACACAATAGTAGGTAGTTTATTATTATAAAAATTAATATTTATAAAATATAATTAAATTTTTTATTTATTAGGAGGAAAAATTTATGGCAGAAAGAATTTCAGGACACACAGAACTTATTGGTCTTATAGCTACACCTATTAGACACTCAAGTTCACCTAAAATGCACAATGAAGCATTTGCAAAATTAGGTTTAGACTATGCTTACCTAGCTTTTGAGGTTGGTACAGAACAGTTAGAGGACACCATTAAAGGGTTTAGAGCAATGAATATTAGAGGAAGTAATGTTTCTATGCCTAATAAAACTGTTGTTCATAAATATTTAGATAAACTTTCTCCAGCAGCAGAGCTTTGTGGAGCTGTAAATACTATAGTAAATGATAATGGAGTTTTAACAGGTTATATTACAGATGGTATTGGTTATATGAGTGCATTAAAAGATGCAGGTATTGACATTATTGGTAAAAAAATGACTATTGTTGGAGCAGGTGGTGCAGCAACTGCTATTCAAGTTCAAGCTGCTTTAGATGGAGTTGCTGAAATATCAATTTTTAATAGAAAAGATGATTTTTATGCTAATGCAGAACAAACTGTTAAAAAATTAAGAGAAAAAACAAATTGTATTGTTAATTTATACGACTTAAGTGACTTAGAAAAATTAAAAGAAGAAATATCTACAAGTGCTATTTTAACAAATGCAACTGGTGTTGGTATGAAACCATTAGAAGGTCAAACTTATATTCCAGACACTTCTTTTTTAAGAGAAGATTTAATTGTTTCAGATATAGTTTATTCTCCTCGAGAAACAGCTCTTTTAAAAATGGCTAAAGAAGCAGGATGTAAAAAAACCATGAATGGTTTAGGAATGATGCTTTTTCAGGGAGCGGCAGCATTTGAAATGTGGACAGGTCAACCAATGCCTATTGAATATATGAAAGAAATTTTAGACATTAAATATTAATAAAAAGCTTTGGAGGCAAAAATGGAAAATAAAAAAAAGTTTAATATTTTTTATATAACTGTATTTTGCATTTATATAAATTATTTTATACATGGTATAGGAGCATCTATTTTAGCACAAAATACAAATTCTTTACAAACACTTTGGAATACAGATAATGCAGCAGTATTATATGTTATATCAGCTCTTGGAATAGGTAGATTTATAGCGTTGCCGTTTTCTGGAGTTATATCCGATAAATTGGGAAGAAGACCAACAATTATAATGGGTATGATTTTTTATATTTTATTCTTTGGATTAATATTAGTTACGCCTAATTCAAAGGTAGCATTTTTTGTTGCACTTTTAGCTGGTATTGCAAATTCTTTCTTAGATTCAGGCTGTATACCAGCTGCTATGGAAATTTTAACTAATTCAACAGGATTTGCAAGTATTTTAACAAAACTTTTTATTTCAATAGGTCAATATTTATTACCAATGATGGTAGGATTTTTAGTTGGAAATAATTTATATTTTGGATATTCATTTATATTATGTATTGTTTTATTAATAATTAATGGTATATTTTTAATGTTATTACCATTTCCAGCTCAAAATTCTAATAAAAAAGAAGAAAAAGTTGAAGAAAATAACTCTGCACCTAAAATAAAATCAAACTTTTATATAGAAGGTATTGCCTTAATTATAATAGGATTTACGTCAACTGCTACATTCCAAATTTTCTTAAATGTTAATAAGGCTTTTGGTATGGATATAATAGGTTTATCTGAAAGCGTTGCTGGCAAAATACAATCAAACTATGCAATGGGTTCTATTTGGGCAGTTATTATTACGGCGATTTTAGTTAAAAAATTAATTAAACCAGTTAGGTTTTTAATTATATATCCATTAATTTCTTTTATAACATTATTAGCTATGTTTATGATAAGAACAGAAAGTGTGGCACTTATAGGTGGATTTTTAGTTGGATTTAGTGCAGCAGGTGGTGTTTTACAACTTGCAGTTTCAACAATGGCAGATTTATTCCCAGTTTCAAAAGGTAAAATAACAAGTATGATAATGCTTTCCTCTAGTGTAGCAACATTTATGCTCCCGGTATATCCTCGGTAGGTTTCTGTGAGATCCATGGTCACAGCTCCTT
>CAMMEG010000089.1 GCA_946495765.1 uncultured Eubacteriaceae bacterium
TTGTCCATGTTTAGCATTGATAGTTACATTATGAAGAACAATCTTTTCTTCTGTATATCCAAAGTCTACATCATTAAGTTCCACTTCTCCAGTAAGTTCTGTATATGTTAATGTACCATCTTGATGTGGATGTTTCCATGCCCAAATACCTGTTCTTTCTTTTACTTCAACAATTTGACCATTTTCATATTTAGCATTAACAAGTGTTACATATCCATTATCTTCTTCCACTTTTTCATCTAAAAGTTCAAATATTCTCTTAGCACCAGCTAAACTCATAATAATAAAGTTCATTTGTTGAGAAACTTGACTTATTGGAGCATTAAAATTTCTGCTAAGCATTAAAAAGGCTACAATAGAACCTATTGTTATTCCCCCAATACCATTTATAGCTAGACTACCACCAATAATTGCAAGTAATATATATTGTAGTATACCTAAATTATTCATCATAGGCATTATTATATTAGCAAAAGTATTAGCTTTATAAGTATTTTCTCTAAGTATTTCGTTTTTTATATCAAATTCTTCTTTTGCTTTTTCTTCATGACAAAATACTTTAACAACTTTTTGCCCATTTATCATTTCTTCTATATATCCATTAATTTCCCCTAAAGACTTCTGTTGCTCTATAAAATATCTAGAACTTTTAACTGCAACCTTTTTAACAAAAAATAATTGAAATATTAAATATAAAACTACAAATATAGTTAAATATAAACTAGTTGTAAGCATTGTAACAAAAACGCTAATAACGGTTATAATAGCAGAAAAAGATTGAGGTATGCTTTGTGATAAAGCTTGCCTTAAGGCATCTGTATCATTTGTATAATGGCTCATTACATCACCATGAGAATTTGTATCAAAATATCTTATAGGCAATTTTTGCATGTGACAAAACATATCATTACGAATTTTATTTAATATTCCTTGAGATATATCAACCATAATTCTACTATATATAAAGGCTGATATTACCCCTACTATAAATATAATAGATAATATACTAATAACTTTAATTATGCCATCAAAAGAAGGATTAGTAGTTCCTATTAAAGGAGTAATATAATCATCTATTAATACTTTAACTGCAGTTGCACTAACTGCTGAAACAAGTGATGTTAATATAATACAAATTATAACTATAGTAAATTTCCATTTATAATCCATTATATATGATATTAATCTTTTTATAGTATCTTTATCAAAAGATTTTTTATTAGGCATATGTTTATTCATCATTTTCTCCTCCTTTCAATTGAAGTGTATATATATCTTTATAAATTTCATTATTTTCTAGGAGTTGTTCATGAGTTCCTATTGCATCTATCTTTCCTTCATTCATAACTACAATTTTATCTGCATGTTGTATAGATGAAATTCTTTGAGCAATAATAATTTTAGTTGTATTAGGTATTTCATTTTTAAATGCTTCTCTAATCAAAGCATCTGTTTTTGTATCAACAGCACTTGTAGAATCATCTAAAATTAATATTTTAGGCTTTTTAAGTAGTGCACGAGCTATACATAGTCTTTGTTTTTGTCCACCAGAAACGTTTGTACCACCTTGTTCTATATAAGTGTCATATTTATGTTCAAAATCTTGAATAAAATCATGCGCACAAGCCAACTTACATACTCTTATCATTTCTTCATCTGTTGCATTTTCATTACCCCAGCGTAAGTTTTCTTTTATCGTTCCAGAAAAGAGCACATTTTTTTGTAAAACCATAGCTACATTATCTCTAAGTATTTCTAAGTCATAATTTTTAACATCTTCTCCGCCTACATATACTGTACCATCTAATGTATCATATAAACGAGGTATAAGTTGAACTAATGTACTTTTAGAACTTCCTGTTCCACCTATTATACCAACTGTTTCACCAGCTTTTATATCTAAATTAATATTTACAAGACAACATTTATTTTTATCATTTGTATAGCTAAAATTAACATTTTTAAAACTTATGTCACCTGTTACTACTTCTTTTTTAGCTATATTATTGTTTTCTATATCTGTTTTTTCTTGAAGTATTTCTACAATTCTTTCTGCAGAAGCTCTAGAAGAAACTATCATAACAAGAACCATAGATAACATCATTAAACTCATTAAAATTTGTGTAGAATAAGTTATAAGAGTTGTTAAATCACCTGTTTGCATATTACCTTTGATTATAAACTCTGCACCAAACCATGCTAAAAGTATTAAAGCTCCATTTATAACTAAATTCATCAAAGGATTTGTAAGAGCTACTATTTTTTCTGTTTTTAAATACTTATTAAACAAATCACTAGAAACTTCTTTAAATTTTTCTTCTTCAAAATCTTCTCTAACATAAGATTTTACAACTCTTATTCCATGTAAATTTTCTTGAACAACATTATTTAATTTATCATAAACTTTAAATATCTTTTGGAAAATAGGATAAGCGTTTTTTATTATAAAATATAAGCTTACTCCAAGAAATATGATAGCTACTAAAAATATTGTAGATAATCTAGCATTTAAATAAAATGACATAAAAAAAGCTGAAATTAACATAACAGGACTTCTTACAGCAACCCTTATAATCATCTGATAGGAATTTTGTACATTAGTTACATCTGTTGTAAGTCTTGTTATTATACTAGATGTAGAAAATTTATCTATATTAGAAAATGAAAAATTTTGTATATTATAATACATATCTTTTCTTAAATTCTTTGAAAAACCAGATGCCGCAGATGATGCATATTTACCAGACAACATACCACTAGCTAAAGAAATTATACATAAAATAGTAAGTACTAAACCCATTTGCATAATATATCCAATGTTTTGAGCTTGAATTCCATTATTTATAAGTTTTGCCATATAAAATGGTATTAAAACTTCCATAGCTACTTCACCTATCATAAATATAGGAGCTAAAATGGAATCCTTTTTGTATTCTCTAATAGATTTTAGTAATACTTTAATCATAAATTACCTCCTTTTGTTAGTATACTAACATTATAATTAGATTTTAGTTAATATTATTTTTAATTTTTTTTAATACTTCACAAAAATTTTTTACTTCTTGCTCATCTAAACCTTTAAAAATACTTTTTTCCATATCTAATATTTGATGATATATATTTTTATTTATTTCTTTAGCTTTTTCAGTTAATACTATTTTTTTTAATCTAGCATCATAATCTACACGCTCTCTTTTTATTATATCATTTTTTTCCATAAGATTTAAAATGGCAGTAACAGTAGAACGTCTTATACAAAATTCCTCTTCTATATCTTTTTGAAATATTTCTTTATCTTGATTTTCAATTAAATACTTAGTTAGATGAATATGTATACCTGTTACATTATATTCATGGTTTTTTTTGACAATTTCTTTCATACGTCTTTTTATAAGGTTAGATACAGTTCTAATTTGAAAAACAACATTTTCTCCACAGTCCATTTCAATAAACCTCACTTATTTTGTTAGTGTACTAACATTATATTAGAAATACCTTATATTGTCAATAATAAAATTAAATACTATGTTTAATATCTTTATTATTTAAGTAAAATTTTAAGTAAAATAAATAGGAAAATTAAAAACTTTTTCAAATATTAAGACTAAAGACAAAGTCTTTAGTCTTAATATTAATATGCTTTTGCCCAATATACCATTTTATTAGCTGGCTTACCACAGCAAATACAAGTATTAAATATATTTTCTTGTTCAAAAGGAATACAACGAGATGTTGCTCCTGTTATCTCTTTAATTTTATCTTCACATTTCTTATCTTCACACCACATAGCTTTTATAAATCCTTGTTTTTCTTTAAGAATAGTTTCAAATTCTTCTAAAGTTTTTGCAACAAATGTATTTTCATCTCTATGTTTTAAAGCTTTATTAAACAAGTCTTGTTGTAAATCATCTAACATTTTATCAACAGTTTTCTCTAACTCATCTAAATTTACAAAAACTTTTTCTCTATTATCTCTACGAACCAAAACACATTGACTATTTTCAATATCTCTAGGGCCTAATTCTAATCTTAAAGGAACACCTTTCATTTCATATTCGCTATATTTCCATCCTGCCGATTTATCACTTATATCTATTTTAACTCTATACCTTTTAGAAAGTATATTTTTTAAATTTTGTGCCTTTTCTATAACTCCTTCTTTTTTCTGGTTTATAGGTAAAATAACTATTTGTATAGGAGCAACATTAGGTGGTAAAACTAAACCATTATTATCACTATGAACCATTATAAGTCCACCTATTAAACGAGTTGAAACTCCCCATGATGTTTGATGTACATATTGTAGTTTATTTTCTCTATCTGTATATTGTATACCAAAAGCTTTAGCAAATCCATCACCAAAATTATGAGATGTACCAGCTTGAAGTGCTTTACCATCGTGCATAAGAGATTCTATCGTGTAAGTTGATTTAGCTCCAGCAAATTTTTCTTTATCTGTTTTTTGCCCCTTTATAACAGGCATAGCTAAAAATTCTTTACAAAAATCTGAATAAATATTTAGCATTTTTATAGTTTCTTCTTGTGCATCTTCTTCTGTAGCATGAGCAGTATGCCCTTCTTGCCATAAAAATTCTAAACTTCTTAAAAATGGTCTTGTAGTTTTTTCCCATCTTACAACAGAACACCATTGGTTATAAAGCATTGGTAAATCTCTATAAGACTCTACAATGTTTGAATAATGTTCACAAAATAAAGTTTCTGATGTAGGTCTTACACAAAGGCGCTCAGTTAATTTTTCTTCTCCTCCATGTGTGACCCATGCAACCTCTGGAGCAAATCCTTCAACGTGCTCTTTTTCTTTTTGTAAAAGCCCCTCTGGTATTAACATAGGCATATATACATTTTCATGTCCTGTTTCTTTAAATCTCCTGTCTAACTCTTTTTGTATAAGTTCCCATATAGCATATCCATAAGGTCTTAATATCATACACCCTCTAACAGATGAATAATCTATTAAATCGGCTTTTTTTACAATATCTGTATACCATTGCGCAAAGTCTTCTTCCATAGAGGTTATTTCCTTTACAAGTTTTTCTTTAGACATATTATCGCTCCTTTTACTAATTATTTTTAATATTTTACAAAATAAAAAGCTTAACAAAAAGAATTAAGGGACCATATACGGCGGTACCACCCTTCTTAATGCAAAGCATTCACTTTATTACCTATTAACGCTAGGATAACGCTATATTTTCATATAGAAGCTACAAGGGTAGGTTCTGTATAGTCTAATAAAGATTTTCACCAACCATCTTCTCTCTAAAAAAAGCTTGTATACATACTATTCCCTTTTAAACACTTATATAAAATATTTATTTAATAATATATTAATATACACTAAAAAGTATTTTATGTCAACATTATAATTAAGCTATAACTTTATTTTTCAAGATAAAAATTATAAACGGGTTTTGTTTTAACTTATATTATAATTTGAAAATTTACAAAGTTATCATGGAAAAAATAATAGAAATACCTGACTTTAATATATTATTAAAATTTATTTTATACATATTGACAAATATAATTGTATTAATTATAATAAGTGTATGAATACATATAATACACTTATGAAAGGAGGAAAACTATGTTTAATATTGACTTTAGAGATCCACGCCCTATTTATCAACAACTAGTAGATAGTATAGAAAAACTTGCTATAAAAGGTATTCTAACTCCTAATGAACAATTACCTAGCGTTAGACAACTAGCTATAGAGCTTTCCATAAATCCTAATACTATACAAAAAGCCTATACAGTATTAGAAACTAAAGGAATAACTTATTCTATAAAAGGTCGAGGTAGCTTTATATCACCTAGTTGTAAAGATGCTATAAATACCCGACTTGAAAGTATAAAAATAGAGATAAAAAAACTTATTGAAGAGGCTAAAGATATAGGAGCAACAGATGAAATTATTTTAAGTTGGATTAAATGAAAGGAGTATATTTATGATACAAGCATTAAATGTAACAAAAGAATTTGATAATATAATTGCTGTTGATAATGTTACAGCAGAAATAAAAAATGGTACTGTATTTGGACTTATTGGTACTAATGGTGCTGGTAAATCTACATTTTTAAGAATGGCAGCTGGTATATTAAAACCAGATAGTGGTTCTATAAAAATAGATAATAAAGAAGTTTTTGATAATATAGAAATAAAAAGTAAGTTTTTCTATATATCCGATGAGCAATTTTTCTTCAATAATGCTACACCACAAGATATGAAAAACTATTATTGTACTATTTATAAAAACTTTGATACAGAAAGATATAATAAACTAATGAAATCTTTTGGTTTAGATGAAAAAAGAAAAATTAAAACATTTTCTAAAGGTATGAAAAAACAAGTATCTGTTATATGTGGGATATGTTCAAAAACTGACTATTTATTTTGTGACGAGACTTTTGATGGTTTAGACCCTGTTGTTAGGCAGGCTGTTAAAAGCATTTTTGCACAAGACATAGATGAGAGAAATTTAACTCCAGTCATCGCCTCTCATAATCTTAGAGAGCTTGAAGATATTTGTGATAACATAGGTATTTTACATAAAGGTGGTATGCTACTATCAAAAGATTTAGAGGATTTAAAATTGGATATACATAAAATTCAAATTGTATTTAAAGATGGTATACCAGAAAAATTATTTAATGACTTAAATATAATAAAAACTGAAACTAGAGGCTCTTTAAATGTTCTTACTATAAAAGGTAATGGTGAACATATAAATAACTATTTATCTAGTCTTAATCCAATATTTTTTGAAATGTTACCTTTAACCTTAGAAGAAATATTTATCGTAGAAACGGAGGGAATAGGCTATGACATTAAATCGCTCATCATATAATATAAAATTATTTAAAGAGGAATATAAAAAATATATATGGGCAAGTGCACTATCTTGTATATTTTATATATTTGCAAAAATAGTTCCACCTTTATTAGAATTTTCTGCTATACCTGAAGACTTAAACCAAAATGAAAAATTATATAGATTAATTAGCATAAACTCCTATTTAACAGTAAATAATAGCCTTAATAAATTTATTACTGCTTTATTGGCAGTTATTGTTGGTACAGCTATATTTTCATATTTACATAATAGAAAGAAAGTAGATTTTTATCACTCTTTACCAAT
>CAMMEG010000090.1 GCA_946495765.1 uncultured Eubacteriaceae bacterium
CCAAAACCCATAGCTACCAAACACCATATTAAAAACTTTTTAACAAAGCCTTTCATTGCTCGTCTTGAACTTTCTTTCTTTAAATATCTAGCTTTCATTATACCTGTTATATAATCTATAATATTAAGTCCTAATAAAAACACAAATAAAAACCAAAAATCCCCTAATATAGCCGATAATATAGCTGTTATAGTAGATATTATGTAATTTATCTTTGTTTCAAAAATATTCATATTAACACCTACTTTTTAAATATCTTTAATTTATCAACAATAGATTTTTTTAACTTAAAAAATATACTATTATTAGTTTCATTATATCCTGTTTCAAATCCTAAAACGTCAGCTAAATCTCTAACTTTAACAAAGTTAAACCCGCCACTATTAATAGCTTGAACAGTTGTTTTTGTATTTCCAACTTCTACTTTAACATTGTTAAATATATCATCTAAATTAGTTATTTTAGTATTGCTGTCATAACTAATATTTTTATTTAATAAATCTGCTAAATCTCTAACCTTTATAAAATTTTCTCCATTTTCATTTATAACATTAAAGGACTTAACTTTACCATTGTAGCTATAATTTCTTTCTACAAACATATATCCCTCCATTAAACTATCTTTAAAATTATCCCAAGCTGTATTATTATTTACAAATGGTGCTGGGCAATTTTTATGTGTTACATCATAGTGCCTGACTATATTTTCAATAGGTATGTTGTACTTTTCCATTAACATTTTTACAAGACCTACTGCATTATTTATTGTTTCATTAGTAAAATAGTAATTACCTTTACTATCTTTTTCGGAACATAGCTCTATACCTATCGCATTATCATTTCTGCATTTACTGTGGTAATATTTACCACTTGTTCCACAATGCCAAGCTATATCATTATCTTCTACACTTTGCCAAACTTCTTTTTCATCAACAAAATAATGAGCTGATGCGTTCCTATTAGGTGATTTAAAATAGTTACAATTACTTTTTGCTAAATCTCCATTATTAGCTGTATAGTGTATTACTAAAAATTGTATTTTTTGTTTTCTTCCTTTAGTAAAATTACTACTATGTGCTATTAACTTGTTTATTTTCATATGTACCACTCCTAATCTGTAATACCTTTTGTAACTGGATTTATAACGTTATTCCATAAAGAAACTAAAACAAGTCCTACTACATAAGGATTTTTTAGTGCATCTAAAATTAAGCCAAACAAACTACCCCAAGTGGTTAAATCACTACCGTTAATTCCAAAATAAGCAAGTATTGGTGTTGCTACTGCTAAAATTGTGTTTACCCAAAATATTTTATTTTTAAATCTTTCTTTCCAATCAAATTTTTTCATAATTAATTACCCCCATTAACTAAATTTACAAGCTCTTGATATTGCTCTAAAGTTATCCTATCAAGGTTTAAAAATATATCTAGTTTCTTCATTATTGATTGGTTTTCATAATTGCCATTTTGTATTAATATTTTTGTGCTTTCATATGTACTCATTATAAATTACCACCTTTCATTGAATTTAGCTCAGCTAAACACTTTAAATATTCTAATTCATTTATTATTTGTGCATTTATTATTTCTTGTTGTGAAATAAATTGCTGTTCTGGTTGTTCTTCTTCTGCAATTTCATCTGAAATAAGGATTTTTTCAGTGTTACCATTTTCATATTCTATAATTTTATATCCATCTTCTTCATATTCATTTATTATATTCATATCATATCTCCTTTTTAATCATTAGGCTTATAATACATACTTAAATTTATTTCAGTTAGCTGATCTAATCTATCTAAAAGAGTTAAATATACTTGCACCTTATTTTTATATTTAATTGGTTTCATTTCTATTGTTCCTTGTGTAAAAATAAGTTCACCATTAACATATAACTTTTTCTCCTTTGAACTTAAAGGGTGCATTATATAATTTCTAGGGCATACAGTAACACCCATACTCGTTTCATAAGATGAACCATTTTTCCTTATAATTGGTAAATAGCTATATGGATAGTATCTACACCTACTTTGATATGGTGTAGTATAATCTGCTTCATAGTGAGATATATTAGTATATGAAAAAAATCCAGCCTTTGGATATGAAACTTTACCCATAAGATATACTGTATGGAATAGTTTTACCTCTCCATCAATAACTATTTTAAATTTATATGCTGGGCGATCATTATTATTTGTTCCTGTACCACGAAATCCTAAAAAACAATGAACCAATTCACCTTGCCCTGTTGCTTCAGATAATAAAATTTCATTATTAAGTGGTATACTTGAAACTTGTTTTTCTATATAATTATAGTGTAAGTCATAGTAGTATTTAGGTATATTATCTTCTAATATTTTAACTTTATCTTCAATACTATATTCACTCCTCTCTTTAGCTACACCTTGCAAATTTTGAGATACACTATTGTTTATATTACCAATGGATATTGATATTTCTTTAACTTTATTCTCAATGTTATATTCTGAAGTTTCTTTTGCTACATTATTTAGTTTAGTCCCTAAATTTTCATTAGTTATATATTCACTATGTTTATGATTTATATTTGAATACAAACTATCGTGATTGTGTGTATCTAACTGATTTTTTAAAGAGACATCATTTTTTATAAGTTGATCAAAACGTTGGTTAGGCGTATCTGCGTGTACTCTGTCAGTTTCATTAATCTTTTCTAACTGTGGATTAAACGTTGCATCATCTGTGTTAAAATAACTCATAACATTCTCCTTTCTAAAATTCATCTTCTATACAAAATCTTAATTGCATATCATTGTCCTTATACTTTGCCTTAAAATTTCTTATAGCTATAACATCATCTTCTTCATCTATTAATGCTATTTCTGTTATTTTTTCATTAACAAGTTCTTGTTCAGTTAAGGTGCAATAATACTCACATTTGTTATAAGCTGTTATATTATAACCATCTATATTTTTTCTGCTTAATTCACTATTTAATGAAGACTGATCCAAATCTATTTCTAAAGGTTCATTTGCTTCATTAGTTCCACCATTACCAAAAGCTATCTTCATTACTTTAGGTAAAGGCTTTTCTCCACATCTAGCTTTTATTAACTTTTCTTTAGCTATTTTAGTTGTTATGCTAGTTGCCACTATAATTCCTCCTTTGTTATTCCACCTATATATGCAATATAACCATCATATAAATAATTACCATTATACTTATAGTCTGCTGTTGTTTCTACACTAACATTATTTTTTATATCATTTTTAAAACTTATTTTTAAATCTAGTCTTTGTAAGTTTATTTCTGGTAAATTTGATAAAAGATATTTGCCATAATCATAAGTACCATTATATTGAATTTGCCCATCATAGTATATTCTTTTAGGTATAACTCCCCAAAAGTTAATCGTAAATAGTATATCTAACTTATATATAAACTTTTCAATTATAGGGTTATTTATAATAAATTTATAAGCATAATTAGGCTTACTACTTGCCTGTTTAACTTCCATTACAGTATTTTTTACAATATCAAATTTATAATAACTACTGTCTATATCCTCAATAGCAATAACATAAAACTCTGCCCAACGTTCTTTATCATATAAATAGCAAGGCTCTATTTCTACATCATAACCAAGTGAATTTAAAGCCAGTATTATACCTTGTTTTGTTCCAGATTTCTTCATTATTTCTGCTTTAGCAATAAGTCTTTTTCTCAACTGATTATCTTTTTCATTTTCATATCTGAACATATTTCTATCTATTGCTAGTTTATCCAAGTAAACACCTGTTGCTGTATTTATATTACTTTGTTTTGAAACTTCTAAAACTTTATTTTTTATATCATCATATTGTAAACCTATAACTTTAAATAAAATATAAATTTTACTTTTTTCTTTTAATACTTTAAGTGGATAGTGTACTAAGTTAAACATATAATCACTAAATTTTTCAAACATACACATCACACTCTTTCTATACTAACATTAACTTGATTAAGTATAATAACTTTATCTTTTTCTAGTTTTATATCTTCTTCTGGTTCTGTTATTTTAACTGCTGTTATTTCTTCATCTAAATTTTTTCTTACATAAAATATAAGTTCAGATAAATATAAAGTATTAAGCTCTCTTTTGTTGCTTATTTCAAAATATTCTTTTACATAAGTTATAGCTCTTTCTTTTAGTCCTTCTTCTGATGCACTATAATCTATATATAAAATTAAACTTACATCTATTGCTACCGTTTCTGCCGATTTAACTAATACATCATCATAAACACCTTTTATACTTTCAATAGCTTCTTCAACATCTTTTAATAGCTTTTCCCCAGCCGTTCCATTATAGCTAGCTACTACTATATCTACTGTACCTTGCCCTCGTGGGTGCATATCATTAACAATAACATACAATACCCCCTCAACACTTTCTGCTACATTTTTATATTTTAAAGCTGTTGAATATGTTGCAAGTTCTGCCCAAGTATTTAAAGTTCTTTCTCTAAAGCTTTCATCTATTTCTGTGTCCGAACCTTCTTTTATAAGCCAATCTTTCTCATTAGATAAATATTTTATATTTTCTATATGTACTAAAGACTGTCTTATACTATTTGTTGGTACATTGTATTTAGAACCTGTTTCTTCTGCTATTATAAATATTTTTCCTGTTTCTTCATTAGCTTTTATTACTGTTTTTTCTGATGATATAAATCTATACTCTTTCCCTGCTAGGCTAGGTAAAGTTTTAAAAACATATCCTTTAGGTATTATTAACTCTTTTTTCCTGTCTATTTTTTGAACAGTTAAATAACCTTCTGTTTTTATTGCTTGTTTTCTAATTTTCCCATAGTCTTCTGCCTTATTATCAAGCCATTCATCACTAGAAGACTTTACAAACATACCTATATATACTTTTCTAATTAACATTAAAAGCTCTATTTTTATTCTTAAAAAAATCATTATTATAGTACCTATAACTGAACCTGTTTCAAAATTTTTAAGCTCAAAATCTTCTTGCTCTAATTTTTCTATTAGCTGTTCTTTTTCTTCATCAATAGTTTTTATAGGTATTAACTTGTCCAATGTTTCCTTATTAATTTATATCACCTCCACTTTTACTCTATCAAGTAATAAAGTTATTTGAAAAAAATATTCATTTATATAAAAGCTAATATTAAATATAAGTTTATCAACCTTTTGTATAGTTTCTATATTAATACTACTAGAATCTATATAATCTCTTCTTGATAATTTTGTAATTATTCTGTGCCTTATTTCGTGTATTAACATTTCATTTATTTCCCTATGTAAAAAGTCATATAATGAATAACCAAACTCTAAATCATAAAATACATCTCCTTCATTAGTTAGCATTTCTATTTTTATATTTTGTAATATTTGCTCATTATCTTCGATTTTAATAACATCATTATTTTTTATAATAATTGAATTATTAAAATCAAATTTTATATCTTGCATATTACCCCAACTTTCGTATTATAATAGGATATTCTAATTCCCCATTTAAAAAGTTAAGTACAACTATATCATCTACTTCTACTGTTATATCTGTATCTATATTGGCAAGTTCTGGGTAATTATCATCCTCATTCTTATTTACATCTAAAATTTTAAGATTTACTTTATTACCTTCTACTTTTGTTACCTTTGCTAATAAACAAGGTGGTATAAATATATGTTGGAAGTTATCAAATAAAAATTTTTTTGTATTATTGGCTATAGCCTTTTTTAACATTTCACTACTCATAAAATCACTCCTTAATAGTTATTTTAGTTCTTATAAAACCATAATCATTAACTATAAAATTTATTTTTTCTACTTTAAAAGTTCCTGTTAGCTTATAGTGTTCTATGCAAATATCATCTAATAAATTTATTTTGGGCATAGATATAGTTTCAACTTCCCAAATTTTAGGACACAAATTTTGTAAATTTAATATGTTACTACCATAAATAAGTTCATAATTTTCTTGCTGTACTTCTTTATCATTATAAAAAAATTTATCATTTTTAAAAAAATATAAACTATCTTTTATATTAAACTTTTGTTCCAAATATTTAATTGCATCAAGTCCATTTTTATTTTTTATACTTATTAAATTTTTAATAACAGTATCTTCATTTTTGATAGACATATTTTGTATACTTGCTTGGTTTAATATAAATCTTAATGCTTCATCAAAAGTAGTATTTGTAAAACTTTTATTTATATTTATATTAACTAAATTTAAAAAGTTATTTTTAACTGTAATTTCAAAGTCTTTGACATCTGTTACATACCCTGTAAAAACTTTTTCAAGTTGATTGTTATAACCAAGCTGTATAATTACTTTGTCATCTTTATTTACTATTATTTCATCTAATATTTTCTCTGAAAATTTTATAATAGCAAAATCAAAATTTTTTTCTATATCTAACTTTACATTTAATGTTATATATTTTGAAAAACTATAATCTCCAATATTAACTAATACTTCTGGAGAAAAGTATTCACTTTCTCTATAAATAGTTATCACTTCCCTTTACTTCCAAAATAAGGACTAATAGGTGAATTCTTAAAAGGATCACTTCTTACTTTATTTGTATTATCATTAAGACTAGGCGCTTTACCCCTATCTCCATTTAGATATTTTAACCAATCATCATTACTAACAGTTAAACTTTTATTTACATTATTATTAGATTTTGTTTTACTATTAGATTTTTTAAAGCTACTAGCCTTTATACTTATTGCCTCATACTCTCTATAGCTCAAACTAACTGATATTTCAGTTTTATTATTAGCGACTTTACTAGAAAAGTCTTTTATTATAACTTTGTATATACCCCTTTGATTT
>CAMMEG010000091.1 GCA_946495765.1 uncultured Eubacteriaceae bacterium
TATTATTACTAATTAAAAATATAAATTTTTGCTTTAAGATATATATTGACACTATCTTGGAATGAAAAAGGTGGATATAGAATAGGTATTAAGTCTAAAAATGGCAACTATTATTATTATGCACATTTAGATAGCTATGAACAAGGTATTGAAAAAGGAAAAGAAATATCAGCAGGAGATACTTTAGGATATATGGGCAATACTGGATATAGCAAATTAGAGGGGACTAAAGGTAACTTTGAGGTACATTTACATATGGGCATAGAAGTGGAAACAAGCCTTACAAAAAATGAACTTTGGATAAATCCATATCCATTTTTAAGTTTAATAGAAAATAGTCAAAAAAATAGTAGTGAAAAGTAAGAAGTTATTATTTAAATATTTAATACTAAAAAATTAAAAATATTTTACAAAATAATATATTTTAGTATTGATTTTAAATATATTATTTATTATAATTAAAATATAAGATAAAACTAATCATTTTATTTTTATTATATTATAATAATAAAGGAGAAAAATAATATGAAGGTTTGTAAAGAGTGTGGAGAAATAAACAAAGATAGTGATAATTTTTGTAAAAATTGTTTTTGTAAAGAGTTTGTTGAATATAACACAGAGAAAAATAAGTCATTAAAACAGATAAATAAAATTAGCACCATAAATGAAAATATAAAAACAACTTTTATATTGTTATTTTTTATAATTTTAATATTTGCATATGTAGTTGGTTATATTAACAAAACATTATTATTTGCTGATTTTATTTTTAATTTATTTTTAAATATAATTAGCTTTTTATTCATATTCTTTACAGATAAAATAACTTATTTGTTCCTTTTTTTAATTATCAATGATTATAAAAATGAAACATCAGATATAGTTTTTTATTTTGTTAAGATAATGGGGATTATTATATATATAAAAAGTATATATTATATAATTTTTATGTAAACTAAAAATAGACAGCTAAGCTGTCCGTTTTTAGTTTAATGATTTCTAACTATTGTTTTAGGGATATATGTTGTTCCTGGGAGTCCTGGATTACCAATTGTATTAACTGTACTTAATTCAACTTGAACTGTCCAGTTATTTTCAATAGTAAAACTTTTATTTACATAATTTACACCTTTTGTATTGTTACTTTGCCAAAAATACATATCATAAGTAGAACCAGAATATTTGTGTAAAGCAACTCCAACTCCAACAGGAACATAACTAGGGGTATCAACAACATTAGTCCAATTTATTGTTAAAACTCTTCTACCATTACTATAAGTTGTAACATTATAGTCAACTTCAGAAAAGTACTCACTATTTCCTGTAACTATAAGTCTAAAATGGTCATTTTGTGTACTTCTATTTTTTTCTGAACTAATTAATTTAGTTTCTACTGTAAATCCGTCAATGTTTATTTTACTGTTATTTAAGTTTGTAATATCTAATGCAGTATTTTTGATAGTTTGAAACTATTCTTGAACAGATATAGAATTATTATTAGCCAATGCCCAAGTTGTGTTATTAGTACCTAATACCATAGGAATTGCTAATAGAGCACTTAATGTTTTAATTTTAAAGTATTTCATAATATACACCTCTTATTTTTATTTTCCAAATAATTATGTATTAGATATATTAATAATAACATTTAAAATACTAAAAATCAATATATATTATAACTAAAAAAGTATTTAAAATTTCATTAAAAATAACTAAAAGTAATTAATATAAAATAGCTATAAAGTGATATTTGATTAGATTTAAAAATAAAAATAAAATTATTATAAATAATTACTAAAAGTATTTAAAAGATTAAATTTAATTTCATACATATTTAAAAAATTTTTAAATTAAAAATAAAACCCACCTAATTAAAGGTGGGTAAATTCAAAGATATAAAATTATTTCATAGAATCTTTAGAACCTAAAACATTTTCAATTTTATCTTCTACTAATTTTTGAATTGATTCTCTACTTATGCCTAAATATCCACGAGGGTCAAAAGCAGATGGATTTTCACCAAAAAATTTTCTAATACTTGCTGTCATAGCAAGTCTTAAGTCTGTATCCATATTTATTTTGCATACAGCCATACTAGATGCTTTTCTAAGCATATCATTAGGGATACCACTAGCACCATCAATTTTACCACCAAAATCATTACACATCTTTACATAATTTTGGTCAACAGCAGATGCACCATGTAAAACAATAGGGAAATTATTTATACCTTCAGATTCTAACTTAGAAGTAATATTTTCAAGTATATCAAATCTTAATTTAGCTTCACCTTTAAATTTGTATGCACCATGGCTTGTACCAATAGCAATAGCTAAAGAATCTACACCAGTTCTTTTTATAAAGTCTACTGCTTGATCTGGATCAGTATAAGTAGCATGTTCAGCAGCAACATTAACATCATCTTCTATACCAGCTAACATACCAAGTTCAGCCTCAACTACAACACCTTTAGCGTGCGCATAGTCTACAACTTCTTTAGTTTTAGCAACGTTTTCTTCATATTCAAAATGAGAGCCATCAAACATAACAGATGTAAATCCAGCATCAATAACTTTTTTCACAGTTTCTAAGTCTGGACCGTGGTCTAAATGTACAGCAATGTCAATACCAGTTTCTTCAATAGCAGCCTTAACCATAGCCATTAAATATTTAGGACCAGCATATGCTAAAGCACTTTTAGACACTTGCAAAATAACAGCAGAGTTAAGCTTAGCAGCAGCATTAACAACTCCTTGTATAATCTCCATATTGTTAATATTAAAAGCACCGATAGCATATTTGCCTTCGTAAGCTTTTTTAAACATTTCCTTAGTAGTAACTAAAGCCATTTTATTATCTCCCTTCAAAAAACATTTTTGTAATATAATTATAATATATTTTTAATATTAATACAATGGGAAAATTAAATATTTATATAAAAAATTACTATAATAAATATATTTTTTTTTGTTGTTTTTATATATAAAATTTATGTTATAATAAAAAACATAGGAGGTGGATTTATGATATACTTTTTTATATCTATAATATTAGCATTATTAGATTTATATTCTAAAGAGTATGTAAAAAATAAATATAAATTAAATGAGAAAGTAAGTTTATATAAAGATAAATTATATATTTATCATATAAAGAATGAAGGATTTGCTTATGGAATTTTAAAAAATTTTAAAAAGTTTATATATATAGTAGTATCTATATGTTTAATATTGGTATTTATTTTCTTTTTTAAATCTTTTAAAGAAAATTCTAAAATAAAAAAATTAGCTTTTTCTTTTGCATTGGGAGGAGCATTAGGTAACTTTATAGATAGAGTACAAAATAAAAATATAACAGATTTTATATATATTAAATATAAAAAAGCACCTATATTTAATTTAGCAGACATTTTTTTATTTATATCACCTATATTAATAGCTATAAAAGAAATAAAAAATATTATATTAAATAAATAATATTTATTAGATTTTAATAATGTTATAATTAAAAAATCACAGCATATTTTATATATAGACAAGATTTTTATTTTAAATAAAATATAGGGGTGATTTTATGAATTTAAAAAGGTATCATATAATAGGCTTTATTTTTACTATAGTATTAGGGAGTATTTTACATTTTACTTATGATTTTTTTAATAAAAATCTTATAGTTGGATATTTTAGTGCTGTAAATGAAAGTACTTGGGAGCACTTAAAGTTACTAATAACTCCTATTATAATATTTTCTATATATGAATATTTTGTATATGGAAAAAATATAGATAGTTTTATTATTATTAAAGCTTTATCTATTTTATTAGGTATGTTTGTTATAATAGCTTTATTTTATACTTATACAGGTATTATAGGAGATAGCTATGTTATATTAGATATTGCTACATTTATATTAGGAGCATTTTTATCATATTATTTTAGTTATAAAATGATAAAGAGTGAAAAAAATTATAGTGAAAATAGTAATTATATAGGAATTATAATATTCTTTTTGCTTATTTTTACTATGATATATTTTACAACTAATCCTCCTAAAATAAATCTATTTTTAGATCCTATTACAAATACTTACGGTATACAATAATATTTTTATAAAATAATACTTGAAATAATAATAAATTTATGGTATAAATTATGATATATAAAATGCTAAGAAGAGGAATATTAAGTAAATAAGTATTTTTAGAGAGTTGACGGTTGGTGTAAGTCAATATTACTTTTTACCCAACTCACCTTGGAGCAAAAACATTGAAATTAACAGTAGGTGTTTTCGGTTGTCCCCGTTATAGACTTATAAGTGCGTAAATTTAGGTTATACCTTTTACGAAATAGAGTGGTACCACGGAAAAAAGCCCCTTTCGTCTCTATATTTTAAAGCTAGTGCTTTAAAGAGACAAAGGGGCTTTAAATTATTATTATGGTTTTATTTTAAAATTTAATTTGTTTAATAAAACAAAGAATAATTGATTTTTATATTATGTACTAAAAATTATTAAAATTAATTTGGAGGTTAATATGAGTAAATATGATTTTAATAGCCTTGAGAAAAAATGGCGTAAAATTTGGGATGAAAATCCAATAAATCCCACTAATACTAATAAACCTAAATATTATTGTTTAGATATGTTTCCATATCCATCTGGAAATGGCTTACACGTTGGGCATTGGAGAGGATATGTTTTAAGCGATGTGATAAGTAGATATAAAGTTTTACAAGGGTATGAAGTTTTGCACCCTATGGGGTGGGATGCATTTGGCTTACCAGCTGAAAATTATGCTATAAAAACAGGTATACATCCATCCGTTGCAACATCACAAAGTATAGCAAATGTTAAAAGACAATTAAAAGAAATAAGTGCTATTTATGATTGGAATAAGGAAATAAATACAACAGACCCTAAATATTATAAATGGACACAATGGATATTTCTTAAAATGTTTGAAAATGGCTTAGCCTATGAAAAAGAAATGCCTTTAAACTGGTGTCCTAGCTGTAAAGCTGTCCTTGCTAATGAAGAGGCTACAAATGGTGAATGTGATAGATGTGGTTCTCAAGTTACTAAAAAAAATCTTCGTCAATGGATGCTTAAAATAACAAATTATGCAGAGAGACTTTTAAATGATTTAGACAAATTAGATTGGCCAGAAAAGGTTAAAAAAATGCAAGCAGACTGGATAGGAAAAAGTTATGGAGCAGAAGTAGACTTTTTAGTTGAAGGAAAAAGTGAAAAAATCAAAGTATTTACAACAAGACCAGATACATTATATGGAGCTTGTTTTATGGTTTTAGCACCAGAACATAGTGCTATAAAAAATATTGTTACTAAAGAACAAAAAGAGGTAGTAGAGCAATATATATTTGAGGCAAGCACAAAATCTTCTGTTGATAGAATGACAGAAAAAGAAAAAACTGGTGTATTTACAGGAGCATATGGTATAAATCCTTTAAATAATAAAAAATTACCTATATGGATATCAGATTATGTATTAGCAGATTATGGTACTGGTGCTATTATGTGTGTGCCAGCTCACGATGAGAGAGATTTTGCCTTTGCTAAAAAATTTGACTTGCCTATTGTACAAGTTATTAAAAAAGAAGGTGAAGCTATAAATGATATTATGGAAGAACCATTTTTAGAAGAAGGTGTAATGGTTAATTCAGATAAATTTGATGGTATAAAATCATCTGAGGCAAAAGAACTTATAGCAACATTTTTAGAAGAACAAGGAATTGGTAAAAAAACTGTAAATTATAAACTTCGTGACTGGGTATTTTCAAGACAGCGTTATTGGGGAGAACCTATACCTTTAGTGCATTGTGATAAATGTGGTATAGTAGGTGTTAAAGAAGAGGACTTACCAGTCGAGCTTCCTAATGTTTCATCATATCAACCAACAAGCACTGGAGAATCACCTCTTGCTATAATAGAAGAGTGGGTAAACACTACTTGTCCTAAATGTGGAGGTAGTGCTAAAAGAGAAACTAATACTATGCCACAATGGGCTGGTTCTTCGTGGTACTTCCTTAGATATTGTGATGTAAATAATGATAGTGAACTTGCTAGTAAAGAAGAACTTGAAAAATGGTTACCAGTTGATATGTATGTAGGTGGTATAGAACATGCTGTTTTACACCTATTATATGCAAGATTTTATACTAAATTTTTAAAGGACATAGGAGTAGTTGACTTTGATGAACCATTTTTACATCTTTTTAATCAAGGAATGATAACAAAAGATGGAGCTAAAATGAGTAAGTCTAAGGGAAATGTAGTTTCTCCAGATGAACTAGTAGAAAAATATGGTTGTGACTCTTTAAGATTGTATGAACTTTTTGTAGGTCCACCTGAAATAGATTCTGAATGGGACGATAGTGGAATAGATGGTACATTTAGGTATTTAAATAAAGTATGGAAATTCATATATGAATATAAAGATAAAATAGTAGAGCCTAGTGATGAGATGGTAAAACTTCGTCATAAAATGGTTTATGAGATAACTTCTCGTCTAGAAGCTTTAACTTTAAATACAGTTGTTTCTGGATTTATGGAATTTACAAATAAAATAATAGCAGAGGCTAAAAATATGGGTGGTGTAGATAGAGATACTTTAGAAACAATGATTATCCTTTTATCACCATTTACTCCACATATTTGTGAAGAGCTTTGGCAAATACTTGGACAT
>CAMMEG010000092.1 GCA_946495765.1 uncultured Eubacteriaceae bacterium
CTTTATTTTGTTCTATTTCATCTTTTTCCTTACCCTCTATTTTTTCTACTTCTACATTATTACCTTCTTCAATTTTAATTGTTTGTTTTATCTCATCTGTATTACCTTTTGTTATCCATAGACCACCAACTATTAACATTCCTATTATTATAATACTTCCTACTATTAATACTTTTTTATTTTCCATACTTTTTCTTCCTTTCTATTTTTATAATTTATTTAATAGGACAATACCATACTATTTCCTACAAGTCTATTACTTTTTAAAATTTTGCTATATACCCTGCTTTTAATTTTAAATTTATTTTCATTTCAGGTAATATTTCATCCCCAAACTTTACTGGTACTTCCAACATTACTTTTACATCTGCTTCAAACCTTTCTTCATTACTACTTTGTATTGGTATATTTTTTATATTTACTTGTAAATTTGATATTCCAAACTCTTTAACACCTTTTCCTACATATTTTATATGACTTCCACCTTCTTCTACTGTTCCTAAAAGTTCATCTATATATCCTCCTACATTACTAAAATCTATACTTTCAGCAAAATCTTCTCCACTTGGCATATATCCTCCTGTATAACCTTCTCTTGCTGAATGATATACATCATCATAATTATCATTTATTGTTGTTATAACAGCATTTTGAATAGCATCTCTTACTCCTTGACTTATTATAAATAACCTTATAAATTCACTTATTAAGCAAAAAATCATTATAAATATTAATATAAATATTACTGTGTATACTAAACCTTCTCCTTTCTTCTCTTTTAACTTATTTACTATTTTCATTTATGGTACACCTCACTTTTTCCACTTGCCTTCGCTCTTATTGGTACTTTAAATGAATTTAGTCCTCCAAAGTTTCCTAATTCCTTTTCTATTGTTGCTACTACTTCTATTTCTTCATTTAATTGTATTTTTCCTGTTTTGCTCCATTCTACTTGTGGCTCTATATTCAGTTGACTTTTTAATTGTTCTTCCTTTGCACTTGTTTCACTTCCTATTTCGCCTACTATTTCGGCTTCTCTACATAATTCAGTTACAAATATATCTAATTGGTGTTTTGCTATAAATACTGGTAATACACTAAATATAAATGCTAATATTAACAACATACATAGTATAAATACACATACATCTATATAACCTTCTCCTTTTTTATCTTTTAATTTCTTCAATCTAACACCACCTTTAAAACATTGCTCCAAACGATTTTGCTATTTCAACCACTATTATTACTCCAAACATTGATATAAAGCATACTAACATTAAAAATGAAAACATCCTTATTTTTGGTGGTATTTTTTGTGCTTCCTTTTTTAACCTTTGCAATTCCATTTGTTTAAAATCGTGTGCTAATAACTGAAAATATCCACTATTATCATCTCCTCTTAATACCCCTATTAATCCTCTTACTACATCTGATAGCTTTGGTGAATTTATTTTACTTTCAAATCTTGTTAGTGCTGTTTCATATGATGATGAACGCATATCTGCTATTAAAATTTCTAATTCTTCTTTAAAATTTTCTGTTGTATTTATTTTAAAATTTTCTAATATTGATAATACATCTCTACTATTTTTTAACTCTTGTTCTATTGTACATACAAATCTATATAATTCACTTTCTATTTTTTCTCTTTTATCTGCTAATTTTTCATCTGCTTTTTTTATTTCTTTAAAATATACTGTTATTGTCATCAATATAAATATAGGAAATATTATTGGCATTATTTTTAGACTTATTAGCCCTAATAAAAGTACACTTCCTGACATTATATATGCTTTGCATATATATGTTTCTGCACTAATATTCATTTTACTAGATTTTAAATTTTTCTCTAATCTTGATTTTTTATAACTATCTATTTTTATAAATTTACTTAATTTTGTAGCTAATTGTAAAATATATATTTCTAATATTTTTGTTGTATTTTTTTCTGTTTTATAACTATTTAACATTGCTTTTGTTACATTTACAGATGATAGTTTTAATACTCCTGCAAATATTAAATATAACCCTATACTTAAAAATATTCCTATTATTAATATCACTTTAACACCTTCTATCTTTTATACTCTATTGGTTTAGTAAGTTTTATTACTATTCCTGTTGATATGAATATAATTATACATATTATAGCTAATGTTATTTGTCCTATTGGATTATACATTAATGTTTCATACCAACTTTTATTTAACATTTTACATAGTGGTATATTAAATAATACTAAACTTACCATTGTTAAAAATTCTTTTCTTGGCTCAAATACTAGTGATTCTAACTCTAAATTTACTATTCTCATATCACTTAGTTTTCTTACTATTGGGACTAAAACTGTCTTTAAATTTCTATCATTTTGGCATAATATCATTGAATCTATCCACTCTTTAAATACTACATTATCTACTTTTTCTTTTAAATTTCTTAATCCTACTATTATATCTGGATTTACTACTTTTACTTGTGTTAAAAATTCTTTAAATACTGTATATACTGGTTCATTTAAGTTTTCTATTGTTTCTTCTACACTTGTTACTATATCTTCATTTCTTAAATATGCTGTTGTTATTACTGATAATGCTGTTTCTAACTCACTATTTATCTCCTTTTTATAGTTATTTGATGATAATTTTACCCACCAAAAAGGTACAAACAAAAAGCCAGTTGATAATACTGGCACTAAAAACATATTTGAAAACATTGTTGCTATACATAGTCCTATTGTAAACATTAATATACTTATTCCAAATATTAAGGGCATTTTATTTTCTCTATTTGTTATTTCAAGTATTCTTTCTATTTCAATTATTTCTCTTTTTATAAAATTTGGTTTCGCTTCATTTTTTAACTCCTTTACTTCTTCCTTTATTCCTTTTTTCTTTTTATACATTATAAGTTTATATATTTCATTTGAAAACTCAAAAGGCTTTAAATGAAATATTGTAAATATTCCTATTATTATACATATAAATGACAATAAATTTAACACTTTAACACCTCAATTCTTCTAATATTTCTGCTGGCATTCCATTTTCTATTAATCTTTTTTCTAAACTTTTAGATATATTACTTATTTTTTTATGACTTCCGTTTATTATAAATTTCTCTCCATCAAATTTATTTTCTGTTATATCATATTTAAATAAAGTTTTAAAATTTTTAGTTCCTTTTTCTAATATTTCACACTCCATTATTTCCATTATTTTTCGCTTTTTATTTTCTAATTGCTTGGCAAATATTACTATTGGAAATGCTTCTGTTACTAAACTCATTAATGTTTCATCATCTATATCATATTTTCTTTTACATAACGTTACCATTCTTCTATATGTGGCTTCACAACTGTTTGAGTGGATTGATGTTAAAACGGTATGGCCTGTTCTTGCTGCTTCTTGTGCCGAATAGGCTTCACTACTTCTCATTTCCCCTACTACTATTATGTTAGGGTGTAGCCTTAATGCCATATCTAGTAAATCTTCTTGGTCTATACTTTGTTTTTCATTATCACTTTCTCTAGTTAAAAGATGTATTACAGAACAATTTTCATCATTTTTTATATCAAACTCTCTTGAACCATTTTCTATTGTTACTATCCTTTTGCCTTTTTTTATTTCTTCTATTAACCAATCTAAAACGGTTGTTTTTCCACTAGATGTTGCTCCTGCTACACATATACTTATTCCATATTTAGCCATACAATATAAAAAGTATAGCATTTCTTCTGTTGCAGTTTCCCCCTCAACAAAATTTTCTTTCTTTAATTTATTACTATTTACTATTCTTATTGAGGCACATATCCCTACATCACTATCTACTATTGGTGATTTTAAAACAGCTATTCTTATATTTTTTGATAAATGTCCAAGCACTATTGGACTTGCATTGTCTAGTATCATTCCTGATGTATGCAACATTCTTCTTATTACATTTACTGCGTGTTCTGGATTTTCAAACTTTTCATCTATTTTTTTGTTTTCTCCATTTGAATATTGTATCTCTATATCTTCCCAAGAATTTATATTTATTTCTTCTATTCCCCTTGCAAATATATATTTTGTTAAAAAAGAATATTCTGCCATTTCAGTATATAACTTATTTAATAATTCATCACTTGACATATTTTCACAACTTACTTGATTATCAAGTAAATATTTATTTATATACTTTTTAACTTGTGCTTTAGTTTCTTCATTTTTACTGTCTAATATAAGAGTTGAATATTTACTTGAAATATATTCTTGTACATCTTTTAATATTTGCCCAAACTCTTTTTTATCCTTATTTTCAAAAAATAAATGATGATTTTTTATACTATTATTTTCATTTTTTAATATATCAACTTTTGGCATTTTATTATTTTCTTGTAAATCTTCATTAGTAAATGCTCTATTTAATTTATCTTCTACTACAACCTTAACTTCATTACTTTCTTCTATTTTATTTGAGTTTTCTTGTATTTCAGATAAATTATTTTTATCATCATTTTCAGCATAAAACTCATCTAAAGCTAACTTTATTTCTTCCTTTCTTTTTTGCTTTAACATTTCTTTTGTTAATTTTTGGTTTATATTTTCAGTAATTTTATCTCCTTTTTCTTCATTATTTTCTTTTTCTTCTACTTTTAGTTTAACTTTTGATTTAATATCAAATTTATTAACATCACTTTCTTTAGATTTTATATTAAATAAATTTTCTACTTGGGTATTTTCTTCAGAAGAATTAGATATAATCATATTTTTTATTACATTTTCTATCATTGTTTGTAATTCTTTTTCTGATAAATTTTTATTTTCTTCAAGTTTTTGTTCTTTAATATCTTCTCTTTTAAAAACTCCATCACTTCTTTTTTCTCCTAACAATAAAATACCTCCTTACATATTTTTTCTATTTCTTTTTTAAATACCCTACTATCTTTTAAACATAAATCTTTTAATATATTACCTTCTAGCCATAAATTTTCTATTTCTTGTGAGTATGGTAATTTAAAAGCTACATTTCCCATTACTTCTTCTATCATTTCACTTGCTTGATTAGTTTTTATATTGTTAGCTATTTTATATTGTTTTTCACTATCCCATTTATTATCTTTTAATAATGGTAACTGACTTGATAAATAGCTTATTGATTTTAAATCACAATTTACAAGCCTTAATACATCATCACTTTCCATTAATGATACTGCTGATAATATATCGTTTACTATATAACTTGAACAGTCTATTATTACACAATCAAACATTTCTCTTAAAATATTTATTAATTCTTTTGCTTGTTTATCATTATATGATGGGTAAAAGTATTCATTTTCTCCTTTTAGTAACCCTAATATTCCTAAATAATTATTATTTTTTAGTAAATTTAAATTTTGTTTTACTAAATTTTCTGTTATTTTTATCCCTGCTATTATACTTCCTAGTGAATGATTACTTTCATACATATTTTTAGGACAAATACAAGGTAACATTGGTGCTGTCATATCACATAGTAATAACAATACATTTTTCTTTTTACTTGAAAGATATTTTGCTATTTGACAAGCTACTGTTGTCTTTCCTGAACTTGGACTTCCCCATACTGCTAACACTTTATTAGAAAAATAACTTTCTTCTTCCACTAGATTTTTATTAAAAATAGTTTTCTTTTTAAAATTTAGCAATTTTTCTTCCTCCTTTCATTTTTTAATTTGATTCTTCTCCTTTCGTTGTAGTTTCTATTGCTTTAGTGCTTTCTAGATTATCTTTAATTAATTTATTTTCACTTGTACTTTCAATATCTATTTTACCTGTATTTTCAATATTTGTTTTATCATCTATATTTTCTTGATTTTGATTTTCATCTAATTTAAAATCTTTAAATTCTACAACATTACCATCTTTTATACCTTTTAAATATTCATCTTGTACTGCTAAAAATTTATCTTTTTCTTCTCCCCTATATACTAATGATATATGAATGTTACCTTCTTCTTCTAACTCGCCTAATATTTTACTTTGTTCTTCATTTACTAACAATGTCATTGTTGATGCTAACTCTTTGTCTTCTTTTTTATTTTTATCTTCTATATTTGCATCATATCCACTACTTGCTGTTACTGCTATTACTTCTACATATTTTAACTCATTTGGTATTACAGTTTCTCCACTTTCTTTATAATCTGCACTTATAACTGATACTATATCTCCACTTTTTATTTTTCCACTTAATCCATTTGCAAATGATTTTATTGTTACTGATATAGCTCTTTTTTCTCCATTTAACTTATATAAATAGTCATTTTCAAGTATTGGCTCATTGCTTATTTTATTTGTAAGTAGCATATCATCTACATTTATATCTACTATTGCAAATTTTCCTATTACTTGCTCTTTACTATATATTGTGCTTGTTGGCAAATTTAACTTTGAAACTTCTACTTCTTTTATATCTTCTTTTTTTATTTCATCTCCTGCTTTAATATTTTTTATTGCTCTTACTGTTATTACGCTTTCTATTGATTTTTTATTTAAAAATGGTGCTATTATAAAACATATAAAAAATGCTATACTTATACATATAATTCCTAATACTGTTCTATTTTTTAATATTTTCATTGTCTTCCTCCTAATTTTTAAGCTACAAAAATTTGTATTATTATACCTAGTGTAAAAAACGGAATA
>CAMMEG010000093.1 GCA_946495765.1 uncultured Eubacteriaceae bacterium
CCACCTTTTATATTATACTTTAAGGAGGAAAAAATGCAAACATTAATAGTACCAATAACAATATTAATAAGTGTAATTATAGGTGGAATTATTTTGATACTATATATAAATAATTCTACAAATAAAAAATATAAAGATGAACAAGATTTAGATAGAGAAACAGCACAGCAGTTTATAAATATAAAAGATATAAATGACAAGTATTTATATACAAATGAGGGTAATATAATGATGTATTTAAGGATAGACAGTATAAGCATAGATTTATATAGTAAAAATGAAAAGGAGGCTTTAATGAAATCTTTAACGGCAGAACTATCAGAAATACAATACCCTTTTAAGTTTATAGCAGTATCAAGACCAGTTGACATAAGCCCTATTATATCAAATATGCAAGAGATGATAAAGTTTTCTAATGATAGCCAAAAAGAGTTATTGAAGAAAGAAATTATTGAAATGAATAATTTTGCCCTAAGTGGAGATATAGTAGAAAGGCAATTTTATTTAGTTATATGGGAAAAATATCAAGAGGGTATTGAAAAAGAGATAAACAGAAAAGCTATGTTGCTTGCAGAAAAATTCACTATAAACAATATAAATTGTGAAATATTAAGTCAAAGAGAAATAATGAGATTTATTAACTTAATAAATAATCCATATTATGCACATTTAGAAGATACAGAGTATACAAAGGATATACCAATAATACAAGAATAAGGAGAAAAAATGAGTAAAAAAATAGTTATAAAAAGCAAAAAGAAAAAAATTAATCCAATGCTTGATATATTAACACCAGTAGGGTTAAGATTTAATAAAAATACTTTACATATAGGAGAAAGTTTTACTAAAATTTATGGTATTATAAAATATCCTAATAAAGTAAAAAGTGAATGGTTATCTAAAATAACAAATATACCTAACACAGTTGTAACAATAGGCATAAAGCCTGTTGACAATACAAACTTAATAACAGCTATATCAAGAAATATTACATACGATAGAAGTTTGGCAGAATCTTCAAAAGACCCTTTAACTAGACAAAGAGCAGAAAAATCGGCAGAAGATGGAGAAAAAATTATTGCACAAATAGACAGAGAAAATGAAACAGTAGCACTTATGACTATTTGTGTCGCTACTATGTCAAGAGATGAACAAGACTTTAAGCGAGTTTGTAGACGTTCAGAAAGTATGATAAGTGTATTAAAATGTAAAATGAGAGCAATCCCAAACTTACAAAAAGAATTATTTAAACATATATATCCTACTTTCACTAATAAGGAGAAAATAGAAAATATACTACAAAAAATTGTACCTATATCAACATTTGTAGGTGGTTTTCCATTTGCTAGAAGTGGATTTAATGATGGAGCAGGGTACTATTTTGCCACAGATAGTAATGGAGGGCTTGTTATAACGGATATATGGAAAAGAGAAAGCGACAGAACAAACTCTAACATTGTAATAATGGGAAATAGTGGGGTGGGAAAGTCTACTGTAATAAAACATATTATAATTAGTGAGTATATGAACGGAACAAAAATAATTCTAATAGACCCAGAGTCAGAGTACAAAGAACTATGTAAAAATTTAGGTGGTAATCTTATAAATACAGTTGGTGGAACAAAAGGGAAAATAAATCCACTACAAATAAGACCGTTACCAAAAGATGATGAAGATGAAACAGATAAATTATTTAATGAAGATAATGGGATAAATGATTTAGCATTGCATATGAAAAATTTAGAAATATTTTTCAATCTTTATAATAGTTCATTAACAGATATGCAAATGGCTATTTTAAAAAATATGTTGGTTAAATTATATAATAATTTTGGTATAGATTGGAACACAGATATATCAAAGTTAAAGGCAGAAGACTTTCCAACATTTAAAGACTTATATAATTTGATTTTAGAAGAATTTAAAATAAGTAAAAATAATATACTATCAGAAATATCTATTTTATTATCGGATATAGCAACAGGTAGCGATAGTTTTATATGGAACGGACATACAACTGTCCACGATAATTCTAATTTTATATGTTTTGATACAAATGGTTTGCAAGGAACGTCTGATAGTGTAAAAAGAACACAATATTTTAATATACTTACTTATTGTTGGGAGAAGATATGTAAAAATAGAGATGAAAAAATAATGCTAATATGTGATGAAAGTTATTTAATGATAGATGAAAAAGTACCTCAATCATTAGTTTATTTAAGAAATATGATGAAACGAGTTAGAAAGTATGAGGGTAGTTTGGCAGTAATATCTCATAGTGTAGTAGACTTTTTAAGTGATAACATCAAACAATATGGACAGGCACTTTTGGATATACCAACATACAAGGTACTTATGGGAACAGACGGACAAAACTTAAAGGAAACAACTAAGCTATATGACCTAACAGAAGCAGAACAAGACTTATTACTTTCTAAAAAACGAGGACACGCCTTATTTATGGCAGGGGCTAAAAGGCTACATATAAACTTTACAATACCAGAGTATAAGCTTGAATATATGGGTAAAAGTGGTGGAAGATAGATTAAAACATAATAAAATCAACTATACATTGGAAGTATATTATTAGCAGTATTAAATACAATACTAATTTGACAAACTAGATTATTGTAATTATTAAAAATATAAAAAGTAATAGTATGAATACTCCTAAAAATTTTGTACTATTACTTTAAATAATCAAATATAAATAAGTTGATAATTATATTTATCTTTTACTAGAAATATAATTTAAAAAGTCAATTAATGAATGTAACTTATATTTATCTAATGTTGATACTTTATTCAATAAATCACCATATGTTATATTGTCCAATAGTAAATCATTTAATGAAATTAAGTTGTGTTTGTAAGTTACTCTACCTAAAAGAAAATCAGTTGAAACATTATAAAAGTCAGCAAGTTTTATTAAATGATTTAAAGGTATTTCAGATTTAGCATTTTCATAATTAGAGTAAGTCTGTTGTGTTATACATAGTATATTGGCTATATCTATTTGTTTTAAATCTTTGTCTTCTCTTAAATTTCTTAAAATCTCATTTATATTCATATTAACCACTCCTATTTGTAAAATAATTTACCACACAAATTAAATAAGTATTGTATTTAACAAATAAAAATTGTATAATATAAAGTATTAACAAGTAAAAATTGTATAAACTTATTTTCAATTAGATTTTAAAGAAACAAATAATAAGAGAAAAATTGAACTTAAAACTAAAATAGATAAAAAATTTAATATAGTTATTTATGTATTATAATATTAAAAATATATAAGGTGGAATTAATTTATATGAATAAAAAAGTAAAAATATGTGGATTTATAGGTAAAAAATTAAATGATTTATTAGAAAACAACAATGAAGAAAATAAATATGAAAGTTTAATTTATGAATTAATAGATAAAATTTTAGAATTATACTTTAATTATAATGTAAGAGCATTTATTACAGATTGTGAAATAGGTACAAGTATGTGGTGTGGAGAAATTGTAGCAAATATTTTAAAAAATTTTCCTAGAGAAGTATATTTATATAATATATTGCCATTTAAAAATAGGGAAAAAAATTGGAGTATTAAATATCAAAAAAGATATAGAGATTTAATTGAAAATTGCAATATAACAGCATACTTAGGTGAAAAATATACAAAAAAATGTTTTCAAATGAAAGAAAAACTTATAATTGAACATTCGGATATTATATTTGCTACTTGTAACTTAGATGATAAAAATAAAATAAAAAGACTGTTAGATAAAGTTTTAAAAAAAGGTAAAATCCTAATTTTATTAGACATAAAAACATTAAAATGTATTGAATTTTATTAATTTAAAAGGAGTTTTACAGATGAAAGAAATAGCACTAAAAATATTAATTCAATTATCAATAAGTGAAGAAAAAAGAAAAAAGGCTTTAATATTTATAGTATCATTAGTTACAGGGCTATTAATATTAATAGCCTTTTTTTTATACTTAATAACAAGTCCGTTAGATATGTTTAAGGAATTTATTTTTGGAGATGAAATAATAGCAATAGAAGAATTTCAAAAAGATTATGGATATAACCAAAGTATAGGTATATATGATAAAGACTATATTGAGGCAGAGGGACAAGAATATGGAGATATAGTTTTTACAGATAATGAAATAAATGTTGTTTATTTTAATCAATTAGATGAAAAGTATAAAAATCAGTTATATGGGACAGACAAAGTTGGTACACACGGTTGTGGACCAACTTCGATGGCTATTGTAGTATCTAGTTTAACAGGGCAAATATATGACCCTATTTATATGTGTAATTGGAGTGTAGAAAATGGATACTATGCAAAAGGAAGTGGTTCATATCATAGCTTAATACCAAACTGTGTAAAGGCCTTTGGTTTAAATGTCGAGGGGTTAGGAAATGATAAGGCAAAAGTAGTAGACGCACTTAATAATGGTAAGTTAGTAGTAGCATTAATGAGTAAGGGAACATTTACAAATAGTGGACATTTTATAGTGTTAAGGGGAATAACCAGTAATGGAAAAATACTTGTAGCAGACCCTGCTAGTTATAAAAGGAGTAAACAACAATTTGATATAGATTTAATAATAAATGAAGCAAGAAAAGGTGCAGGAGCAGGTGGTGCTTTTTGGAGTATATGGAATTAAAGTTAAAACAATAATTTAATAAAAAGGAGATAAAATTATGGAAAAATTTGAAATAAAAAATATGTTATATAAAGTAAATCTAAAAAGTAGAGCGTTAAGTGTAATTTTATATTTAATAGATAGAGCAAACAAAGAGTTAGTATGTTTTCCAAGCATAAAAACTATATCTAGTGACTTGAACATATCTGTTTCTACAACAAAAAGGGCGTTAAATAATCTTGTAGAAATAGGTTTTATAGAAAAAATAGAAAGATTTTTAGATACAACAGGTAAACAAACCTCAAACTTATATGTAATTAATGTAGATAATATTGAAAAATTAACAAATGTAGAGAAAGTAGAAAAAGTTAAAGAACAAGAAGAAAATATAATTTTAGAAATATTTGAGCAAGAGAAAGATATTAATGAAAATTTAGAAGAAAATATAACCCAAAAAGATAAGATTAAAAACATATCAAAATATAAAGAAAATAGTACATATAAAAGTATTAATAAAAATTTAACTATTATTAAAATAGTAAAATCATTTTTTAATTTTAATATTAAAAATTTTAAACATAACATATTGAAAAAGATTAAAAATGTTTTAAATATGCAGTTTTTATTTAGAAATAATGACTTATTTATAAATGAACTGGAGAGGGGTTCATTTTTACACTACCTTTAACTAACAATATAACAATTATAAGATTGAAAAAGAAGTAATAATTAGAATTAAAATATATAGTAAATAATTAGAAAATCTTGTATAATGTAAAAAAAAGAATTTTAGGAGTTAATTATGTTAAAAAAGAGTAAGTATCATATATTTTATGAAACATTAGAACTTATAAATTTAAAATATAGTGGAGGATATGATAGATTAATACCAACTTTTTTATCTTCAAGAATGAAAATATTTCCACATCAAATAGCAGAAACAATATTTGCACTTGATAGTAAAGAAAAGGGACTAATATTAGGCAATGAGGCAGGACTAGGAAAGACATTTACATCTATGATTTTTATATCACAAAATTATATAGAGGGTAAAAAAATATTAATAGTTACACCAACAGCACTATTAGGACAATGGAATGAACTTATGGGCTATAATTTAACATTAGACTATAAGGTACTAACTGAAGAAGAAAAAGAAGAAAATGTGTTTGATGAAAGAGTAGTATTAACAACATATGAATATTTAAACAATAAATTTGATTTATTAAAACAAGCTAGTTTTGACATAGTTATTTTTGATGAGGCACAAAGAGTAGGAAGTTTTCATAATGATAAAAATAAGTATATGAGTAGTTTAAGGGAAAATGTAAAAGATAGTTTTAAACTATTATTAATACCGTTGCCATTTGAAATAAATATTTTAAAATTATATGGAATTATAAAATTTATAGATGATAATGCTTTTAATGGAATGTATAAGAATACGTTTTTTTCAAGGTATTATAAGAAAAAAGAAAATTATAGTGAACTATTAGCTGAGGTAAATAAATATTGTTTTAGAACATTAAAAAGCCAAGTAAAACACTATGTAAAAATTCCTAATAGAGTAATAAAAACTGCAAGATATAACTTTAATAAAAAAGAAGAAAAGTTATACAATATGATAGAAAAATATTTAAGGATAGAAAATAAAAAAATATTTCCTAAAATGGAATTATATGACTTAACATTAATGTTTACAAAAAATTTATCATCATCTATAAGCAGTTTTTCTAGTATGTTAGAAAACGTCATTAAAAGGGCAGAGAGTATAGAGGATTGTAAGGAAGAATTAGAACAATTAAAAGAAATGTTAAGTTTTGCTAACAATATAAAATCTAGCGATAAAACAAAACAACTAGAATTAGCATTAAAAAATGGATTTAAAAGCCTAAAAAGTGTAAGAGCAAGAAAAAAAGCAGTTATATTTACAGAAAGTAAGGTAACTCAAAATTATTTATATAATATTTTAAGTAAAAAATATAGTGTA
>CAMMEG010000094.1 GCA_946495765.1 uncultured Eubacteriaceae bacterium
TATTATGTCTAAATTATATGATGTTTTAGAAAGTGCAACTAAATAGTTTTAATTAAATAAGCTAAAAGACTATGATTTTACATAGTCTTTTAGTTTTTAATTTGGAATTATAAATGTATATTTTAGGTTATTTACCATTTTTAGTGGTGTTTAAAATATTAAATAATAAAAAGATATTTGTATATATTATTCTTTTAAATATTTTAGGTTAAATGTTATATAAAATAATGATATTTTTAATAAAAAATATATAAAATGTTAAGTTTACATATTTTATATAAGTATATTTTAATAACAAACAAACTTTCGCCACAACTATTGACAAACAACCTATTTTATTAATTTATAATAGAAAAAATAATGGGTTTGCTGTTTTTGAAATAATATAAATATTTGAAAATTTAATTTATAGAAATAAATATAATTTAAAATATAAATAATATACGTAATATTTTTCTTTAACTTGACTTTTATAAATATATATGTTAAGATTAATTAAGTATGCTGGCGTAGCTCAGTAGGTAGAGCACTTCATTGGTAATGAAGAGGTTCGGCGGTTCAAGTCCGCTCGTCAGCTTTATATTATTTTAGGAAGGGAGATTTTATATTGAGTACAGGTGATATAATAATTATTATTACTATAATTGTAGGGGTTATATTAGGGGGGCTATATTACTTAAATAAAAAAGCTACTAGAAAAATGAGCGATCATCAAGATATGATAAATCGTTCAAAGCAAGCTACTACAATTTTTGTTATAGATAAGAAAAAAACAAAAATAACAGAAGTTAATATGCCTAAAATTGTTATTGAGCAGATGCCTAAAATATATAAATTTTTAAAACTTTATTTTGTACAAGCAAAGATAGGGTCTCAGATAATGACTCTAATGTGTGATAAAAAAGTTTTTAATGCAATAACTGTTAAAAAAAATATTAAAGTTGAATTAGCTGGTATTTATATTGTAAGTGTTGTAGGTATGAAAACAGATAAAGAGCTTAAAGAAATTAAAAAGGCTAAAAAACAAAAAGAGACCAAAAAAATTTCTTCTAAATAATACATATTTTATAAAAGGTTATATTAAATATTAGTATATTATCTAATATTTAATATAACCTTTTAATTTAGTTTAAAAATTTTAATTTTTTTTTGGAACTATTAAAAATATATTGCGTTTAAATAAATATAAAACAAAAAAATTAAAAATATTAATATAAATTTGGAGGAAATTATTATGAAAAAAAATATAAAAAAAATTATACCTATGGTAGCTATTGCTACATTAATGGCAACAAGTGTTTTTGCCAACAATAATGTTCAAAATACAAAACAAGCTTTAGAAGAAAATAATGATAAACAGAATCAAATATATGTAAATGGTGAATTATTAGAAGGAATTAATCTTATAAAAGAAAATGATAAATATTTATTACCAGTTAGAGCTATTTTTGAAAAACTTGGTTATGAAATAACTTATGATGCAAATACTAAAATTATAAGTATGACAAAATCACCACACTTTATAACATTTTCAACAAAAGAAGATGCTTATACATTTCTAAGAATGGCTCCACAACCTTTAGGTCAAGCACCTATTGTTAAAGAAGGGGTTACTTATGTTCCAGTAGAATTATTAGATTTAATAGGCATACAAAATGAAATAACAGCTGAAAATACTTTAATTATTGGTGATGAAGTACAAGTGGATACAGAAACAACAGTAGAAACTAGACAAAATCCTATTATTATAACAGATATAGATAAAGATAAAAATATAGTTACAGTAGAAGATTCACAAAAAGGTACAGTTGTATTAAATATTAAAGATATAAAAGTAGAGTATACAACAGAAGATAAAGAACTTATGATAGGGCAAGCATTAGAGGTAGAATATGGAGATATTATGACTGCTAGTCAACCACCTGTTAATATACCAAAAAGTGTAAAAGTTGTTGATAAAATTTCTTATGGTGAAATTTTAAGTGTGGAAAAAGATGGTGAAAACACAAGAGTATTATTTAAAGACGAAGAAATAGGTGAGGTTGTATTAACATTAGCTCCAGACTTTAAAGTAGAGTATACAACAGAAGATAAAGAGCTTAAAAAAGGCCAATCTTTAGAGGTAGTTTTAGGTAAAGCTATGACTATGAGTATACCACCCATGACTACACCAAAAAGTGTAAAAGTAGTAGAAAAATTAAACCAAGAAGTAGTAGAAGAAGAAACTAATCAAGAAGTTATAACAGGTACTGCTACAATTAAAAGTGTAGATAAAGAAAATAAACAAATTTTAGTGATAGACGAAAAAATGGGAGAAGTTATTTTAAATTTGCACGATGATTTAAAAATTGAATATAAAAATGGTACTGGATTAAATGCATATGAATGGATGGTGGAAGGACAAAAATTAGAAATAGAATATAGTCCTATTATGACTAGAAGTTTACCACCTATTAATAATCCTGTTAAAATTTTAATATTAAATTAATAATAAGATTTAGTTAAAACTATATATAGAAATAACTTTAAATAATATTATAAATAGTTGAATTTATGAATAATTTTTAAAATAAGTAAAATAAAAATGTGAAGATAAATTTTATCTTCACATTTTTTATTAATTTCAATTAAGCTATGACTTAATATTTTAGAGTAAAAATTATAAATGGGTTTTTGTTTTAATTTTTACAAATAAAATATTTAGGAATAACTGTTTTTTAATATAAAGTATTAAAAAAATTGATTTTATGCTAAATATAACTTGAGAAAAGTTTGTGCTAATAAGTAAAAAACAAATTTTTGACAAATATATTATTTTTAATAAAATATGTAAATAAAGTAACGTATAGAAAAATTAAAGAAGATTATAATAAATAATATTAAAATAGTATATTGTCCCATTTTATATTGATATTTTTAAATAAGATTAATAATTTTTATAATGTTGGAAATAGTTTTGTCTTAAGGAAAATTTGAAAATTTAATTAATAATTTTTCATATTATTTAAAATATTATCATAATAAATTTGTTTTTGGTCAATATATTCTATTGCATCATTTAAAATATTTATTTTTTCTAATAATTCTTTACGTTTTTCATTTAATATTACTTTACGTTCTGGAATAGTATTATTACCATTTAAACATAGTTTTAAATATTTTTGTATTTCTTTTATACTCATTCCACAATTTTTAAGACAAATTAATCCTTTTATCCAATTGATATCTTTGTCATCAAATATTCTATGGTTATTTTTATTTCTTTTAACATTTGGTATAAGTCCTTGATTACAATAAAATTTTAATGTTTCATAATTCATATTTACTATTTGACAAGTTTGCTTCATTGTATACATAAAAATTTCCTTTCTAAATAAAAATATTATTGACAGGTAGTAACTACCGTATATTATAATTATATTATACAGTATAATCATAGAGAAAGGAAGTATGTAAAATGGAATATGTAACTTTAAATAATGGAGTGAAAATGCCAATTCTTGGATATGGAGTGTATCAAGTATCAAAAGAAGAATGTGAAAGATGTGTAACAGATGCTATTTCAGTTGGATATAGATTAATAGATACAGCTCAAGCATATTTTAATGAAGAAGAAGTAGGAAATGCTATTTTAAAATGTGGTATATCTCGTGAAGAAATTTTTTTAACAACAAAAGTATGGATATCTAATTATGGATATGAAGAAGCTAAAAAGTCTGTATTACAGTCTATGGAAAAGTTACAAACTAATTATTTAGATTTAGTTTTATTACATCAACCATTTAATGATTACTATGGAGCTTATAGAGCTTTGGAAGATTTATATGAAGAAAAGAAAATTCGTTCAATAGGGGTCAGTAATTTTTATCCAGATAGACTATCCGATATTTGTTTATTTAATAAAGTAACACCACAAGTAAACCAAGTAGAAACTAATCCTTTTAATCAACAAATAGATGCACAAAAAAATATGATAAAAAATAATGTTCAAATACAAAGTTGGGCTCCTTTTGGTGAAGGAAGAGGGGATATGTTTAAAAATGAACTACTTAAAAAAATAGGTGATAAGTATAATAAAAGTATAGCACAAGTTATTTTACGTTGGTTAGTACAAAGAGATATAGTAGCACTTGCTAAATCTACTCATATAGAAAGAATGAAAGAAAATTTTGAAATATTTGACTTTAAACTTTCAAGTGAAGATTTAATTGAAATTATCAAGCTAGATACAAAAAATAGCCTATTTTTTAACCATCAAACACCAGAGGCAGTTGAATTTATGGCACAGCTTGTAGAACAAAGAAAGGGTAAAATTTAGTATTTAAAATAAAATATGAAGATAAAATTTATCTTCATATTTTTTATTTATACCATTAAGATATGACTTTATTAATCATCATAACCTAATTTAAAAGCAATAAAAAATCCAATTATAGCCATTACAACAACTAATACAATACTTAAAATAAGAATATTATATATGTTATAGGGTCAAAAATAGAGAATATAGAGCCTAATATAAGTCCTAAAATAGAAAAATATATTACAGAAAAGGGCACTTTCTAAAAGAAATATTAAAAAATTGGGTGTTTGACAGTTGAAACTTGTTTGGAACTTGAAAAGTTTATATTTTTTGTCAAATTTAATCTATTCTTTTGTGGAAATAAAACTATGAGGAAAACATACTTGCCATAAGATTTTTAACCAAATTTTATGAGATTATTTGATTTTAGATGGACTATCAATTTATAATAAAGAGTAAAATGAAGAAAATACAAAGAAAAAGTAACATAAGGTAAAAATTACCAAAGTTTAAAACTAAGCTAAAAATGTTACAAATACCTATATTTTCAGTAAGGGTAACGTTTTAATAAATTTCTAAATCATTTTAATTATAACCAATCGCCTTCAATAATAATTGATTTATTATATTACTATCTTTCTTATTATTGGGTGTCTGTGGTTATTAAGTAATGTCAAGATTATCCCTAAAAGTGATGAAGTCTAATTCCAGATACATTATCGTATTAGATAGCACATATAATAATGAATGTGATTATTTGAGAGTTGCATTAAAGTGTGAGAATACATATATTAGCAATTAGGATAGGATAAAAGGCAAATCTAGTCTATCTTCCCTAAGCAACTTGAAAATCAATGGTAATAATAGTATAATATTCTAGTCTATTAATAAAAATGTACAAGAAAGGATATTTGAACATATGAACAAAAATCAGAAAAGTAATTTTTCACCCCTGCAGTTTGTATACCGTATGGTACAGGGAGCGATGATTGGTCTAGGTGCGGTATTGCCGGGGATTTCAGGCGGAGTGCTGAGTGTAATCTTTGGAATCTATAAGCCTATTATGGAGTTATTATCCAATCCCTTTAAGAATTTTAAAAGTCATATACCTCCACTAATACCAGTATTTATTGGAGGTGCTATCGGATTTCTTGGCGTGGCGAATATCCTCTCCTTCTTCCTTGAAAAGTACCCAGCACCATCTGTCTGTGTATTTATTGGACTAATAACAGGTATGTTGCCATCTCTCTTTCGTGAGGCAGGTGAACAGGGGCGAAGCAAAGGTTCTTTCATATCAATGCTTATATGTATGTTCGTGATATTCGCGTTACTTATTGGATTTAAGATGTTCTCCATTGAAGTGAAACCAAACTTTATATGGTATCTATTCTGTGGATTTTGTCTAGCTTTAAGTGTGATTGCACCAGGTATGAGTTTCTCTACTCTGCTTATGCCACTAGGTCTCTATACTCCATTTGTAGATGGCATTGGTCACTTTAATATGGGGATTTTAATTCCAGGAGGTATAGGGGGACTTGTCACCGTCATCTGCCTTGCAAAAGCCATCAATGCCTTGTTTCATAACTATTATTCAATCGCATTCCACGGCATTATTGGAATTGTAATTGCGGCTACAGTGATGACCATACCAGTATCTAGCTTCACAACAGGTAAATCTATTGCAGTGAATATTATTTGTATAGCAATTGGAATTGTTATTGCTATGGTTTTGGATTATTTCAATAGCAAGGTTAAGGTTGAATAGATTTAGCAAGGTTCGTAATATTGGATAGAAATAGAGTATCCTAGCACACTTTCTAACCTATTTTGTAATTCTTTTAGTTTATCGCTTTTTGGAAATAAAACTAAAAGGAAAGTAAGCTTGACATGAGATTTTATTCAAACTGAAGGGAATTCAAAATAAAAGTAAGGTTACTAAACTTTAAAATCAAATTAAAAACGCTGCAAATGTCTATATTTATGGCATGTACAGCGTTTTTAGTCTACGTGTTAAATACAGGATTATATATGTTTTATTGAAAAATTAAGTTTTACATAAAAATTCTATTTGTTCTAAAATTTTATCAATGGAATTATTTAATGAAGAAGTATTCATAGTATTTATATATATTGTTTGTTGTTTTGACAAATAATATATGTTTTCTATAAGAGTGTCTTTAGATAAATCTTCTTCATATAAAACGTTACTAAATCCTTGATTTTTAAAAGAATTAGCATTTAATATTTGGTCACCTCGACTAGC
>CAMMEG010000095.1 GCA_946495765.1 uncultured Eubacteriaceae bacterium
ATAAAACAGCTGAAGAAATTATAAAAGAAACAGCAGAAATAATATCAAATTCTAATGTGAGTAGTGAATTTGTAAGAAAGCGTAAAAATAATTCAGGTATTATTATACACGGTATAGCTGGTCTAGATGCTAGAGTTTCTAAATGTTGTAGTCCAGTACCTGGAGATGAAATAGTAGGATTTATAACTAAAGGAAGAGGAGTATCTATACACAGAACAGATTGTATTAATATAATAAATTTATTAGAAGATGATAGAAAACGATTAGTAGATGCTAATTGGAGTTTAGAAGAAAGTAAAGGTAAAGAATTTTCTGCTGATCTTAGAATATTAGGTGAAGATAGATTAGGTCTTTTAGTGGATATAACAAAAGTATTTACAGACGAAAAAGTGTCGCTTAAAAATATTAATGCAAGAACTATTAAAACAGAAGTTATTATGGATGTAACTGTTGTAATAGGTGATAAATCTGAACTTGAACATCTTTCAAATAAAATAAAAAGTATTAAAGGTATTTATGATATACAAAGAGTTACTACATAGGAGGAGATATGAGAGTTGTTTTACAAAGAGTTTGCAAAGCTAAAGTAGATATAAATAATGAAATTGTAGGAAAAATAGATAAAGGGATAGTAGCACTTGTGGCAGTTAATGATACAGATAATATAGATACTTTTAAATATATGTGTGATAAAATTATAAATATTAGAATATTTGAAGACAATGATGATAAACTTAATTTATCCATGAAAGATTTAGATTTAGAACTTTTAATTGTACCTAATTTTACTGTTTATGCTGATGTTAGAAAGGGGAGACGTCCAAGTTTTACAGGTGGTGCAAAACCAGATAGGGCAGAAAAAATATTTAATGATTTTATAGCATATGTTAAAGAAAACTATGAAAAAGTAGAAACAGGTATATTTAGAGCCAATATGCAAGTAGAACTTATAAATGATGGACCTATAACTATTCTTTTAGATAGTGATAAATTATTTTAGGAGGAAATTATGAAAGTTAAAGTGGAAATAGTCGGTGGAATGATGATGCAAAATTGTTATTTTGCTATAGAAGATAATACAAATGATTCTATAATAATAGACCCAGGTGCTGATGCAGATAGGCTTATAGCTAAAATAGAAAAAGAAAAACTAAACTTAAAATATATAGTTTTAACCCACGGTCACTTTGATCATATAGGTGCTTGTAAAGAAATAAAAGAAAATTATAACACTCCTATTGTTATATGCGAAGGAGAGGAAATTTTAATTGAAAACTCTAAAAATAATCTGTCTAATATGATAAATAAAAATATAGAGTTAAAAGCAGATATAACATTAAAAGATAATGAAATTTTTAAATTTGGAGAAGACTTATCATTTAAAGTAATAAAAACGCCAGGTCATACTCCAGGAGGTATGTGTTTATATTTTGAAAAAGAAAATATACTTTTTTCTGGAGACACATTGTTTTATGGTTCTATTGGAAGAACTGACTTTCCTTATGGCAACTCTTCAGATTTAATAAAATCTATTAATAGACTTAAAGAGCTTCCGGATGAAACAGTAGTTTATTGTGGGCATGGTAATAAAACTACAATACAAATAGAAAAAAATATTAATCCATATATGGGTAATATGTATGAATATTAGAAAGTTGGTTTAATATGTATTATATTGTAGAACATAAATATTTAGATGAGGTACTTTCAGTTATTCAATTATTTTACTTTGGAGAAAAAATAACGCAAATAGAACAAATTTCAAATGATGATATAGTTATAAAAAGTAGTATTCAAGAAAATATGTCCATTTGTAAAATATATAAAGATAATAAAGAGATTATTTTTTGTAAAAATAGTCTAGAAAATATACAAGAAGATGGATTCTCTAATGAAAAAAAGAGAATAGTAAAACTAACTGTATTTGAAGCTATTCAAAAAATAAGACCATTAAATATGCCATGGGGAATATTAACAGGTGTTAGACCTACTAAAAAAATAAATGAAATGTTAGAACAAGGTTTTTCTACAGAAGATATAAAAAGATTATTAAAAGAAAAGTACTTAGCAACAGATGAAAAAATTAATTTAGCAATAGATATAGCAAAAATAGAAAAAAATATATTAAAAAATAATAATAAAAATAAAATTTCTATATATTTAGGTATACCATTTTGTCCAACAAGATGTATATACTGTTCTTTTACTTCATTTAATCTTAATCAATATACTAAAAAAGTTGATTTATACTTAGATTGTTTAGAAAAAGAAATATTAGCTATAAAAGATTATGTTAATAGTCATCAAATAGAAAGTATATATATAGGTGGGGGAACACCTTCTTCTTTAAATGAAACTCAATTTTATAGATTTTTAAAAATGATAGATGATAATTTTAACAGTCCTTTAGTAGAGTACACAATAGAAGCAGGAAGAGCTGACACTATAACTAGAGAAAAATTAAAAGCTATGAAAGATTTTAATGCTACTAGAATATCTATAAACCCTCAGACTATGAATGATAAAACTTTAAAACTTATTGGTAGAAATCATTTAGAAGAAGACTTTTTAAATGCTTTTTATATGGCTAGAGAAGAGGGACATAATAATATAAATACAGACATTATTTTAGGGCTTACAAATGAAACATCTAAAGAGGTTATATACACTATGGATAAACTTTATAAATTAAATCCAGAAAGTCTAACAGTCCATACTTTAGCTTTAAAAAGAGCCTCAAGACTTAATGAAAATATAGAAAGTTTTAATCCTAGTTCTTTTTATGAAATGGAAAAAATGATAAATATAAGTAAAGATTATGCTGAAAAAATGAATATGTATCCATATTATATGTATAGACAAAAAAATATGATAGGAAATTTTGAAAATGTAGGCTATTGTAAAGAGGGACTAGAGTGTTTTTATAATATACAAATAATGGAAGAAAAACAAACTATTATTTCTTTTGGTGCAGGTGCTACAAGTAAATTTTATTTTGAAGAAAATAATCTTATAAAAAGAGTTTTTAATGTAAAGAGTGTAGATGAATATATAAATCGTATAGATGAAATGGTAAAAAGAAAAAGAGAAATAATAGAAGGGAAGATATAGATGAAAATAAAAAGACCAAAAGGAACTAATGATATTTTTGGAAAAGATAGTTATAAATGGCAATTTTTGGAAAATGAAATAAGACAAATTTGTAAAAATTTTGGTATACAAGAAATAAGAACACCTATGTTTGAATATAAAAACCTTTTTGAACGTGGAGTTGGAGAAACAACTGATGTTGTTCAAAAAGAAATGTTTACATTTAAAGATAGAGGAGGGCGAGAATACGCTCTAAAGCCAGAAAGTACTGCGGGCACAGTTAGAGCATATCTTGAAAATAGCTTAAGCGCCGATGTACAGCCTACAAAACTTTATTATATATCACCATCTTTTAGAGATGAAAGAAATCAAGCTGGAAGGTTTAAACAATTTCATCAATTTGGTGTTGAGATATTTGGGTCTTTTGATTCAAGTTGTGATGCTGAGGTTATATCTTTTGTTTATGAACTTTTAAAAAGGCTTAAAATTAAAGATGTAGTATTAAAATTAAACAGTTTAGGTGGTAATGAATGTAGAAAAGTATATAATCAAAAGCTTAAATCTTTTATAGAAACTAGACTTGAAAATTTATGTGAAGACTGTAAAGAAAGATATGAAAAAAATCCTCTTAGAGTATTAGACTGTAAAAACCCTAATTGTAAAAAAGCCTTAGAAAAAGCACCTACTACAATTGAAAGTTTAGATGAACAATGTAAAAATCATTTTGAAAGTTTAAAAAAATATTTAGATATAATGAATATACCTTATGAAATAGACCCTAAAATTGTCCGTGGGTTAGATTATTATACAAAAACAGTATTTGAATTTGTTTGTAAATCTGAAAAATTAGGTTCTCAAAGTACAATTTGTGGTGGTGGAAGATATGATAACCTTATAAAAGAATGTGGTGGACAATCTACTGGAGCTGTTGGATTTGCCATAGGTATGGAACGTTTACTTATACTTATGGAAGAACAAGGTATAAAAATAGAAGAAGAAAATAGACCTTTAATATATATAGGTTCTATGGGAGATTTAGGATTTGAAAAGGCTCAACAAATGGCATATAATCTTAGACAAAAAGGAATATACGTAGAGTATGACATAGTTAGAAGAAGTGTAAAATCTCAACTTAAATATGCAGATAAAATAAATTCTAAGTATGTTATAATAATTGGTGATAATGAAATAGAAACTAATAAAGTAAATTTAAAAGATATGGATAAAAGTGAACAAAGAGAGATAGAATTATCTAATTTAGAAACAGAAATTATTAATAAATAATGGAGGTAAAAAATGAAAGGCTTTAAAAGAACAAACTATTGTGGAGAGATAAAGGAAAATATGATTGGTAAAGAAGTAACTCTTATGGGTTGGGTTAGCCGTAAACGTGTTTTTAGCCACTTTTCTTTTATTTTATTAAGAGATAGAACAGGGATTGTACAAGCAGTTGTTAATCAAGATATTAACACAGAAGATGTTATTAAAAAAGACAAAGAACTTAAACCAGAATATGTTATAGCTATTAAAGGTAAAGTATTAGCCAGAACAGAAGAAAACATTAACCCAGATATGGAAACCGGTAAGGTAGAAGTTTTAATAGATGAAATGGAAATTTTATCAGAAGCTCAAACACCACCTTTTCAAATTGAAGATAGTGTAAACGTAAGTACAGACTTAAGACTTAAATATAGATATTTAGACCTTAGACGTCCTAGTGTTGCTAAAAACTTAATTTTAAGACATAATATTGCTCAATCAGTTAGAAGATTTTTAGATAAAGAAGGATTTTTAGAAATAGAAACACCAGTTTTAACAAAATCTACACCAGAAGGTGCTAGAGACTATCTTGTCCCAAGTCGTGTACACCCAGGAGAATTTTATGCACTTCCTCAATCTCCACAAATATTTAAACAACTTTTAATGGCGTCTGGATTTGATAAATACTTTCAAATAGTAAAATGCTTTAGAGACGAAGATTTAAGAGCAGATAGACAACCAGAATTTACACAAATAGATATGGAACTTTCTTTTGTTGACGAAGAAGACATAATTAGTTTAAACGAAAGACTTATGCAAATTATATTAAAAGAAACAAAAGGAATAGATATAAAAATACCTTTTGAAAGAATGACTTATAAAGAAGCTATGGAACGCTTTGGTTCAGATAAACCAGACATTAGATTTGATATGGAACTTAACAATATTACTAACATTGTAGCTGGTAGCGAATTTGGAGTATTTGAAAATGCTATACAAGCTGGAGGTAGCGTTAGAGGTATAAATGCTAAAGGTTGTGTATCTATGCCTAGAAAACAAATAGATAGTCTTGTAGAACTTGCTAAAACTTATGGAGCAAAAGGACTAGCGTGGGTTGGATTAAATGAAGATGGTACATTTAAAACAAGTATAGGTAAATTTTTTGATGATAATAAGCTTAAAGAAATAGCTAATGCTTTTGAAGCAGAAAAAGGAGATTTAATTTTAATTTGTGCTGATAAAGATAACATTGTTTTTGATGCTTTAGGTGCATTAAGACTTGAAATGGCTAAAAGATTAGAACTTACTAATAAAGATAATTATAAATTCTTATGGATTACTGAGTTTCCTCTTTTTGAATATGATGAAGAAGAAAAAAGATTTGTGGCAAAACACCATCCATTTACTAGGCCTATGGAAGAAGACATTCATTTATTAGAAACAAATCCAGAAAAAGTAAGAGCTATAGCTTACGATTTAGTTTTAAATGGTTATGAGTTAGGTGGTGGTAGCCTTAGAATATATCAAAGTGATTTACAAGAGAAGATGTTTAAATGTTTAGGATTTAGCGAAGAAGATGCTAATGAAAGATTTGGATTTTTAATAGAGGCCTTTAAATATGGAGCACCTCCTCATGGTGGACTTGCTTTAGGTCTTGATAGAATAGTAATGCTTTTATCTAATAGTGATAGTTTAAGAGATGTTATAGCTTTTCCTAAAGTAAAAGATGCTTCTTGCCCTTTAGCTGATGCTCCTAATTTTGTGGATAAAAAACAATTAGACGAACTTATGATAGATATAAAAAATAATAATGAAGAATAAATATTAATATACAATAATATACAATTATAAATATGTTAATAATCTTAAGTTTTATTTTAAAAGTATCTTAAGATTATTAACATATTGTTAAAAATGATTTATTAATAGTTAATATAAAATATAATTAATAATTTTTTATACTTGTTGTTAAAAATTACTATTACTATTTTTCAAGGAAAATTAAAAAGTTTATTTATGTTTTTTTATCAAACAGTAGTTTAATTATATTTAATAATATATTTTATATTATAGTGTTAATGATATTAAAAAATATAAAAAAATACTGTAACTTTTTACAAAAAGGTGATATTATAGA
>CAMMEG010000096.1 GCA_946495765.1 uncultured Eubacteriaceae bacterium
TGATATTCTTATCATTTTTTTACCTTTCTAAATCATAGATTTTACACAAGCTTCAGTACAAACATAGGAAGATGACCAAGCCCATTGTAAATTAAATCCACCACAATCTCCAACTACATCTAATATTTCTCCAGCACAAAAAAGTCCTTTTATTATTTTAGATTCTAATGTTTTATTGTTAAATTCATCAGTATTTATTCCACCAGCTGTAACTTGAGCATTATTAAATCCATTAGTATCTAAAATTTCAAGTTTATAATTTTTTATAAGATCAGTCATATTTTTTAATATATCATCTGTCAAATCTTTTACTAAAAAAGATAACTTTTGTATACCACTATTTTTAGCTATAATATTACCTAAACGTTTATTTAAAAGACCATTAAAATAGTTTTCCATATTTGTGTAATTTAATATTTTTTTTCTATCTTTTAATATTTTAAAAACTTCTTCTTCTGAAAAGTTAGGCATAAAGTCTATATAACCAATTAAATTATTGTATCTAGCAAATAGGGTAGATAATTGAAAGACTGGAGGTCCAGATATTCCATAGTCTGTAAATAATATTTCTCCATATTCCTCTTTTAAAAAATTATTATTACTATACATTTTTAAATTGCCAGTTATTTTTATACCTTTTAATGATTTTACTTTTTCTGGAGGAGTTTTTAATTGAACAAGAGCAGGGGTAAGCTTTGTACAAGTATGTCCTAAAGACTTTAATATTTTAATACCACTACCATTAGACCCTAAGTTTTGACTAGCAGTGCCACCAGTTGCAAATATTATTTTATCTGCTAAAATACTTTCACCTTTATTAGATACTATTTTAAACTTGTCCTTTTTTATATTTAAACACTTTACTTCAAACTCTGTTTTTACAGAGATTTTTAAACTATCTATTTTATTTCTAAGAGCATCTAATATAGAAGAGGCTTGTTCACTATAAGGATATACTTTTCCATCTTCTAAAATAGTGTGTAATACACCTAAGTTATAGAAGAAATCTATTGTATCTTTAGCAGAAAATCTATCTAAAAAATATTTAGTAAAAAGTTTATCTTTTCCATAATAATTTTCATATGTGGAATATATATTAGTAAAATTACAACGTCCATTTCCAGTTGCTAATATTTTTTTACCTACTCTATCCATTTTTTCAAGTATTACTATGTTTATATTACCTTTTGACATATTATAGGCGTGAATACCAGCTGTAAGCCCGACAGCTCCACCACCTATAATAGCTAATATTTTTTTCATTTTATCACCTTAATTAATAAATTGTTTTTCATATATAACTTTTAAAGTATATTATTTATCATTAGTATGTATTAATATATTTATTTTGTCAAGAGTATACAAGAATAAAAAAATATTATTATAATAATCATTTTAAAATAAATAGCCACTACTTTTGTAGTGGCTATATTTTAACTCTTTAAATTAAGCTATGACTTTATTTTTCAAGATAAAATTTATAAACTTACTTTTTATTTTAAACCTATTGCAATTTTTAAATTACAATAATATCCAAGAAAAATAATAGGAATAGATTGTTTATTTTGATATAAAGTATCAAAAAAAATTGATTTAGTTTGTATTATCAGGAGAAATATAGTTATTTTCAGAAGTTTCAGATATATTTTCTTTTAATACATCTTCTGTACCAATAACAATAGTTATATCATAGTCAAATTCTTCTACTCTTTGAGGATTGACTACTATTTTGGAATTTGTAAAAAACTTTTGTAAATCATTGCCTTGACCAATATTAGCAACATAGATTTTGGTTTCTTTAGATTTGTTATCTAAAGAATCTCCTATATTACCTACAATATATCCATTATTTTGTAAAAGGTCACGAGTTTTACCAGCTAAGCCAGAAGTATAGCTTCCATTTAATACCTGTATAGATTTATCAAAGCTATCTTCATATACAATATCCTCTGGATTTATAGTAGGTTTTTTAAATACTTCATATGAAAAGTCTTTTACCTCTTGTTCATCAACTATTACAAATGATACACCACTTATAGTTTCAGTTGTACAAGGTAAAGTATAAGTTTGAGTGTTAGCAACATCTATTTCTTTTATTTCATTTACATACTTTAAAGCATCGGATATACCAAAATTTGTGTCTACGTATTGTGTTAAAGTTGTAAAATATGCTTTAGGATTAGATATAATAGAATCTAAACTAACTATCTTTTCAAAAAATACTTTCATAAATTCTTGTTGAACTTCTATTCTTTCTAAATCACCTCGTGTATAACCTCTATTATAGTTATCTTTTCTAAAACGTAAAAGTTGTTCTGATTTATCACCATCTAAAAGTTGTACTCCTGGTTGTAAATCTATATATAAGTTTTGCATTGGGTCTGAATATTTCATTCTCATAGGTACGTCAAACTCTATACCCCCAATAGAGTCTATTATATATCTAAAACCTTCAAGGTTAAAATGTGCATAATAATCTATTTCTACATCAAGCAAATCCTCTAAATATCTTTCCAAAAATTCCATACCTTGTTCTCTACCATAGTTTGGTATAGAATTTATTTTTTTAAAAGAAGGGTCATCATTAGCTATAAGAGGTTCATTTTGTACCATAATTTCCCACATATCTAGTGGAATATTAACCTTTGTATCACGAGGTATAGAAACTACGGATATTTGATTATTAACAGAGTTATAATCCACAAGCATTATACCGTCTGTTCTTCCTTCTTCATCATCTGTACAGGCTATAAGAGCCAAAGTTCTTTCAGGGGTTTGAGGAGTGACTTTATTTACAACTTTATTTACAAAGCTATCATTATTATTAGATGGGTCATTTGTCATATAAGCATATACAAAAAAACCTACTACCCCTATAAAATATACTGTAAGTATAGAAAAAACTATTCTAAAAAATCTTTTTAAAAGGCTTTTTTTCTTTCGTTTTTTATTCTTTCTTTTGTTTTTCATATTTCCTCCAAGATTAAATCTTACATATTTTTAGCATGCCATTTTTTAGAAAAAATTCTTGAAAAATAGAATATAGACCTAAATATCCAATCAATATACATACTAATCCATATACCATAAATACCAAAATTAAAATATACTCCTAAAAGCCAAGAAAGGAATATTCTAAATATTATAAGACTTATAACAGATACACGCATAGTAAATTTTGCATCACCAGTTGCTCTTAAAGCACTAGGAGTCATAAATGAAGTAGCCCAAAAAATAGGACTTAAAATTAAAAAACTATTAATAAGATTATGAGAATATTCTAAAACTTGTGTATCGTTTGTATACAGTATATATATTTTGCTACAAAATATGTAAAATATAACATTCATTATAAGTTGGGATATACTAGCACCTAAAGTTTGGCTTAGTATAACCTTTTTTGTTCTTTCCATATCTCCAGTACCATAAGCATTTCCTGTAGATGGAACACAAGTAACCTGAAATGTTTTGCCTGGCAACTGTATAAAATTTGATATAGAATTACAAATAGTATTTGCAGATAGTGAAGCAGTCCCCATACCAGACATAAATACTTGAACTAAAAGTTTGCCACCATTAAATATAATTCCATCAACAGAATTTGGTATAGCAATATCTAAAACAGGTTTTAGTATATTATAGCTTACTTTTAAAGTTGGTTTAGGCATTTTTAACATTCGAGGTTTAAAATAAACAAAAAATTGAAGTATTGAACTTGATATAAGGCGAGAGGCTAAAAGTCCAAAGCCAACACTGCTTATACCAAGTTTTAAAAATTTTATACAAAAAACTGTAATTATTACATAAAAAATATTAGACAAAAAAGCACCTATAAGAGGACTTAAATTATCTCCAGTTGCACGTCTTATACCAGTAAAAACATTAAATAATGTTAGTAAGGGCAAAGATATAGACGTAAAAAATAAATATATACTAGCAGAGTCTAAAACAGCTTGTTCAGCCTTTCCAAAAAGAACATTTAAAAGAGGTGTTCTAAATATCATAAGAAATGCACTTATAATAATTGATGCATATATAGATATGGTAATAGAATGACTAGCACAATCTTGTGCTTTTTTTATATCACCTTTACCTATACATTGAGAAACAATAGCAGTAATACCTGTTGCTATACAAGTTAAAATATTCATAAAAACAAAATTTATCTGGTCTACCATACCAACTCCAGCACTAACAGCAGTGCCAAGCCCACTAACCATCATTGTTCCAAGCATTGTAGATACAGTAGAAAGTGTTTGTTCTAGCATAACAGGTAAGTATAAGTTTACAAAGCGATAGGTTTTTAAGCTTTTCATAAAAATTGCCACCTCTTAAAAATTTAATCTATAAAAATCAAGGTTTAAAAGAACTTTTTAAAGAAACAATTCTATTAAAAACAAGATTGTCTTTATTAAAATATTTACTGTCTGCTATAAAATAACCATTTCTTATAAATTGAAATCTATCCATTTTATTTGCTAAAAGAATAGAAGGTTCTATATAAGCGTTATTTAATATAACTAGAGAATTTTCATTTTCTATAAGCTCTTTTTCATCCTCTTTTGATGGGATAACAAGACTATCATATAAATTGACAGTAGCTTTAACAGCGTGTTTTGTAGATACCCAATGTATTGTTCCTTTTACTTTACGTCCAGTAAATCCAGAACCACTTTTGGTTTCTGGGTCATAAGTACATCTAAGTTCTATAATATTGCCATTTTCATCTTTTATAACTTCATTACACATTATAAAGTAAGCACCTTTTAGTCGAACTTCTTTACCTACAGAGAGACGGAAAAATTTTTTAGGAGCATCTTCTAAAAAATCATCTCTTTCTATATAAAGCTCACGAGAAAACATAACTTCTCTTGTACCTAATTCTTCATTTTCAGGATTATTTTCAATAGTTAAGGCTTCTTCCTTATCTTCTGGATAGTTTGTTATAACTACTTTAATAGGGTCTAGAACAGCCATAACAACATTTACTTTAGACTTTAAATCTTCTCTTATACAGTATTCTAACTGAGCAGTATCTACAACACTTGAAGCTTTTGATATTCCAACCATATTACAAAAATTTCTTATAGACTCAGGTGTATATCCTCTTCTTCTTATACCAGAAAGAGTAACGAGGCGTGGGTCATCCCATCCATCTACTTTGCCTTCTTCTACAAGTTGTCTTAAATATCTTTTACCCATAATAGTATTAGATAAATTAAGTTTAGCAAATTCTATTTGTCGTGGTTTTATTTTAAAATCTAGTTCATTTATAAACCAATCATATAAAGGACGGTGGTCTTCAAATTCCATTGTACAAATAGAGTGTGTAATTTCTTCAAATGCATCTTCTAATGGGTGAGCAAAGTCATACATAGGATATATACACCATTCATTACCAGTTTTGTGATGAGGTATGTGAGCTATTCTATATATAACAGGGTCACGCATATTTATATTAGGAGATGACATATCTATTTTTGCTCTTAAAGTTTTTTCGCCATCTTTAAATTCTCCTTTTCTCATTCTTTCAAAAAGGTCTAAATTTTCTTGAGTAGAACGATTTCTATAAGGGCTTTCTTCTCCAGGAGTATTTAAAGTACCTCTTTTTTCTCTAATTTGTTCTGCAGTTAAGTCACAAACAAAGGCTTTACCTTTTTTAATAAGTTCTATTGCACAATCATACATTTTTTCAAAATAGCTAGATGCAAAATAAAGTCTATCTTCCCAATCAAATCCTAGCCATTTAATATCTTCCTTTATAGAGCTAACAAACTCGTCATCTTCTTTAGCAGGGTTTGTATCATCAAAACGAAGATTACATTTTCCACCATAATGTTTAGCAAGACCAAAATTAAGGCATATGCTTTTTGCGTGTCCTATGTGAAGATATCCATTAGGCTCTGGTGGGAATCTAGTGTGAATTTTATTAAGGTTTCCCTCTAAATCTGATTGTATATAATTATGTATAAAATTACCGGTTTGAGATAGGTTGTTATTTTCATTTTCCATAATAAATTTCCTCCTAAGTGTTTAAAGTGATTTACTTTCAAAATCGTAATAATAAAACCCTTTTTTACATTGATTACATATACCAAATTTCATAATTTTATCATTGTTTTCATTTGAAAGCTTAAAATCTAAATTTACTTTTATATTATTTCCTGTTTTTTCACAAATATGATTTTCAAAATAATAATTTTTACTTTTTTCAAAACTTTTTGCATTTAAAATAATATCTTTTAGATTGTCTAAAAGTTCCATAATTTCCTCCAATATATAGTAACTATTAATTTATTATTATATTATAAAGCTATAAAAAGGTCAAATTTTTTTAAAAATTTAAAAAATTAAAATTTTTTAAAAAAAGTATTGACATATTTATAAATATAATTTATAATTAATTTTGTTGTTAAACAAGCCCAGATAGCTCAGTCGGTAGAGCAGAGGACTGAAAATCCTCGTGTCGGCGG
>CAMMEG010000097.1 GCA_946495765.1 uncultured Eubacteriaceae bacterium
TAAAGATATTAATATTTAAAATTATATTGATATATATTTTAATATGTTATATAATATACTTAAAAAGTATGAATTAGGGAGATTGCTAATGATTAATTTAAAGATAAATACAAAAGAAAATGTATATCATATAAAATGTAAAGAAGGAACTAATTTAAAGGAGATTATAAAAAATGAAAATATAAATTTTATATTCCCTTGTGGAGCAAAAGGTAGATGTGGTAACTGTAAAGTTAAAGCATTAAAAGGAGTAGAACAACCAACTAGCTTAGATAAAATAAAACTATCAAAATATGAATTAAATCAAAACATAAGATTAGCCTGTTGTATATATTTAAAACAAGATACTGAGATTTTTTTAAATGAAATAACAGAGTATAACTTTTTAGATTTATAATAAGGTGTAGGATAAATCCTACACCTTATTATATCTAATAACTACTTATTTAAACAATGTTTGCAAACTCCATAAAAATACATTTGATTAGAGTTTAATTCAAAATCAGTTTCTTTAGCAATTTTATCTTGAATTTCATTAATAAAGTTATCCTTAGAAAAATAATCTATTATACTATTACATTTTGTACAAATTATATGAGAATGGGGAATAATTTGTACATCATACCTAAAACTATCTTCACCAACATTAATTTCTTGTACAAGTCCAGAGTCTTTTAATGATTTTAATGTTTTATAAACTGTTGCAAGACTAATAGTAGGATTTTGCTCTTTAATGTTGTTATATATAGTCTCTGCACTAGGGTGTATATGATTATTATATAAATAGTTATAAATAGTTAATCTTTGAGGAGTAACTTTCAAATTATTATTTTTTAAGTTTTCTATAAGAAGTTTCATATAAAGTACCTCCTTGTTAATAATTATTCTTATATAATACTATAAATTAGATAAAAAATCAATAGTATTTAAAAATAAATTTATATAATATTATAAACTAATAACTAATAATTATTTATTATAAATAAAATGTAATAAATAACTATTAGTCAAATATAATTTATAATTGTGTTTGTACATTTAAAGCATCTACAAGCGTTAAATTAGGATTTCTTTCTATAAAAGTGTCTAAAGTATATTGATTAGCAAATAATAAAATAGGGCGATTAAAATGGTCAAAAACCAATGTACATCTAGAGTTTTGAAATTCTTTTAATTTTTCTATATCATCAGATTTTACCCATCTAGCAACAGTAAAACTAATAGGTTCCATTCTTATATCAGAATTATATTCATTTTTTATACGATGTTCAAAAACTTCAAATTGTAGTTGGCCAACTGCACCTAGTATTACTTCATTAAATTCATTTTTATAAACTTGTATAGCTCCTTCTTGAGCTAACTGGTCTACACCTTTTTGAAAATGTTTAGCTTTCATAGTATTTATTGGTCTAACTTTCATAAAAAGTTCTGGTGGGAAAGTTGGTAAAGGTTCGAAAAATATTTTTTCATTACAATTGGTTAATGTATCACCAACTTGATAGTTACCAGAGTCATATATACCAATAACATCTCCAGCACAAGCTATGTCTATTGTTTCTCGTTCATTTGCCATAAGTTGTGTAGATTGATTTAATTTAAATTGTTTACCTGTTCTAGATAACGTAACAGTCATACCTCTTTCAAAAGTACCAGAGCATATTCTTAAAAATGCTAATCTATCTCTATGAGCTGGATTCATATTAGCTTGTATTTTAAATATAAATCCACTAAAAAATTCATCAGTTGGACTTACAGAACCTGTAGTAGTTTTTCTATTAGAAGGAGGTGGGGATATTTTTAAAAAGTGTTCTAAAAATACTGTAACTCCAAAATCAGAAAGTGCTGTTCCAAAGAAAACAGGAGAAAGATTACCTTTTAATATTAAATCTAAATCAAATTCATTACCAGCTCCATCTAACAACTCTATATCCATTCTTAAGTTTTCTAAATTTTCTGGTAATAGTATGTTATCTAATTTTTCATCATATACTCCTTTATTAGATAACTCAATAATCTCATTTGTTTTAAAAAGATATACTTTATTCTCCATTCTATCATATATACCTTCAAATATAGAACCACTACCAATAGGCCATGTTACAGCAACAGAAGGAAGTTCTAAAGCCTCTTCTAAAGATTCTAAAAGATCCAAAGGAGGATTTGCCTCTCTGTCCAGTTTATTTACAAATGTAAATATAGGTATTTTTCTCATACTGCAAACTTTAAAAAGTTTTTTAGTTTGAGTTTCTACACCCTTTGCTGCATCTATAACCATAACAGCACTATCAACAGAAGTCAATATTCTATAAGTATCTTCACCAAAGTCATTATGACCTGGAGTATCCATAATGGATATTTTTTTATTGTTATATTCAAATTGCATAACAGACGAAGTTACAGAAATACCTCTTTGCTTTTCTATTTCCATCCAGTCTGACCTAGCAGAACGACCTCGTCTAGCTTTAACAGCTCCGGCTTCTCTTATAGCTCCACCATGCAAAAGTAATTTTTCTGTTAAAGTTGTTTTACCAGCATCAGGATGAGATATTATACCAAAAATTCTTCTTTTATTTATTTCTTCTATATTATTAATATTAGACATAATTTAACCTTTCTAAAAATATTTCTTTATTAATTCTTTAAAAATTATATCATCTAAAATTGTATTTATCAATGATTTTTATTAACTAAATAAACAAAACTTAATTAATATATTTTTATAAATACTTATTAATCTTAAATTTTAAAGCTATATTTATATTTTATATTTTAAAAGTACTTTTCAATAATTTTTAAAATAATCTTATTAAAATTATTGAATTATTTATAATATTGTGGTAAAATGATTACCATTTACATTTCTATAAAAACATAATAAAATTAGGAGAAAGTTTATGATAGAAGTTAAAGAATTAGATAAAGAAAAATGGAAAAATTATGAATTACATTTTTCATATTATACAGATGGATATTATTCATTTGAAGTCCAAAAATGGGATTTTAAACTTGTATTCCATAAATATGAGACAGTTGTTGAAAAGTCATTTATTGATTACCTTTTTAATGAGTGGGTAGAAAATCCTATTGTACTTGGTGCATTTATAAATAAACAACTTGTTGGTGTAATAGAATGTTCTTTGGAAACCTGGAATAATAGATTTCGAATAACAAATTTGTTAGTATTTAAAAATTTTCGTAAACAAGGTATTGGAAAATTATTAATAAATAAAGCTATTGAAATAGGCATTCGTGATAATGCACGAATAATAGTACTTGAAACACAAACTTGCAGTCGTAATGCTATAGAATTTTATCATAAGATGGGATTTATACCTATCGGTTTTGATTTATACTGTTACACAAATAATGATATTGATAAAAACGAAGTACGTCTAGAAATGGCAAAAGTATTATATTCAAATTAATAAATTTTAGATTATTAATGAATATTTATTTTATTTACTTTAACTTATATAGAAATTAACATAATGATATTAAAAAATAAATTTTAATTATACATTATTAAATAATGTTATAAACAAATTATATTTATTATAAATATTAGTGTATAAAAAAATTTTTAATATGGTCAATTAATTCACTATACTATACTAAAAATTATTGATTTGTTATATAATTATTGATATAATAAAACATAAAAACAATCTTTAGATTATTATGGAAAGGTTATAATATGGAAGATAATAAAAAAGACATAATTATATTAGCTATTGAAAGTTCTTGTGATGAAACATCTATTGCTATTGTGAAAAATGGAAGAGAAGTCTTATCTAATGTTATATCTTCACAAATCGATATACATAGAGCTTTTGGTGGAGTTGTACCAGAGATAGCGTCTAGAAAACATATAGAAGTAATAGATATTGTTTTAGATGAAGCACTAGAACAAGCCAATAAAACTCTTAATGATATAGATGCCATTGCAGTTACTTATGGTCCAGGTCTTGTAGGAGCATTATTAGTAGGAGTTAGTTATGCAAAATCTTTAGCATATACATTAAAAAAGCCTTTAGTACCTGTACATCATATAGAAGGTCATATATATGCTAACTATATAGAGGATAAAGAATTAGAACCACCTTTTATAAGTCTTGTAATATCTGGTGGACATACGCATATAGTATGTGTAGAAGACTATGGTAAGTTTAAAATATTAGGTAAAACTAGAGATGATGCTTGTGGTGAAGCTTTTGATAAAGTAGCTAGAACAATTGGATTAAAATATCCTGGAGGTCCTGAGATAGATAGACTGGCAAAACTAGGAAATAAATATGCAATAGATTTACCACGAGTAATGATTGATACAGATAATTATGATTTTAGTTTTAGTGGTTTAAAATCTGCTGTTTTAAACTTTGTTAATAAAAGTAATATGACTAATACTCCTTTTAAAAAAGAAGACTTAGCAGCATCATTTCAACAAGCAATTGCTGATGTTTTAGTATTTAAAACAATAAAAGCTTGTAAGGAAAATAACTTAAAAATATTAGCTTTAGCTGGGGGTGTTTCTGCAAATTCGTTTTTAAGACAAAGTATTCAAAATGCTTGTGATAAAGAAGGTATAAAATTATGTGTACCTAGTTTAAAATTATGTACAGATAATGCAGCTATGATAGGATGTGCTGGATATTTTGAATACTTAAAAGATAATTTTGCAAATTTAGACTTAAATGCTTACCCTAACTTAAAATTAGAAAATATTATAAATTAAAAAGGAGGGTTATTTTATGATAGTAAATATTAGCTTAAATAACTATGATGAATACATTAATAATAATGATTTAGTTATTTTAGAATTTGGAGCTATTTGGTGTAGCCCTTGTAAAGTTTTAGAGAACATATTAAAAGAAATAGAAGAAGAAAATAATAATATTACTATAGGAAAAGTTGATATAGAAAATAGTCCAGATATAGCTATAAAATTTGGTATAATGAGTGTACCTTCAATGGTAATTATCAAAAATAAAAAAGTTATAGAAAAAATAAATGGATTGAAAGATAGAGAATTTATAGAAAAACTAATAAATTGTATTTAGAAGGGGAAAAGTATGTTTGATAACATAGATATTTTAGGCAATATAAGTTTTATATTAGTATTTTTAGAGGGAATATTTTCATTTTTATCACCTTGTATTTTACCATTAATACCAATATATATAACATATTTAGCAGGTAATGCAAAGCAAGTTTTAGACGATGGTACAATTGTATATAACAGAAAAAAAGTGTTCTTACATACATTATGTTTTACAATAGGAATATGCTGTACATTTTTCTTATTAGGTTTATCCTTCTCTGTGTTAGGTATATTTTTTAATCAACATCAAACATTGTTTACTAAAATAGGTGGTATAGTAATTGTTTTATTAGGTCTTTTCCAATTAGGAATTTTTGATTTAAAATTTTTACAGAAAGAACGAAAATTTAATTTTGATATTACTAAAAGACAAATAAATCCGTTAATAGCATTTATTATGGGATTTACATTTAGTTTTGCATGGACTCCTTGTGTAGGTCCAGCTTTGTCATCTGTTTTAATATTAGCATCTAGTTCAAAAAATGCTATTATAGGAAACATTTTAGTTTTAGTTTACTCATTAGGATTTATTCTACCATTTTTATTATTAGGTTTATTTACAAGTAAAATATTAAATTTCTTTAGACAAAATCAAAAAATTATAAAATACACAGTTAAAATAAGTGGTATTTTATTAATTTTAATAGGTATAATGACTTTTACAGGTTATATGAATGGTATATCTAGTTATTTAAACCAATATACTATAACTAATCAAACTAAAGAAGAAAAAAATGATAATAAACCAAAAGAAGAAACTAATCAAACAGAACAAACAAAAGAAAGTAAAGAAACAGCAAATAGTACTGAAAAAAATATAGAAGAATTGCCAGAAGCATTTGATTTTACACTTGTTGACCAATATGGTAATGAACATACATTATCAGATTATAAAGGTAAAGTTGTTTTTCTTAATTTTTGGGCTACATGGTGCAACCCTTGTTTAATAGAAATGCCTCATATAGAAGAACTTTATAGTGAATATGGACTTAATAAAGAAGATGTAATAATACTTGGTATAGCAAATCCAAAGTCTGAAGAATATCCTTTAAATAGTGATGTATCAAAAGAAGAAATAATATCTTTTATAAAAGAACAAGGTTATACATTTCCAATAGTTTTTGATGAAACAGGTCAAGTATTACAAGATTATTTTATTAGGGCATTTCCAACTACTTTTATGATAAATAAAGAAGGCAAAATATATGGATATATATCTGGCTCTCTTACAAAAGATATTATGATAAATAT